>NZ_JBIVPJ010000002.1:0-309791 GCF_044754585.1 Streptomyces sp. NPDC093065 | reverse complement strand
CCCACACCGGCCGCCGCACGGACCCGAACCCCCACCCGCCGCACGGGCCCGCCTCACGGCACAAGGCGCACCGGCCGGGTCACACGACGTGGCAGAGGCGATCCCCCGGGCCTGGCGCGACGTGCGCAACGACTGAACCACGACCGGGCGCCGGGCTCACCCGTACGGTGAGCCCGCACCCGCCGACGGCGGAGCCGCGCGGTCCCCCAGACCTGGCGGAACGTGCGAGACGACTGAACCAGCGCGGTGCCCACCCCTACGGCGACCACACGCCCCGCCGACAGCAAGACCGCCCCACACCGGCCGCCGCACGGACCCGAACCCCCACCCGCCGCACGGGCCCGCCTCACGGCACAAGGCGCACCGGCCGGGTCACACGACGTGGCAGAGTCGCCCCCCCGGGCCTGGCGCGACGTGCGCAACGACTGAACCACGACCGGGCGCCGGGCTCACCCGTACGGTGGGCCCGTGCCCGGCGGTGGTGAGGCCGCCGGGTGCCTCCGGAGCTACTCCACCGTCACCGACTTCGCCAGGTTCCGCGGCTGGTCCACCTCGTTGCCCCGGGCCGTCGCCAGTTCGCAGGCGAAGACCTGCAGCGGCACCGTGGCCACCAGGGGCTGCAGCAGGGTCGGGGTGGCCGGCACGCGCACGAGGTGGTCGGCGTAGGGGGCCACCGCCTCGTCGCCCTCCTCGGCGATGACGATGGTGCGGGCGCCGCGGGCGCGGATCTCCTGGATGTTGGACACGATCTTGTCGTGGAGGACCGAGCGCCCGCGCGGGGACGGCACGATCACGACGACCGGCAGGTCCTCCTCGATCAGCGCGATCGGCCCGTGCTTCAGCTCGCCCGCCGCGAAGCCCTCGGCGTGCATGTACGCCAGCTCCTTCAGCTTGAGGGCGCCTTCGAGGGCGACAGGGTGGCCGACGTGGCGGCCGAGGAAGAGCACCGTGTTCTTGTGGGCGAGGGAGCGGGCCAGTTCCCGCACGGGGTCCATGGTCCCCAGCACCCGTTCGACCGCGCCGGAGATGCCGGACAGGTCGCGGACGACGTCGCGGATCTCGTCGCCGTACTTGGTGCCGCGCACCTGGCCCAGGTAGAGGGCGACCAGATAGCAGGCCACCAGCTGGGTGAGGAAGGCCTTGGTGGAGGCGACGGCGACCTCGGGGCCCGCGTGGGTGTAGAGCACGGCGTCGGACTCGCGGGGGATGGTCGAACCGTTGGTGTTGCAGATGGCGAGGACCCGGGCGCCCTGCTCGCGGGCGTGGCGCAGGGCCATCAGGGTGTCCATGGTCTCGCCGGACTGGGAGATCGCGACGACCAGGGTCTGCTGGTCGAGGATCGGGTCGCGGTAGCGGAACTCGCTGGCCAGCTCCACCTCGCAGGGGATCCGCGTCCAGTGCTCGATGGCGTACTTGGCGATGAGCCCGGCGTGGTACGCCGTACCGCAGGCCACGACGACGACCTTGCCGACCTCCCGCAGCACCTCCGGAGGGATGCGCACCTCGTCCAGGCTCAGCGTGCCGGAGCCGTCGATGCGGCCGAGGAGGGTGTCGGCGACGGCCTTCGGCTGCTCGGCGATCTCCTTGAGCATGAAGGAGGCGTAGCCGGCCTTCTCGGCGGCCGAGGCGTCCCAGTCGACGTGGTAGGAGCGGACGTCGGCCGGGGTGCCGTCGAACGCGGTGACGGTGACGCCGTCCCGGCGCAGTTCGACGACCTGGTCCTGACCCAGCTCGACGGCGTCCCGGGTGTGGGCGATGAAGGCCGCGACGTCCGAGGCGAGGAAGTACTCGCCCTCCCCCACGCCCACCACGAGCGGCGAGTTGCGGCGCGCGCCCACCACCACGTCCGGCGCGTCCGCGTGCACGGCGACCAGCGTGAACGCGCCCTCCAGCCGCCGGCACACCAGCCGCATCGCCTCGGCGAGGTCGGCGCAGCCGGAGTACTCCTCGGCGAGCAGGTGGGCGACGACCTCGGTGTCGGTCTCGGAGGGCAGTTCGTGGCCGCGCTCCGCCAGTTCGGCCCGCAGCGGCGCGAAGTTCTCGATGATGCCGTTGTGGACCACGGCGACCCGGCCCGCGTTGTCCAGGTGCGGGTGGGCGTTGGCGTCGGTGGGGCCGCCGTGGGTGGCCCAGCGGGTGTGGCCGATGCCGGTGGCGGCGGCCGGCAGCGGATGTTCGGACAGTTCCTTGTCGAGGTTGACGAGCTTGCCGGCCCGCTTGGCGGTGGCGAGGCCGCCGTCCGCGAGCACGGCGACGCCCGCCGAGTCGTATCCCCGGTACTCGAGCCGCTTCAGTCCGGCCATCACGACATCGAGTGCCGACTGAGGCCCCACGTATCCCACGATTCCGCACATAAGCGGCAGCCTACGAGCAGAATCGATCGCGAGGCGGCCGGAAAGCCGGCCCTCTGTGCCCGAAATCGGAAATTCCCGCCGGGGAAGGAACGCCTCCGGCCACCCCCGCGTCAGCCGAGTTTGGCGAGCTGCGCGTCGCTGATCTCGGTGGGGAAGGGGAAGTCCTCGCCGGTACTGGCGGCGGCGAGATTCAGCACGGTGAAGGAGGCCACGGTGGCGCCCTTGCGGGTGACGCAGACCTTGACCGGGAACGTGTCGCCGTCGTCGCCGGTCATCGTCATCGTCATCGCGACCGCCTCGTCGGCGCCGCCGGATGCCGGGGCCTCGGCCACCTTGGCGATGCGGGCCGTTTCACCCATCGCGGTGAAGGTGAACCCGCCCGCGCACGCGCCGGCCGCCTCCTTCACGTCCTTCAGGACGGCCTCGGCACCGCCGTCCTCGTAGGAGGCCAGGGTCACCAGGACCTTGTCCAGGTCGAACGCGGCCCCGATGGCCTCCTCGGTGCTCGCGTCCCCGGACGGCTTCTTCGGCCCCTCGGTCCAGCTCCGCTTGACGGACGCGGCGGGCTCGCCCAGCGGGACGCCCGTCTCGGCGAGGGCGAGCGGCTCGCACCGCGCCTCCTGGGGCTTCACCTTGCCCTTGGCGACGTCGTCCGCGGCCGACACCTCGGTGACCTTGCCGCCCTTCACGTCCGCCTGAGCCAGGGCGGCCTTCTCCAGCTCGGCGGCGGTGAGCGCCTTGGGCGCCGGGGCCGCGGAGGCGGTCTTGCCGGCCCCGCCCCTGTCATCGCCGGCCGCCTTGTCGCCGTCGCCCTGCGAGGAGCCGCACGCGGTGACGGCCAGGGCCAGGACGGCCACGGGCGAGGCGAGGGCGGTACGGCGGACAGATGACAGTCTCACGTCGGACTCTTTCTTCCAGGTGGCGGGAGTTCCGCACAAACGTGCGAAGACTGTACGCACAGTCGCCTCACAGATGATCAAGGCTGCGGCACCCGGTATCCGACCGTGACGCCCGCGTGACCTCGTCGGCGACCGCCCTCGGGCGGACGTGACGCAGCCCACCTGCCGCCCCGTTCGTACTCCGTTAACAATGGACTGTGATCTCTCCGGTCCCCTCGATTCCCCGGAGCGCCCACCGGCAGCGGCCGGAGGCGACTCCCTACGTCGACCTCACCCGCCCCGAGTGGAGCGCGCTGCGCGACAAGACGCCGCTGCCGCTGACCGCCGAGGAGGTGGAGAAGCTGCGCGGCCTCGGCGACGTCATCGACCTCGACGAGGTGCGGGACATCTACCTCCCGCTCTCCCGGCTGCTCAACCTCTACGTCGGCGCCACCGACGGCCTGCGCGGCGCGCTGAACACCTTCCTCGGCGAGCAGGGCTCCCAGTCCGGCACCCCCTTCGTCATAGGGGTCGCCGGCTCGGTCGCGGTCGGCAAGTCCACGGTCGCCCGGCTGCTCCAGGCGCTGCTCTCCCGCTGGCCGGAGCACCCGCGCGTGGAGCTGGTGACGACCGACGGCTTCCTGTTGCCGACGCGGGAGCTGGAGGCGCGCGGCCTCATGTCGCGGAAGGGTTTCCCCGAGTCGTACGACCGCCGGGCGCTGACCCGCTTCGTCGCCGACATCAAGGCGGGCAAGGCGGAGGTGACCGCCCCGGTCTACTCCCACCTCATCTACGACATCGTCCCGGACCAGCGGCTCGTCGTCCGCCGCCCCGACATCCTGATCGTGGAGGGCCTCAACGTGCTCCAGCCCGCGCTGCCCGGCAAGGACGGCCGCACCAGGGTCGGACTCGCCGACTACTTCGACTTCAGCGTGTACGTCGACGCGCGCGCCGAGGACATCGAGCGCTGGTACCTCAACCGCTTCCGCAAGCTGCGCGCGACCGCCTTCCAGAACCCGTCGTCGTACTTCCGCAAGTACACGCAGGTGTCGGAGGAGGAGGCCCTCGACTACGCCCGCACCACCTGGCGCACCATCAACAAGCCCAACCTGGTGGAGAACGTGGCCCCCACCCGCGGCCGGGCCACCCTGGTGCTGCGCAAGGGCCCCGACCACAAGGTGCAACGCCTGAGCCTGCGCAAGCTGTGAAGCGGGCGCCGCGCGGTAGAAATACCGGATGCTGCATCTGCGCCTGATCACCCCGGCGGACCGCACCGACGAGGTGGTCCGCCTGATCGACCGTACGGTTGGCACCACCCACCTCGTCGTCCTGCCGGGCGCCGCCCGCGAACCCGCGGGCGATGTCGTCATGTGCGACGTGGCCCGCGAGGCCGGTGACGAACTCATCAACGGCCTGAGGGCGTTGGACATCGACAGCCGCGGCGCTATCACCGCCGAGCGGATCGACCTGTCGCTGTCCGAGCACGCCGACCGGGCGGAGCGGGAGGCGCCCGGCGAGCCGGCCGACGCGGTGCTGTGGGAGGAGCTGGAAGAGGCGACGAACGAGGAGTCGACGCTCTCCATCACCTACGTCGCCTTCATCACGATCGCCACGATGATCGCGGCCTGCGGCGTGGTCCTCGACAACGCGGTCCTGATCGTCGGCGCGATGGCCGTCGGCCCGGACTTCGGCCCTCTCGCCGGGACCTCCACGGCGATCGTGCAGCGCGCCCCGCGCCTCGCCCTGCGTTCCCTGACCGCCCTGCTGGTGGGCTTCGCGGTGGCGATCGCGGTGACGGTGGGCTTCAGCTGGATCATGACCGGGTTCGGCCAGTTCAGCGAGGGCCTGCTGGAGGGCGACCGGCCCAACACCGGCTTCGTCTACGCCCCGGACGCCTTCTCCTTCGTGGTGGCGATCCTGGCCGGCGTCGCGGGCACCCTGTCCCTGACGTCGGCGAAGTCCGGCGCCCTGGTGGGCGTGGCCATCTCCGTCACCACGGTCCCGGCCGCCGCGAACGCGGCCGTCGCCCTGAGCTTCGGCGACACGAAACAGACGGTGGGCTCCACCGAACAACTCCTGCTCAACCTGGCAGGCATCGTGGTCGCCGGAACCCTCACGCTGTTGGTCCAGAAGGCCCTGTGGTCAACCCAACGAAGCCGGATGAGCAGACCCGCCTAGGGGCGCGGGGAACTGCGCGACCGGCCACAACGAACCGGCAGCCCGCGTCGCACAGAACCCCGGCCCCGAACCCGGCACCGAAAACTATCCCAGCGCGGACTTCACCGAATCGGCCAACCGCCCCGCCACCGACCGAGCCTGCTCGATGTCCGCCGCCTCGACCATCACCCGCACCAGCGGCTCGGTCCCCGAGGGGCGCAGCAGCACCCGCCCGGTGCTGCCCAGCTCCCGCTCCGCCTCGGCCACCGCCGTGGCCAGCTCGGCAGAGCTCGTCACCCGCGACTTGTCCACGTCCGGCACGTTCACCAGCACCTGCGGCAGCCGCTCCATCACGGACGCGAGGTCCCGCAGCGTACGGCCGGTCTGCGCGACCCGCGCCGCCAGCATCAGGCCGGTCAGCGTTCCGTCGCCGGTGGTGGCGTGGTCGAGGATGATGACGTGGCCGGACTGCTCGCCGCCGAGGGCGTAGCCGTGCTCCTTCATCTCCTCCAGGACGTACCGGTCGCCGACCGAGGTCGCCACGAACCGGATGCCCTCGCGCTCCATGGCGAGCTTGAAGCCCAGGTTGGACATGACGGTGGCCACGACGGTCTCGGACCGCAGCGCCTCCCGCTCCCGCATCGCGAGCGCGAGCACCGCGAGGATCTGGTCGCCGTCGACCTCCGCACCGGTGTGGTCCACGGCCAGGCAGCGGTCGGCGTCGCCGTCGTGGGCGATGCCGAGGTCGGCGCCGTGCTCGACCACGGCCGCCTTGAGCAGGTCGAGGTGGGTGGAGCCGCAGCCGTCGTTGATGTTGAGGCCGTCGGGCACCGCACCGATGGTGACCAGCTCGGCTCCGGCCCGCGCGAACGCCTCCGGCGAGACCCGGGAGGCCGCTCCGTGCGCCTCGTCGAGGACGATCTTCAGACCGTCGAGGCGGTTCGGCAGGACGCCGACGAGGTGGGCGACGTACTGGTCGAGCCCCTCGTCGTAGTCGCGTACGCGGCCGACGCCGGCGCCGGTCGGGCGGTCCCAGGGGGCACCGGTGCGGTGGTCGGCGTAGACGGACTCGATGCGGTCCTCCAGCTCGTCGGCGAGCTTGTGCCCGCCGCGGGCGAAGAACTTGATGCCGTTGTCGGGCATGGCGTTGTGGCTGGCGGACAGCATCACGCCGAGGTCCGCGCCGAGCGCGCCGGTGAGGTGGGCCACCGCGGGCGTCGGCAGCACGCCGACCCGCAGCACGTCCACACCGGCGCTGGCCAGGCCCGCGACCACCGCGGCCTCCAGGAACTCCCCGGAGGCGCGCGGGTCCCGGCCGACCACCGCGGTCGCCCGGTGCCCGGCGAAGGTGCCCGCCTCGGCCAGTACGTGCGCCGCGGCTACGGAGAGGCCCAGCGCCAGCTCGGCCGTCAGATCCGCGTTGGCGACACCGCGCACGCCGTCCGTGCCGAAGAGTCGTCCCACTTGTCCTCCTGAGGAAACGTCAAATCCGGAAGCGGCTGCCGATGAGTGCGGCCCACGCAGTCGGCTCCCGAAGGCCCGGCGCAGCGCCCGGCCATCGATCACATAAGCCTTAGAACGTCTTGTGCCGTTATACGCCCAACGGCAGGGATAAACGAATGCCCCGGCAGCACAGTGGCGTGCCGCCGGGGCGTTCGGGGTACAGCCGGTACCGAGCCGGTACGACTTAGCGCTTGCTGTACTGCGGGGCCTTGCGGGCCTTCTTCAGACCGGCCTTCTTCCGCTCGACCGCACGGTCGTCACGGGTGAGGTAACCGGCCTTCTTGAGCGGGCCGCGGTTGTTGTCGACGTCCGCCTCGTTCAGCGCACGGGCGACACCGAGACGGAGCGCACCGGCCTGACCGGAGACGCCGCCGCCCGAGATGCGGGCGATGACGTCGTAACGGTTGTCGAGCTCGAGCACCTTGAAGGGCTCGTTGACTTCCTGCTGGTGCACCTTGTTCGGGAAGTAGTCCTCGAGCGTGCGCCCGTTGACCTTCCACTTGCCGGTGCCCGGGACGATCCGGACACGGGCGATGGCGTTCTTGCGACGGCCCAGGCCGGCGGCCGGCTGGGGCTCGCCGAAGGCGGAGGCCATGGACTCCGAGGTGTACTCGCCCTCGACGGGGACCTCGGACTCGGTGGTGTAGCTGTCGATGTCAAGCTCTTCGAGCGGCTGCTCGGCAGTGGTCTCGGCCACGATGCTCCTCAGATTCTCTTCAGTCTTAGGGGGTGGCCGGACTTACTGCGCGACCTGGGTGATCTCGAACGGCTGCGGCTGCTGCGCGCCGTGCGGGTGCTGGTCACCCTTGTAGACCTTCAGCTTCGAGAGCATCTGACGGCCCAGGGAGTTCTTCGGGAGCATGCCCTTGACGGCCTTCTCGACGGCCTTCTCCGGGTTCTTGTCCAGGAGCTCGTCGTAGCGCACGGAGCGCAGACCGCCCGGGTAGCCGGAGTGACGGTACGCCATCTTCTGGGTCCGCTTGTTGCCGGAGAGGTGCACCTTGTCGGCGTTGATGATGATGACGAAGTCACCAGTGTCGACGTGCGGGGCGTAGATCGGCTTGTGCTTGCCGCGCAGCAGGGTGGCGGCAGTGGTGGCGAGACGACCCAGGACGACGTCCTGAGCGTCGATGACGTGCCACTGGCGCGTCACATCGCCGGGCTTGGGGCTGTACGTACGCACGGTTCGTAGCCTTCGCTTCTTCAGTGAGTGGTCCTGACATGGTCACCGAAGACGATCACGACAGCCCTGACCGCACCGCGGTGACGCATACCGCGTGCAGGTCGCTGGTCATCGGTCCCGGTGGACCGGTGTAAGGGCCCCTCACGTGAGAATGAGCAAGCCAATACACATACAGCTGTGCAGAATACCCGGGCCCCGGCGGCCCGGTCAAAACGGGGCCGCGGAGGCCCGCTCGGGCTCCGGCGCCCGGCCGGGCGGCACCCCTCCGCCCGCGCCCGCCCCACCCGTCGTGGACTGCCGGGCGACCGTCACCGCCAGCACACACAGCGTGAACGCGTCCCGGAAGGCCCGCCGCCGCTCCCCCTCCAGCCAGGGCCAGGTCAGCCCCGGCACCTGGGGCACCAGGGCGATCCAGAACCACACCCCGCGGGCCACCGAACCGGCGTACGGCAGTCCGGCGAGCAGCAGCGGCAGGGCGACCAGGAGGTAGTGGTCGTAGGACGGCCGGGACACCAGGAACGCCGACAGCATCAGCCCCGCGCCGGTCTCGGCGAGCCGCAGCGGGCCGGGGTCGGCGCGCCGCCAGCGCCGGTACGCGCAGAGCACCCCGGCGCACGCCGCGGCCACCGCGAGCCCCTGCGCGAGCGCCGCCGGCACCCCGAGCCGGGGCAGCACGGCCGCCGGGGAGGCCTCGTAGAGCCGTACGAAGCCGTCGTCGCCGTGCAGCAGGAAGGGCAGGGTGCGGGTGAAGAAGCCTGCCGGGTCGGGCATCGCCAGCGCCGCCGCGGCGGAGGCCAGCGCGGGCACCAGGACGGCCGCCGCCAGCGCCCGCCACCGGCCGGCGAAGAGGAAGAGCAGGACGACGGGCGCGAGCAGCGGCTTGAGCGCCACGGCCGCCCCGATGACCGCGCCCGCAGCGGTCCAGCGGCCCCGGCTCGCCAGCAGCAGGGCCAGCGGCAGCGCCACCGTCGCCGTCACGGTCCAGTTGCCGAGCCGCACCAGGTGCCCGAACGGCGCGAAGCCCAGCGCGAGCCCGGTCAGCCCGAGGGCCGCGAGCCGGCTGCCGAGCGGCACGCGGTGCAGGAGCAGCGCGCAGGCCCAGGCCAGCGCCAGCAGGGCCGTCACCGCACACGGCACCAGCACCCGGAGCACCGGCGCGGGCAGCAGCGCCTGCGGGACGGCGGCCAGGACGGCGCTCGGCAGGTAGAGGAAGTGCGGATCGTCGTACGGGGAGCCACCGGCCAGCCAGGTGCGGGCCGCCCGCACGACGATCGCGTTGTCCATGCCTCCGTCCGAGGTCACCCGCGACGCGTGCGCGGCGGACGCCGCCAGCACCGTCACGAGCACCGCCCACAGATGCCCGCCCGCCGGCCGCACCAACCACCCGGAGATGTCGCTTTTGCCCGTCCGCATGAACGGAACGCTAGGCCCTGCCGCCCCCAAGTCCCGGCACCAGCACGCCCACAGGCCCGTCTAAGATGCCGCCCATGAGCTTTGGGCAGGGGGGACCTCAGTCGCAGTGGGATCCCTGGAAACCGCAATCGCAGCAGCCTCAGCAACCGCAGTCGCAGCAGCCCTGGAACAGCGGCAGCAGTGACAACACGCCGGACTGGGCTGCCCTCGCCGAGGCCTCCGAGGCCCGGGCCAAGCGGCGCCGGCTGCTCTTCATCGGCGGCGGCGCGCTGGCCACCGTGGCGATAGCCGGCGCCGTCGCCGTGGCCGTCGTCTCGGCGAACGGCTCCGGCCAGGCCTCCGACGGCCCCTCCTCGCAGCTCCCCTCGACGGCGGACATACCGAGCGCGACGGCCACCCGGCCGTCCTTCGCCCCGACCAGCGCCCCGCCGCCGCTGGACCCGAAGGACTTCGTCTCCACCGCCAAGAAGGACAAGGCCCCGCTCAGCCCGGACCTGCTCTTCCCCGGCACCCAGCTGACCATGGGCGAGACGGTCTACAAGAAGGGCCCCACGGCCGACACCCGCACCTGCGGCTCCGCCGCCCAGGGCACCCTGCCCAAGGTCCTCGACGCCAACAAGTGCACACGCCTGATCCGCGTCACCTACACCAAGGGCGACACCGCCGTCACCGTCGGCGTGGCCGTCTTCGACAGCGAGGCGCAGGCCGCGAAGGCGAAGAAGGAAGCCGACAAGAAGAGCATCATCCGCTCTCTGTCCGGCGGTGGCGTCAAGTCCTTCTGCACAGGCGCCGTCTGCCGCTCCACGACCAACTCCTACGGCCGTTACGCCTACTTCACCGTGGCCGGTTTCACGGGCGGCAAGGACGTCACGGAGAAGTCCACGGGCGTGTTCCGGGCCGGTGACGACCTGGCCGAGTTCGCCTTCCGGCAGATCCGCCGCCGCGGCGAGGCCCAGGCGTCGGCGGCGGCGGAGACCGGCTGACGGCGGCCCCCGCCCCCGGTCAGCAGCAACCGGCTCCCGGCAGCGACCGCTTGTTGCGCGCCTCCTTGTTCCGGGCGGCCAGCAGCTCGTCGGCCGGGTAGCCGACCTCCTCCAGCGTCAGCCCGTGCGGCCGCACGACGTGCACGGCCGAGTCCCGTACGCCCGCGGCGAGCACCTTCGCCGGCCAGTCGGGGCCGCGGTGACCGTCGCCGACGAACAGCAGCGCCCCGATGAGGGAGCGCACCATGTTGTGGCAGAAGGCGTCGGCGCGCACGGTGGCGGTGACGATCCCGTCCTCGCCCCGCACGAGGCTCAGCTCCTGCAGCGTCCGGATGGTGGTCGCCCCCTCCCGCTTCTTGCAGTAGGCGGCGAAGTCGTGCTCCCCCAGCAGCCCCCGGGCGGCCTCGTTCATGGCGTCCACGTCGAGCGGCCAGTCGTGCCACAGCACATGCCCGCGCAGCAGCGGGTCGACGCCGCCGGGGTTGTCGGTGACCCGGTAGGCGTAGCGCCGCCAGACCGCCGAGAACCGGGCGTTGAAGCCACTGGGCGCCTCGCGCAGCGCCCAGACCCGCACGTCCCTCGGCAGCCGCCCCGCGAGCCGCTTGAGCAGCTTCACGTGATGTTCGGCCCACACCTCACGCGGCAGATCGACATGGGCGACCTGGCCTCGCGCGTGCACGCCAGCGTCGGTCCGGCCGGCGACCGTCAGTTCGTACGTCCCGGGCGACCGCGTGACGGTCCGCAACGCGTCCTCGATCTCCCCCTGCACGGTCCGCCGCCCCCCGGCCTGCTTGGCCCACCCGGAGAACTCGGAACCGTCGTACGACAGGTCCAACCGCACCCGCACGAACCCGGCCTCAACTTCGTCACTCACCCAGAGATCCTCTCAGCCGAACGAAAGCGGGCCCGCCCTTGAAAAGGACGGACCCGCAAACGCCGTTAAGGGGCGCGGGGCACTGCGCGACCAGCCACGACGAAGCCGCAGCCGCCATCACACAGCCCCCGGCAGAACGCTTACGCGTCCTTCGACTCCTCGGCCGCAGCCTCGTCGTCGGCCTTGGCCGTGTCGACCTTGGCCTCCGAAACCTCGGCGGAGCCCTCCGCGTCCTTGGCGGCGCGCTTCGTCGCGGCCTCGGCCTCGCCGGTGGCCTGCTGCGCCACGGTCAGCGCCTCGACCAGCTCGATGACGGCCATGGGCGCGTTGTCGCCACGGCGGTTACCGATCTTGGTGATCCGGGTGTAGCCACCGGGACGGTTCTCGTAGCGCGGGCCGATCTCGGTGAAGAGCGTGTGGACGATGCTCTTGTCCGTGATCACCTGGAGCACCTGACGGCGGTTGTGAAGGTCGCCCTTCTTCGCCTTGGTGACCAGACGCTCGGCGTACGGACGCAGCTTGCGCGCCTTCGCCTCGGTGGTGGTGATCCGGCCGTGCTCGAAGAGGCTCTTCGCCAGGTTCGCGAGGAGCAGCTTCTCGTGCGCGGCACTGCCGCCCAGACGGGCACCCTTGGTGGGCTTCGGCATGGTGTTTCTCCTAGGTGTCTGCCCCGGCCGTATCAGGTACCGGAGTCAGTATCCGAGCAGGCGGTCGCCTGTCGGAGACCCCGCGCCCCGAAGGGCGCGGGGAACTGCGCGACCAGCCACAGCGGGCCGGCAGTCGAAAACGAACCGTCGGACCCGAGCTCTTAGTACTGCTCGGTCTCGACGAAGCCCGCATCCGCGTCGTCGTCCGCGCCAAACGCGTCCGCCGCGGCGGTCGGGTCGAATCCGGGCGGGCTGTCCTTGAGGGCCAGGCCCATGCCGGCCAGCTTCGCCTTGACCTCGTCGATCGACTTCGCGCCGAAGTTGCGGATGTCGAGCAGGTCCGCCTCGGACCGGGCCACGAGCTCACCCACGGAGTGGATGCCCTCGCGCTTGAGGCAGTTGTACGACCGAACGGTGAGCTCCAGCTCCTCGATCGGCAGCGCCAGATCGGCGGCGAGCGCGGCGTCCGTCGGGGACGGACCCATGTCGATGCCCTCGGCGTCGATGTTCAGCTCGCGGGCGAGACCGAACAGCTCGACCAGCGTCTTGCCGGCGGAGGCCATGGCGTCGCGCGGACGCATCGCCTGCTTGGTCTCGACGTCGACGATCAGCTTGTCGAAGTCGGTCCGCTGCTCGACACGCGTGGCCTCGACCTTGTACGTGACCTTGAGAACCGGCGAGTAGATCGAGTCGACCGGGATGCGCCCGATCTCCTGACCGACCTGCTTGTTCTGCACGGCGGAGACGTAGCCGCGACCGCGCTCGACGGTCAGCTCCATCTCCAGCTTGCCCTTGCCGTTGAGCGTGGCGAGGACGAGGTCGGGGTTGTGCACCTCGACACCGGCCGGGGGCGCGATGTCGGCGGCGGTGACCAGACCCGGGCCCTGCTTGCGCAGGTACATCACGACCGGCTCGTCGTGCTCCGAGGAGACGACCAGCTGCTTGATGTTGAGGATCAGGTCGGTGACGTCCTCCTTGACGCCCGGCACGGTGGTGAACTCGTGCAGGACACCGTCGATGCGGATGCTGGTGACAGCAGCGCCGGGGATCGACGAGAGGAGGGTGCGGCGGAGGGAGTTGCCGAGGGTGTAGCCGAAGCCCGGCTCCAGCGGCTCGATGACGAACCGGGAGCGGAACTCGTCGACGACCTCTTCGGTCAACGAGGGACGCTGAGCGATCAGCATGTGGTGATCCTTCAGTCAGGGGCGCCCGCTATTTGACGCCCGACTAGTACTGCAAGGGTACGGGCGATACGACCCGAAAGAGCCGTACCGCCCGGAAAACCCTGGTGAAGCGATGCCGCGGTGAAGCGGGATCAGACGCGACGGCGCTTCGGCGGACGGCACCCGTTGTGCGGGGTGGGCGTGACGTCCTGGATGGAGCCGACCTCGAGGCCGGTCGCCTGCAGGGAGCGGATGGCGGTCTCACGACCGGAACCCGGGCCCTTGACGAACACGTCGACCTTGCGCATGCCGTGCTCCTGCGCGCGACGGGCAGCCGACTCGGCGGCCATCTGCGCGGCGAACGGCGTGGACTTCCGGGAGCCCTTGAAGCCAACGTGGCCGGCGGAGGCCCAGGAGATCACGTTGCCGGTCGGGTCCGTGATGGACACGATCGTGTTGTTGAACGTGCTCTTGATGTGCGCGTGGCCGTGAGCGACGTTCTTCTTTTCCTTGCGGCGCACCTTCTTGGTCGCGCCCTGACGTCCCTTGGGGGGCATGTCGTTCTCCTACGGGAGGTGGTCGGTCCTACAGCGAAGACCGCTGGACGGCGAGTCCGCTGCGGACTACTTCTTGCCCGGCTTCTTCTTGCCGGCGATGGCGCGACGCGGGCCCTTGCGGGTACGGGCGTTCGTGCTGGTGCGCTGACCGCGGACGGGCAGACCGCGACGGTGGCGCAGACCCTGGTAGGTGCCGATCTCGACCTTGCGGCGGATGTCGGCCTGCACCTCGCGACGGAGGTCACCCTCGGTCTTGATGTTGTTGTCGACGTACTCGCGGATCGCGACGAGCTGCTCCTCGGAGAGGTCCCGAACACGGGTGTTCGGGTCCACGCCGGTGGCGGCGAGCGTCTGCTGCGAGAGGGTCCGGCCAATGCCGAACACGTAGGTGAGGGCGATCTCGACGCGCTTTTCGCGCGGGATGTCAACACCGGAAACGCGTGCCATTCAATGGCTCCAGTTGATTGTCGGAGGTCTTCCACAGAACCGATCCCCGGCCGCCGGCACCTTCACGCTGTTCAAAAGACACAGCCAAAGGCTTGGTACGGCTCGGGTCCCCGGCCTCCGAACCGGGGGTGTCGGACGATCGCTCGCCCGGGTCCTGCGTATGAACATGTTCAGCTCGCGTCGCGCGAAGTCATGCGAATCGCGGAGGGAACGGTCAGGCTTCAGCCCTGGCGCTGCTTGTGGCGCGGGTTGTCGCAGATGACCATGACCCGACCGTGACGGCGGATCACCCTGCACTTGTCGCAGATCTTCTTGACGCTCGGCTTGACCTTCATGGGTGTGAGGTTCTCCGGGTCAGTTGCCGGCGGACCCGCGCGCGGAACGCACGGGACGTGGGCAAGATCTACTTGTACCGGTAGACGATCCGGCCACGCGTCAGGTCGTACGGAGACAGCTCCACCACGACCCGGTCGTCAGGGAGGATGCGGATGTAGTGCATGCGCATCTTGCCGCTGATGTGTGCCAGGACCTGGTGGCCGTTCTGGAGCTCGACCTTGAACATGGCGTTCGGAAGAGACTCGACGACAGTGCCCTCGATCTCGATGGCACCTTGCTTCTTGGCCACGCTTCGCCCTTCGAATCGACTACCTTGATCGGCTCCCGAGTGCAACGAAGATCAAGTCAGGTTGCAACCCACTGGACATGCGTGTGCACGAGAGCCGACGAGTCAGTCTACGTCAGCGACCCCGGAAAGGCGAAACGAGGAAGTCTGCCCCGGATGCGAGATCGTTATGCCAGCGGGTCCGGCGCCGCCGTGATTCCCAGTTCCGCCAGCTTCGCCCTGCCCCCGTCGGGGGCCGTCAGGACCAGCGGACCCTGCTCCGTCAGGGCCACCGAGTGCTCCCAGTGGGAGGACCAGGTGCCGTCCGTGGTGATGACCGTCCAGTCGACCAATTCTCCACGCCCCTCTCGCGGGCTCGGCGCCAGGGGCGCCTCACAGGCTTCGAGCGGCTGCGCCGGCCTCCGGCCGTCGGCCGTGGTGCGGGCCGCAGTCACGCCAGCGGGTCCGGCGCCGCCGTGATTCCCAGTTCCGCCAGCTTCGCCCTGCCCCCGTCGGGGGCCGTCAGGACCAGCGGACCCTGCTCCGTCAGGGCCACCGAGTGCTCCCAGTGGGAGGACCAGGTGCCGTCCGTGGTGATGACCGTCCAGTCGACCAATCCTCCACGCCCCTCTCGCGGGCTCGGCGCCAGGGGCGCCTCACAGGCTTCGAGCGGCTGCGCCGGCCTCCGGCCGTCGGCCGTGGTGCGGGCCGCAGTCACGCCAGCGGCTCCGGCGCCGCCGTGATTCCCAGTTCCGCCAGCTTCGCCCTGCCCCCGTCGGGGGCCGTCAGGACCAGCGGACCCTGCTCCGTCAGGGCCACCGAGTGCTCCCAGTGGGAGGACCAGGTGCCGTCCGTGGTGATGACCGTCCAGTCGTCGGAGAGGACCTCGGTGCGCGGGGTGCCCAGGGAGACCATCGGCTCGATGGCGAGGCAGAAGCCGGGGACGAGCTTCGGACCCTTGCCGCGCTTGCGCTCGACGTAGTTCAGCAGGTGCGGGTCCATGTGCATCTCGGTGCCGATGCCGTGGCCGCCGTAGTCCTCGATGATCCCGTACTTGCCGCCGCCGGGCTTGGGCTGGCGGCGGATGTAGGTCTCGATGGCACGGGAGACGTCCACCAGGCGGTTGCCCTGCTTCATGGCGGCGATGCCCGCCCACATCGACTCCTCGGTCACCCGGGAGAGCTCGATCAGCTCCGGGGAGTGGCCGGAGCCGACGAAGGCCGTGTAGGCGGCGTCGCCGTGCCAGCCGTCGATGATCGCGCCGCAGTCGATGGAGATGACGTCGCCGTCCTTGAGGACCACGTCGTCGGACGGGATGCCGTGGACGACGACCTCGTTCACCGAGGTGCAGATGGTGGCGGGGAAGCCGCCGTACCCGAGGAAGTTCGGCTTGGCGTCGTGCTCCGCGAGGACCTTGCGGGCGACCTGGTCCAGGTCCTTGGTCGTCGCGCCGGGAACGGCGGCCTCACGGGTGGCCGCGTGGATGGCGGCGACGACCAGCCCCGCCTCACGCATCTTGGCGATCTGCTCGGGGTTCTTGATCTGCACCATGGGGGCTGCGGCCTTTCTGGACGGGACTGGACCGGTGAGGAGGGGCGGAGGAGAACGGTTCCCACGATACGGGGCGGAGCCGTCCCACCCCACAGCACAGCCGCGGACCCCTGGGCCGGGGACCGCGGCTGCGAGCCGTGCGGAGTACTACTTGTCGCGCTTGAGCGCCTCCAGCGCACGGCGGGTGACCTCGTCCACGGGTCCCGTCGCCGCGATGGTGGCGACCAGGCCCTGCGACTTGTAGTAGTCGATGATCGGCTCGGTCTGGGTGTGGTAGACCTCCAGCCGCTTGCGGACCGTCTCCTCGGAGTCGTCGTCCCGCTGGTACAGCTCGCCGCCGCAGACGTCGCAGACGCCTTCCTTCTTCGGCGGGGTGTATGTCACGTGGAAGACGTGGGCCGAGTCGTTGCGGCAGACGCGTCGGCCGGCGATCCGCTTGACGACCTCGTCCTCCGGGGCCTCCAGGTCCAGCACCGCGTCGAGCTTCATGTCCTCGGTCTCGAGCAGTTCGTCCAGCGCCTCGGCCTGGGAGACGTTGCGCGGGAAACCGTCCAGCAGGAAGCCGCCCTCGGCGTCGGGCTGCTCCATGCGGTCCTTCGCCATCGCGATGGTGACCTCGTCCGGCACGAGATTGCCGGCGTCCATGTAGGACTTCGCGAGCTTGCCCAGTTCGGTCTGCTGGCTGATGTTCGCGCGGAACAGGTCGCCCGTGGAGATGTGCGGAATGTGCAGCGTCTCGGCAAGGCGGGTGGCCTGCGTTCCCTTTCCGGCACCCGGAGGCCCGACGAGGACGATTCGCATCAGCGGAGGAACCCTTCGTAATTGCGCTGCTGGAGCTGGCTCTCGATCTGCTTCACCGTCTCGAGACCGACACCCACGATGATCAGGATGCTGGTGCCACCGAACGGGAAGTTCTGGTTTGCCCCGAAACCAGCCAACGCCATTGTCGGGACGAGAGCGATCAGACCCAAGTACAGCGAACCCGGCCAGGTGATCCGGTTGAGTACGTAGCTCAGATACTCAGCGGTCGGTCGGCCAGCCCGGATGCCCGGGATGAAGCCACCATACTTCTTCATGTTGTCCGCGACTTCCTCGGGGTTGAACGAGATGGCCACGTAGAAGAAGGCGAAGAACACGATCAGGAAGAAGTACAGAACGATGTGCGGCGTCGCGGCCGTGTCGGCGAGGTTCTTCTGGATCCAGCTGGCCCAGCCCGCGGTCGAACCGGAGAACTGGACGATCAGCGCCGGAATGTAGAGCAGCGACGAGGCGAAGATGACGGGGATGACGCCCGCCTGGTTCACCTTGAGCGGGATGTACGTCGAGGTGCCGCCGTAGGAGCGGCGTCCGATCATGCGCTTCGCGTACTGCACCGGGATGCGGCGCTGGGCCTGCTCCACGAAGACGACCAGGCCGACCATGACGAAGCCGACCAGCAGCACCGTGCCGAACTCGATCCAGCCGCCCGCCAGGTCGCCCTGCTTCTTGATGGCCCACAGAGCGGAGGGGAAGGTCGCGGCGATCGAGATGAACATCAGGATCGACATGCCGTTGCCGATGCCGCGGTCGGTGATCAGCTCGCCGAGCCACATGACGACGGCCGTACCGGCGGTCATGGTGATGACCATGACGACGGTGGTGAAGATCGCCTGGTCGGGCACGATCTGACCGGCGACGGTGCAGCCGGAGAAGAGGGCGCCGCTGCGGGCGGTGGCCACCAGGCCGGTGCCCTGCAGGATGGCGAGCGCGACGGTCAGGTAGCGGGTGTACTGCGTGATCTTCGCCGTGCCGGCCTGGCCCTCCTTCTTGAGGGCTTCCAGACGCGGGATCACGACGGTCAGCAGCTGCAGAATGATGCTCGCCGTGATGTACGGCATGATGCCGAGCGCGAAGACCGTGATCTGCAGCAGGGCGCCACCGCTGAACATGTTGACCAGGCCGAAGAGCCCCTGGTTGCCGGACGCCTGGTCCACGCACTCCTGGACGTTTTTGTAGTCGACGCCTGGAATGGGAATGTGGGTACCGAGGCGGTACACCACGATGATGCCGAGCGTGAAGAGCAGCTTCTTGCGCAGGTCGGGCGTCTTGAACGCCCGGGCGAACGCGGTGAGCACGGTGCCTCCTGCGACCCCCGCGCTACTGCGTCAAGGGTGACGGTCTTGAGGTTCGACTGACGACTGATAAGTGGACGGCTAAGTGAGTAACGCTGAACCGCCGCCCAGAGTGCCTCATGTGAGGCACCCGTGAAAGAGGGCAGCGCAGGCCACCTTACCGGCGGGACCTATGCCCTTGGAACGACCAACCGGGGATACCCCTTTTGTGGGGTATCCCCGGTCGGGATCGCTCAAGTCATCGAGACGCCTGAAGGGTTCAGACGAGCTCGGTGACGGTACCGCCGGCGGCGGTGATCTTCTCCTTGGCGGAGCCGGAGACGGCGTCGACCGTCACCTGCAGCGCCACGGAGATCTCGCCCTGGCCGAGGACCTTGACGAGGCTGTTCTTGCGAACGGCACCCTTGGCCACCAGGCCCTCGACGGTGACCTCGCCACCCTCGGGGTACAGCGCGGCCAGCTTGTCGAGGTTCACGACCTGGAACTCGGTCTTGAACGGGTTCTTGAAGCCCTTCAGCTTCGGGAGACGCATGTGGAGGGGCATCTGGCCACCCTCGAAGCGCTCCGGAACCTGGTAACGGGCCTTCGTGCCCTTGGTACCACGACCGGCCGTCTTACCCTTCGACGCCTCACCACGACCGACACGGGTCTTGGCGGTCTTGGCGCCCGGGGCGGGACGGAGGTTGTGGATCTTGAGCGGGTTCTGCTCCGCCATGATCAGTCGACCTCCTCGACCGTCACGAGGTGGCGGACGGTGTGCACCATGCCGCGGAACTCGGGGCGGTCCTCCTTGACGACCTGCGTGTTGATCCCCTTGAGACCAAGGGAGCGCAGGGTGTCACGGTGGTTCTGCTTGCTGCCGATGTAGGACTTGACCTGCGTAATCTTGAGCTGCGCCATGATTACGCACCCGCCCCGGCGCGCGCACGGAGAAGAGCCGCGGGGGCGACGTCCTCGAGCGGCAGACCACGGCGGGCCGCGATCTCCTCGGGACGCTGCAGGCCCTTGAGGGCCTCCACGGTCGCGTGCACGATGTTGATCTGGTTGTCGGAGCCGAGCGACTTCGACAGCACGTCGTGGATACCGGCGCACTCGAGCACGGCGCGCACCGGACCACCGGCGATAACACCGGTACCGGGGGACGCGGGCTTGAGCAGCACGACGCCGGCAGCCTTCTCACCCTGGATGGGGTGCGGGATGGTGCCCTGGATGCGGGGGACCTTGAAGAAGTGCTTCTTGGCCTCCTCAACACCCTTGGCGATGGCGGCCGGCACCTCCTTGGCCTTGCCGTATCCGACACCCACGGTGCCGTCACCGTCGCCCACCACGACCAGCGCGGTGAAGCTGAAGCGACGACCACCCTTCACAACCTTGGCGACGCGGTTGATCGCGACGACGCGCTCAACGTAAGCGGTCTTCTCGGCGGCACCTGCGCCACCGTCACGGCCCTTCCGGTCCCGCCGCTCGCCGCCACCGGCACCGCTGCCGCGGCGCTGGGGTCCAGCCATTGGAATTACCTCTCTCTGTTTCCGCTAGCGATACGGAACCGGCTCAGAACTTCAGACCGGCTTCGCGGGCGGCGTCCGCCAGGGCGGCGATGCGCCCGGCGTACTGGTTGCCGCCACGGTCGAACACGACGGCGTCGACACCGGCGGCCTTGGCACGCTCGGCGACCAGGGCGCCGACCTGCTTGGCCTGCGCCGACTTGTCGGCCTCGCCACCACGGATCGAGGTGTCCAGGGTGGACGCCGACGCCAGGGTGTGACCCTTGATGTCGTCGATCACCTGGGCCACGATGTGGCGGTTCGAGCGGGTAACGACCAGACGGGGACGCTCCGCCGTACCCGAGAGATTCTTGCGAATCCGGATGTGGCGGCGCTTGATCGCGGCGCGCTTGTAGGCGTCGCCCTTGAGGATCTTCTGTCCGTATGCCATGGCTTACTTACCCGCCTTTCCGACCTTGCGGCGGATGACTTCGCCCTCGTACTTGACGCCCTTGGCCTTGTACGGGTCGGGCTTGCGCAGCTTGCGGATGTTGGCCGCAACCTCGCCGACCTTCTGCTTGTCGATGCCCTCGACCGAGAAGTGGGTCGGGTTCTCCACCTTGAAGGTGATGCCCTCGGGGGCCTCGACCAGGATCGGGTGGCTGTAGCCGAGGGAGAACTCCAGGTTCGAACCCTTGGCGAGCACGCGGTAACCGACACCGCTGATCTCGAGCTTCTTCACGTAACCCTGGGTCACGCCGGTGATCATGTTCGCCACCAGCGTGCGGGACAGGCCGTGCAGGGCCTTGCTCTGACGCTCGTCGTTGGGGCGGGTGACGTTCAGCACGCCGTCCTCACCCTTGGCGATGTCGATCGGCGCCACGACGGTGTGGGTCAGCGAGCCCTTGGGGCCCTTGACCGAGACCGTACGGCCGTCGATGGTGACGTCCACGCCGGCGGGAACCGCGATGGGGAGCTTGCCGATGCGCGACATAGCTGTTTCCTCCGTTCCCTTCCGTTACCAGACGTAGGCGAGGACTTCTCCGCCTACGCCCTTCTTGCCGGCCTGCTTGTCGGTGAGGAGCCCGTGGGACGTGGAGATGATCGCCACGCCGAGGCCGCCCAGCACCTTGGGCAGGTTGGTGGACTTCGCGTACACCCGGAGACCGGGCTTGGAGATCCGCTTGATGCCCGCGATGGAGCGCTCACGGTTCGGGCCGAACTTCAGCTCGAGGACGAGGTTCTTGCCGACCTCGGCGTCCTCGGTCTTCCAGCCCGTGATGAAGCCCTCCTGCTGGAGGATCTCCGCGATGTGAGACTTGATCTTGGACGCCGGCATCGTCACGGAGTCGTGGTACGCCGAGTTCGCGTTCCGCAGACGCGTAAGCATGTCTGCGATCGGATCAGTCATGGTCATGAATTGGCCTTCGGCCTCTCTCGCCGTGGTTTCCTGGTGCGCCATCCCTCTCCCCGATCCGAGACGGGACGGGTGCGGCGCGGTGGACCTACGGCGTAGTAAGTCGTACGGGCGCGACAGACGCCCAACCCCGCAAGCCTACGGCATGCGGAGGCGGGCCTCTGCCGACCCAGATGCTTACCGAGAGTCTGAATAACCCGGGATTACCGGATTACCAGGAGCTCTTGGTCACGCCCGGCAGCTCGCCACGGTGAGCCATCTCACGAAGGCACACGCGGCACAGGCCGAACTTGCGGTAGACGGAGTGCGGACGGCCGCAGCGCTGGCAGCGCGTGTAGCCGCGGACACCGAACTTGGGCTTGCGAGCAGCCTTGGCAATCAGAGCCTTCTTCGCCATCTCGCTCACGCCTCCTTGAAGGGGAAGCCGAGGTGACGGAGGAGCGCGCGGCCCTCAGCGTCGTTGGTCGCCGTGGTCACCACGGTGATGTCCATACCCCGGGTGCGGTCGATCTTGTCCTGGTCGATCTCGTGGAACATGACCTGCTCGGTGAGACCGAAGGTGTAGTTGCCACGGCCGTCGAACTGCTTGGGGGACAGACCGCGGAAGTCGCGGATGCGCGGCAGCGCGAGCGACAGGGTGCGGTCCAGGAACTCCCACATGCGGTCGCCACGGAGCGTGACGTGGGCACCGATCGGCTGGCCCTCACGCAGCTTGAACTGCGCGATGGACTTGCGGGCCTTGGTGACGGCCGGCTTCTGACCGGTGATGGTGGTCAGGTCGCGGATCGCGCCCTCGATCAGCTTCGAGTCACGGGCGGCGTCGCCGACACCCATGTTGACCACGATCTTCACGAGGCCGGGGATCTGCATGACGTTCTCGTAGGAGAACTCCTCACGCAGCTTGCCCGCGATCTCCTCGCGGTACTTCGTCTTGAGACGCGGAGTGGTGGTGGTAGCCATCAGATGTCCTCACCCGTCCGCTTGGCAACGCGGATCTTGTTGCCCTCGTCGTCGAAGCGGTAACCGACGCGCGTGACGACCTTGTTGCCGTCCTTCTCCACGACCAGCTGGACGTTGGAGACGTGGATCGGGGCCTCGGTGGTCACGATGCCGCCGGCCTGCGAACCGCGAGCGGTCGGCCCGGCCTTGGTGTGCTTCTTGACCCGGTTGACACCCTCGACCAGGACACGGTCCTCGCGGGGGAAGGCCGCGATGACCTTGCCCTGCTTGCCCTTGTCCTTACCGGTGATGACCTGGACCAGGTCGCCCTTCTTGATCTTCATGCTCACAGCACCTCCGGCGCGAGGGAGATGATCTTCATGAACTTCTTCTCGCGCAGCTCACGGCCGACGGGGCCGAAGATACGGGTGCCGCGAGGGTCGCCGTCGTTCTTCAGAATGACGGCGGCGTTCTCGTCGAAGCGGATGTACGAGCCGTCGGGACGGCGGCGCTCCTTGACGGTGCGAACGATGACCGCCTTGACGACGTCACCCTTCTTCACGTTGCCACCGGGGATCGCGTCCTTGACGGTGGCGACGATGACGTCACCGATACCCGCGTAGCGGCGGCCCGAGCCACCGAGCACACGGATGGTCAGGATTTCCTTCGCACCCGTGTTGTCGGCGACACGCAGCCGCGACTCCTGCTGGATCACGTCTATCTCCTGAATGTCTGCCGGTTCCCCGGGAGTCGGTCACCTGGGTGAACGACTCCCGGAGCCTGGCGGAACTGTCCTGCGAGGAATGCCCCGCAGGAGATTTCTTACTTGGCCTTCTCGAGGACCTCGACGACGCGCCAGCGCTTCGTCGCGGACAGCGGCCGGGTCTCCATGAGGAGGACACGGTCGCCGACGCCCGCGGCGTTCTGCTCGTCGTGAGCCTTGAGCTTCTCGGTACGGCGGATGACCTTGCCGTACAGGGCGTGGGTCACGCGGTCCTCGACGGCGACGACGACGGTCTTGTCCATCTTGTCGCTGACGACCAGACCCTGGCGGGTCTTGCGGAAGCCGCGCGCGGCCTTCGTCTCTTCAGTCACGTTGCTCTCGCTCATCAGGCGCTCTCCACCGTCTCGATGCCCAGCTCGCGCTCACGCATCAGGGTGTAGATCCGGGCGATGTCCTTACGGACGGCCTTGAGCCGACCGTGGTTCTCGAGCTGGCCCGTCGCCGCCTGGAAGCGGAGGTTGAACAGCTCTTCCTTGGCCTCGCGGAGCTTCGCCAGAAGCTCCTCGTTGCCCAGCTCGCGCAGCTCGGACGCCTTGGTACCGGCCGACATCACGCTTCACCTGCCTCGCGCTTGACGATCCGGCACTTCATCGGCAGCTTGTGGGCCGCACGGGTCAGCGCCTCACGGGCGATCTTCTCGTTGGGGTAGGACAGCTCGAACATGACCCGACCGGGGTGCACGTTCGCGATCCACCACTCCGGAGAACCCTTACCGGAACCCATGCGGGTCTCGGCCGGCTTCTTCGTGAGCGGGCGGTCCGGGTAGATGTTGATCCAGACCTTGCCGCCACGCTTGATGTGGCGGGTCATCGCGATACGGGCCGCCTCGATCTGGCGGTTGGTCACGTACGCCGGCGTGAGGGCCTGGATGCCGTACTCGCCGAACGCAACCTGCGTACCGCCCTTGGCCATACCACGGCGCTTGGGGTGGTGCTGCTTGCGGTGCTTGACCCTACGGGGGATCAGCATGACGGTCAGGCCTCCGTTCCGGTGCTCTCAGCCGGAGCGGCAGCGGCGGGCGCCTCGGCCTTGGGGGCCTCGGCGGCCGGAGCCGACTGCTGCTGCGGCTTGCGCCCACGACGCTCGCCACCGCGGCCACCGCGGGCCGGGCGGTCGCTGCCGCCACGGGCCGGACGGTTGCCGGCGCGGGCGGCGGCGTTCTCGGCGCGGACCTCGGCGATGTTCTTGACGTCGCCCTTGTAGATCCAGACCTTCACACCGATGCGGCCGAAGGTCGTCTTGGCCTCGAAGAAGCCGTAGTCCACGTTCGCGCGGAGCGTGTGCAGGGGCACGCGGCCCTCGCGGTAGAACTCCGAGCGGGACATCTCGGCGCCACCGAGGCGGCCACCGCACTGGATCTTGATGCCCTTGGCGCCGGCCTTCATCGTGCCCTGCATGCTCTTGCGCATGGCGCGACGGAAGGAGACGCGGGAGGAGAGCTGCTCGGCGACGGCCTGCGCGACCAGCTGGGCATCGGTCTCGGGGCTCTTGACCTCGAGGATGTTCAGCTGGACCTGCTTGCCGGTGAGCTTCTCGAGCTGACCGCGGATCTTGTCGGCCTCCGCACCGCGGCGGCCGATGACGATGCCCGGACGAGCCGTGTGGATGTCCACGCGGACGCGGTCACGGGTGCGCTCGATCTCGACCTTGGAGATGCCGGCGCGCTCCATGCCGGACGTCAGCATCCGGCGGATGGCGACGTCTTCCTTGACGTAGTCCTTGTACAGCTTGTCGGCGTACCAACGCGACTTGAAGTCGGTCGTGACACCGAGCCGGAACCCGTGCGGGTTTACCTTCTGGCCCATTACCGGGTTCCTTCCTTGCTGCTGACGACCACGGTGATGTGGCTGGTCCGCTTGCGGATCCGGTAGGCGCGGCCCTGGGCGCGCGGACGGAACCGCTTCAGGGTCGGGCCCTCGTCGACGTACGCCTCGGAAATGAAGAGGCTGTCGGCGTCGGTGTGGTCGTAGTTGTGCGCGGCGTTGGCGATGGCGCTGTCCAGCACCTTGCCGACCGGCACGCTCGCGGCCTGCGGGGCGAAACGCAGGACCGCCTGAGCCTCCGTGGCATCCATGCCACGGATGAGGTCCACCACGCGGCGGGCCTTCATGGGCGTGACGCGGATGTACCGCGCCTGGGCCCTGGCTTCCATGGTTGTCCCTTCAGTGTTTGTCATGGTCATTCCACCCCGCTGTTAGCGGCGCTTCGACTTCCGGTCGTCCTTGACGTGACCCCGGAAGGTGCGCGTCGGCGAGAACTCGCCGAGCTTGTGGCCGACCATGGACTCGGTGACAAACACCGGGATGTGGGTCTTGCCGTTGTGCACCGCGATCGTGTGGCCGAGCATCGCCGGGACGATCATCGAGCGACGGGACCAGGTCTTGATGACGTTCTTGGTACCGGCTTCGTTCTGCGTGTCCACCTTCTTGATCAGGTGGTCGTCGACGAAGGGTCCCTTCTTCAAGCTACGAGGCATCTCAACCCGTCCTTAGCGCTTCTTGTTCGTCTTGCGGCGGCGGACGATGTACTTGTTCGACGCCTTCTTGGGCGAACGAGTACGGCCTTCCTTCTTGCCCCACGGGGACACGGGGTGACGACCACCGGAGGTCCGGCCCTCACCACCACCGTGCGGGTGGTCCACCGGGTTCATGACCACACCACGGACGGTCGGGCGAACGCCCAGCCACCGCTTGCGGCCCGCCTTGCCCCAGTTGATGTTGGACTGCTCGGCGTTGCCGACCTCGCCGACCGTGGCGCGGCAGCGCTGGTCGACCAGGCGGATCTCTCCGGACGGCATGCGCAGGTGGGCCATCGAGCCCTCCTTCGCGAGCAGCTGCACGGAGGCACCGGCGGAGCGGGCGAACTTGGCGCCGCCACCGGGACGGAGCTCGATCGCGTGGATCGTGGTACCGACCGGGATGTTGCGGAGCGCCAGGTTGTTGCCCGGCTTGATGTCGGCCCCGGGACCGTTCTCGACGCGGTCGCCCTGCTGCAGGTTGCGCGGGGCGAGGATGTAGCGCTTCTCGCCGTCGGCGTAGTGCAGCAGCGCGATGCGCGCGGTGCGGTTGGGGTCGTACTCGATGTGCGCGACCTTCGCCGGCACGCCGTCCTTGTCGTGCCGACGGAAGTCGATGACGCGGTAGGCGCGCTTGTGTCCGCCACCCTGGTGGCGAACGGTCACACGACCGGCGTTGTTACGGCCGCCCTTGCTGTGCAGGGGGCGGACCAGCGACTTCTCCGGCGTGGACCGCGTGACCTCGACGAAGTCGGCGACGCTGGAGCCACGGCGGCCCGGCGTAGTCGGCTTGTACTTGCGGATTCCCATTTCTCAGTCCTCGTCCGATTCCGGACGATCCGGACCTCCGTCAGGAGGTCGGACCGCCGAAGATGTCGATACGGTCGCCCTCGGCGAGGGTCACGATCGCGCGCTTGCTGTCGGCACGCTTGCCGAAGCCCGTGCGGGTCCGCTTCCGCTTGCCCTGGCGGTTGATCGTGTTGACCCCGGTGACCTTGACCGAGAAGACCGCCTGGACGGCCTCCTTGATCTGGGTCTTGTTGGAGCCCGGCGCGACGATGAACGTGTACTTGTTCTCGTCGAGGAGCGCGTAGCTCTTCTCGGACACGACCGGCTTCAGCAGCACGTCACGGGGGTCCGTGAACGCCTTGCTGGCCGGGGTGACGACGGTGTTCTTGCCCTCGGCCTCGTGGCGACGCGCCTTGGCGACGCGCGCGGCCTTGGCGGCCTTGGCCGCCTTGGAGGCGATGCTCGGGTGACGCGTAGCCATCAGGCTTCGCTCCCTTCGGTGTCAACGGCCTTGTCGGGGCCAGACACGAAGGACTCGAAAGCGGCCTGGGTGAAGACCACGTCGTCCGAGACGAGAACGTCGTACGTGTTCAGCTGGCCCGGCTCCAGGATGTGGATCTGGGGCAGGTTGCGGGCGGACAGCCACGCGGCCTCGTCGGCGCGGTCGACGACCAGGAGCAGGTTCTTGCGCTCCGAGATCTTGCCGAACAGCGTCCGGGCGGCCTTCGTGGACGGGGTCTCGCCCTCGATGACGCCGGTGACGACGTGGATGCGGTCGTGGCGGGCCCGGTCGGTGAGGGCGTGGCGCAGGGCCGCGGCCTTCATCTTCTTCGGGGTCCGCTGCGAGTAGTCACGCGGCTGCGGGCCGTGGACGACGCCACCGCCGGCGAACTGCGGCGCACGGGTCGAACCCTGGCGGGCGCGGCCGGTGCCCTTCTGGCGGTACGGCTTCTTGCCGCCACCACGGACCTCGCCGCGACGCTTGGTCTTGTGCGTGCCCTGGCGGGCAGCGGCGTTCTGCGCGACGACGACCTGGTGGATCAGCGGAATGCTGATCTTCTCCACGCCGAAGATCTCCGCGGGGAGCTCGACGCTTCCGGTCTTCTCGCCGGCAGGCGAAAGGATGTCAACAGTGCTCATCGGTTACCTCAGGCCCCCTTGGCCGCAGTGCGGACCAGGACGAGGCCGCCGTTCGGACCGGGAACCGCGCCCTTGATGAGCAGCAGACCCTTCTCCGCGTCAACGGCGTGGACGGTCAGGTTCTGGGTGGTGACCCGCTCGTTGCCCATGCGGCCGGCCATGCGGAGGCCCTTGAACACGCGGCCCGGGGTGGCGCAGCCACCGATGGAACCGGGCGAGCGGTGCTTGCGCTGGGTGCCGTGTCCGGCGCCGAGGCCCTTGAAGTTGTGACGCTTCATGACACCGGCGAAGCCCTTGCCCTTGCTCTTGCCGGTGACGTCGACCTTCACGCCGGACTCGAAGACCTCGGCGGTGACTTCCTGACCGAGGGTGTACTCGGCGGCGTCGGCCGTACGGATCTCGACGAGGTGGCGGCGGGGGGTGACGTCGGCCTTGGCGAAGTGGCCCTTGAGGGGCTTGTTCACCTTGCGCGGGTCGATCTCGCCGAACGCGATCTGGACGGACTCGTAGCCGTCGACGTCGTTCGTGCGGACCTGGGTGACGACGTTGGGGCCGGCCTTGACGACGGTGACCGGAACAACACGGTTGTTCTCGTCCCACACCTGCGTCATGCCGAGCTTCTCGCCCAGGATGCCCTTGATCTGCTTCGTCATCTTCAGATCACCGGCCTCAGAGCTTGATCTCGATGTCGACACCGGCCGGGAGGTCGAGTCGCATCAGAGAGTCAACGGTCTTGGGGGTCGGGTCGAGGATGTCGATCAGGCGCTTGTGCGTGCGCATCTCGAAGTGCTCGCGCGAGTCCTTGTACTTGTGCGGCGACTTGATGACGCAGTACACGTTCTTCTCAGTGGGCAGCGGCACCGGGCCCGCGACCGACGCACCAGTGCGAGTCACCGTCTCGACGATCTTCTTCGCCGAAGAGTCGATGACCTCGTGGTCGTAGGCCTTGAGCCGGATGCGGATCTTCTGTCCCGCCATGGCTACTCAGTAGTCCTGTCTCTCGTAACGCTCTGGACCCGGTGGTCCTTGTCCATTCCGCTCCCCCTCCGACCCACGCGGTCGGGCGTGTCGCACTCTCGCTGACACAGATGTCCCTCTTCGGGACTTCCCTGCCTGGGAGTGCGGGCCCTTCCGGAACCGCGGACCGGGGGCGAGAGGCCCACCGGGTGCCTGGCCTGCACCCCGCTGACGCTTCCCGGAAGATTCCCGTACGTCCGCTCCTGAGCAGGAGCGACGAGTACTGTGGGACTCGCTTCCGGTCCCCCCGGCGGGAGGCGCGCAGCATCGGCACTCGACCGAGCAACCCCGCTAGTCTGCCATACGGGGCGCGGGGCTGGCCAATCGGGCCGGAGAGAATACCCCCGGGGTGACAGAGATCAAACCTGGGCGCCGTGTCCGGACGGTCACCCCGTCAGGACACACCGAGCAACTGATCCAGAATCTCGTCGTATGCCCGGAATCCGGCCTTCCCTTCATCCGGTGCATCCGACTCGGGCCGGAGGATGCCCGGCAGGTGCGCGACACGCCACATGCGAAAGACCAGGCCGGGAGTGCTCCCGCCGCTCGGGTCCGCCAGGGCACAGGCGATCGTCAGCACCTCGGCGATCTGCTCCGCGCCCCGGTCGGCCTCGGTGCCGGCCGCAACGGCCGCGGTGACGAGCGCCTGAAGCAGAAGCGTGAGCTGCAGGTCCGCTGCCATACGGCACATACGGCGAACCAGCGCCGGCTCCTCCAGCTTCTCCAGAGGCTCGGGGACCCCCGTGACACCCGCTGACCACAGGAGCAGAAAAGCCGCGGGCACTTCATGATCGCGCAGCCGTCCCAGCTCGTCGACGACGGCCATGCCCGAGTCACTGAACCGGCAGACCGACCGGACAGCGCTGAGCAGGCGCCCCACGTCCTCGGACCGGTCGTCCAGGAAACGGCCGACCGAGACGTCCGGGACGGACCATGAACCCGTGGCGTTCACGGCCCCGACCTCCACGACACCGCCGAGCGGGCCGAAGACGCCACGAGCCAGCATGCTCTCCGACATGGGAACGATCGAACCTGCCACTACCGCGCTCCTCGCAAGACTCTAGAACTGGCCCATCATGTGCTGAATCACCGCGTCACGCTGCGGAAGTGCGCGCGGAGAACCGGCATTCAGGATGTCGACGCCCGTCTGAGTGTCCACGAAGTACTCCGGCTGACGCCCGGCGGGCCCGCTGTGCTCGCGGAGCACCGAATCAGCGAACGATCTCGGTACTTCGGTCCGGACCACGACTCCGTCGGGGCCGGCGTACTGTGTGGCGGCCCTGTTGAAGTCATCGGTCAGGTATACGCCGGCGTCCGGTGTGTATTCGCGCCGCATGTCGTGCGAGCGGCCCAATGAGAATTCCCCGCCACTCCAGTCCCGTGAGCCGTGATAAAGAACCACGCTTTCCTCGTCGCACGACATCAGGCCGAAGGGGTCGGTCTGCCGCCACGGATGGGCCACGTAGCTGTAGGGGTCCGGAGCGGGCGCCAGTCCGAGTGGGTCCAACGAGGTGTAGCGACCACTCTCCGGGTCGTAGTGACGGTGGTAGTTGTAGTGCAGCCCGGTCTCTCGGTCCTGGTACTGCCCGGGAAAGCGCAGCGGGGTGTACGCGCTGCTCTGCCGGGGCCAGGCCGTGGCACCCCATACCGTCCGGTGGGCTCGCCAGCTCACCTCGCCGTGCGGATCTACGAGTTGGGTCGGAGTTCCGACCAGATCGGTGACGATCGCAAAGAAGCGAGCGTCTACTTCTTCCTGCGTGGCCGAGTCGGTCAGGCGTTCGGTCTGGGCGATCGGCCGCAGGCCGGAGTGGTCCCAGGTGAGGGTGACCTCATTCGGCAGAGCCGGGTCGCTGGTGGTCTCCTCCACGAGAACCGGGCCGTCCCACGTGAAATCCGTCCGCTCCACGACCGAATGGCCGCCGTCGCCGAGCCGCTCCTTGGCGATACGGCGACCGAGAGGGTCGTAGGAGTAGCGCCAGACCGTGCCGTCCGGGGTCCTGACGGAGGTCAGTCGGTCCTCGGCGTCCCAGACGTACCGCCAGACCGCGGGCTTGCGGGACAGACGTTTCTTGCAGCGCTCCACGACCCGTCCGGCGGCATCGTGGACGTAGCGCACTCCTCCCGCACGCTCCAGGCGGCTTCCGGCGTAGGAACGGCCGCCTTGCGCCGCGTCCAGTCCCGGATAACCGGACCATGAAGCGGAAGTGATGTGTCCTGCGACGTCGTAGTCATAGCTTTCCGAGCGGCCTTCCCCCCGCAGGCTCCTTACGCGTCCCATCGAGTCGGTGTTCAGAACGACGGGTCCGTCGATGGCATCGGACGCCCGGCTCGGACCGTGCTGCACTCCGTAGCTGTATTCGCGGCCCTGGACCAGCCGGTCCGCAGCCGTCCACCGCTCTTCCACAGGCCGGCCGCTCGCGTCCCACGTCTGGTCGAAGCGCAGCGAGGCATCGACGAGACGACTGATTTCCTGTCCGGCGGCATCGTGACCGAATTCGATGGCGTGGCCGGAAGTGTTCAGACGGATCAGTCGGCCGACGGCGTCATACCCGTACAGGGCACGCGCACCGGAGGGCGTCACACGGTCGGAACGGCGGCCGGCGGTGTCGTACGTCGACACCGTCGACCGGCCGTTCACCCGCTCGGCGACGACCCGACCGGCGAGATCCCGTTCCAGCCTCAGGTCGCAGCCCGGCCCCGCGGCGCGGACCAACCGTCCCATGGCGTCGTGGACGTACTCGGTGGTCTCGGTGCCGACCACCTTGGAACGTATCCGCCCCATCGGGTCGTACGTGAACGCGACTTCCTGGCTCGTCGGGTTCACCCGCCTCGACAACCGGCCGGCCGCGTCCCGCTCGTACGTTGTCCGCTGCTCGTCGAAGTCCGTTTCTGCAACGAGCCGGCCGGCCGCGTCGTAGGTGTATGCCCAACGCAGGCCGAGGGGGTTGATCGCACACGTGAGCCTCAGCGACGCGTCGTACTCGAATTCGTACCGTCCTCCATCGGCTTCCGTCTGCGCCGTGAGCAGGTCGAAGGGACCGTACTGGAAGGTCGTCAGGGCGCCGTCCGGCTTCACGTGGGACGTGCAGTTGCCCTCAGCGTCATAGGTCCACGTCTCCCGGGTGCCGTCGGGGCCGAGGACACGGGTCGGGCGGCCTTCGACGGTCCACCACAGCCTGGTGGTCTCTCCCAAGGGGCTCGTGACGGCGCTGAGCCGGCCGAAGGCGTCGTACGTGCGTGTGGTGCGCTCCCCCAGAGCGCTGATGGTCTCGCGTCGCAGGCCGGCGGCATCGCAGCGCACGGTCGTCGTGGCGCCGAGTGGGTCGGTCACCGACGCGATCGCCCCCTGGGGGTCGTAGGCGAACCGCGTGCGCGCACCGTCCGGTGCGATGGACTCGATCCGGTTGCCACGTGCGTCGTAGGTGTGCTGCCAACACGTCCCGTCCGGCAGGTTGACGTGGGTCGGCAGGTGCAGTGCGTTGTACACCACGGACACGACACCGCCGTCCGGCAGCGAGACGTGCGTCGGCCGGCCGACTGCGTCCACCTCGTAACGCGTGCTGTGCCCAAGGGGGTCGGTACGGGAGAGCAGGTGGTGGTGGTCGTCGTACTCGGTTCGAGTGCAGTGGCCGAGGGGGTCGATCTCGGCAACGACCTGGCTGTTGTCGTTGACGACGAACCGAGCGGTCGCGCCGTCGGTCGTCGTGTGACTGGTGACGCGGCATCCCGGCCAGGCGGAGAGTTCCTCGTCGTACGTGAACGTGCCGGCGACGTGTCCGGCCTGTCCGGCCTGTGAGACACATCGCCCCTGATCGTCGTAGACGTAGGTGTACCGGTGGCTGTTGCGATCGGTCCACGACGTCATACGCAGGTACTCGTCGTAGGTGAACGCGAGGCCCAGGCCGGATGAGTCGACGACCTCGGCGAGGTTGCCGTCCTCGTAGCCGTATCGCCTGACAGCGGTGTCCGAACCGCCCTCTGCCTCGACCAGGTGCAGGGCGGTGACACGGCCGTCGGAGGTGGTGAACGTGACGTGGTAGCCGCCCGAGTGCCGGATCCCGAGCGGAACGCCGGACTCGTCGTAATCAAAGGTGAGACTGTTGGCGTTGCGGTCGGTGATGCTGGTGATACGGGCGGTGCCGTCGGGCTGTGGGGCGAAGCGGCGGCTGAGACCGGTCCAGGGATCGTCCACTCGATACGACCCGTCGTCCTCCCGGCTGAGGGGCATACGGGGTCCCGCTTCGGGCAGCCACGGAGACCCTGCCTCGCTTTCGGCGCGGTAGACGAGGATCATCCCGTCCTCCGTGACGAAGAAGACGCCGTCCGTGTCGATCTCCAGACGCTGGTCCAGAGTCGAGGACCAGCCGGGGCCGAACCACCATCCGCACCCGTAGCCGGACGCGGCGCGGCGAATGAACGTCAGGGGCAGGGTCCCGGGGAGGGACACGTCCGTCTCGACCAGGAACGTCCCTCCGGTAGCGACGTCGACCGGGTCGCCACAGCCCTTGATCTTGCTCTTCAGCCGGTTGTAGGCACCCTTGGCACCGTCGGCCACCGCTGTCCTGGCGTTCTTGGCGACGCCTCGCGCGCCGAGGGCCATGCCCTTGAGCCCCAGCTTGCCCGCGGACCTCAAGCCCTTGGCGAGTCCGCCGAGGGTGGTGAGGCCCTTCATGCCGGGTATGCAGTCCAGGGCCGCGAACCCCACGTCCCACAGGGATGCTTGGCCCTTGCTGTACTTGTTGAGCGTGTCCGCGAGGACGACGAGGGCGGCGACCAGGACGATCGCGCCGAGGATCGGGCCGCCGATGATCATCGCGACGATGCCGACGATCGCGACGACCACCTTGCAGACCGCGACGATGTTGTCCCAGTTGTCGGTGAACCAGTCGCCGATGTCCTCCCACCAGGACCGGTTCTGGATGCCGGCGTCGGACGCCTCGTCGATCTTGTTCTTGGCCTCCCGGGCCGCGTCGTCACGCATCTTGCGCGCGTCCGCCGCCATCTTCTTCGCCGCGTCCAGGGCGCCCTGCGCGGAGTCCACGGACGACTGCGCGCTGGTCTGCGCTGTCTTGGCGTGCTGGACGTCACGGGTGGCGGCGCGGACCTTCGCCTCGTCCGGCTTGTCCGCGTCCGACTTGCTGCCGGTCGGGTCGTCCTTGTACTTGTCCGCCTCCTTCGACGCCCGCGTCACCCACGAGTCCGCCGAGGACAGCTTCGACTGCGCCGAGGACAGGTCGTCACGGGCCTCGCGGGCCTTGACCAGCGCCTTGTCGGCCAGGGCCTGCGCCCGCTCCAGCTTCGGCCAGAAGTCCGTGAGCGCGTCGCCGCACATCGCGTACGACTTCTCCAGCTTCTTCAAGTTCTTCGGAACCCCGGAGAACTCGTCCTTGAAGACCGTCGCCGACTTCCCCGCCCACTCGGCCAGGGTCGACTCCCCCGCCATTCCCTTCACCAGACGCAACGCCTCCGAGACGTCGTCGGCGAAGTCGTGCAACGTCTTCGCGAGCGTCCGCACCCGCTGCGGGTCCCCCGGGGTCGGGTCCTTGTCCAGGTCCAGGACATGCCAGTCACTCGGCCTGTGGCCCACCATCCCCGTTACCCCCGTCAGCTCACGTGCCGCACCAGCAACCACCCCTACGCACAAGTGAACTTACAAGGCACGGCAGTTCGAAGAAAGACGGCTCCATCGGGCAGGCGCGAAGTCGGTCAGTGCCCTGCCTCGGGGTGCCCTCGCCCGGAAATGGCGTCTGCCGACGGGGCCGAAGACCACGAAAGACTCTGGGCGAGGCAACGCGGCGCGCGTGTGTGGAGGGCGCCGGGTCATCGTCTGCGCATCGCCTTCCAGGCGTCGATCACCGCGTAGGAGGAGCTCAGTCGCCATGCGTCCAGTTTGTTTCGCACCGTTGATACGACGCTCCAGCACTTCAGCCACGTGGGCAGCCGTCGGAACGGTACGAAGGTGAGGGTGTCGTCGATGGCGTTGACCGCGATACTCCTGCGACCCGGCCCCTCCGCCCTAAGCGCGGCATACAGCTCCGGCGTCAACGCGCCGTTGAGGCGGGCCGCCGTTCCTGCCGCGGTGAAGGCGAAGCCTCGCTGGGCGATGTCCGGGAGTTGCATCGCCCTGACGATCCGGGGCGACGCCTCCTCCAGCGAGCAGTTGAAGGCGAGCCCGATGGCCGCCGTGCCGAGGCTGCGCTCGCCGCGCTCGAAAGCGGCGTCCCATTCCACCGGGTCGTCGAGAGCCAGCAGCCGTTCGCCGGTCTGCCAGCTCCAGTCCTTCGTCACGGTCGGCCGGCCCAGGGGACGCGTACCGGCTTGTGCTTCCCCCGCTCGCCGAGTCCCGTCACCCCCGTCACCCCGCGAACCGGAACGTCGACGTGATCGCGTCGAAGATGTCGAAGAAGGAGTCCGCGAGGTCGAGGACCTGGCTGCTGCCCGCCACCAGGGCGACCTTGCCCTCCTGGCCGGGGACGGGGATGTACGTCTGCATGAGGACCGCGCGGATCGTGCGGTTCAGGGCGTCGCCGGGGACCGGGATGTCCTCCACGCCCTGGGTGCGGGCGGCGGGGCCCACGCCGGGGATGTCGACCGTGGTGACCTCGCGCCAGGAGTCGCCGGGCTTCTTGGCTTCCTTGACGGCGAGTTGGCCGGCGATGGCGGCCGGGTCGGTGGGGAGGGGGTCGCCGGAGGAGGTGCGGCCGCCGACCAGGGAGACGGTGACGGAGCCCGTGATCGGGGTGTCGCCGCCGAAGCTCTCCGCCATGCAACCGCAGTACAGCGCGCCCGACTTCCACGCGTCGGACGCCGCCTTCTGGAGGAAGGTGACGTACGCGGCGCGGGAGGGCTTCAGCTCCGGGTACCGGCGTATTCGGTCGTCGACCATGCGGCGGATCGAGTCGTCCCGGGACTCCGGACGTACGTCGAACTCCCACCAGGACTCCGGGACCTTGATGCGGAAACCGCCCCGTTCGACGGTCAGTGCCTCCGTGTAACGAGCCATGTCGTGCCCGGCCTCCCCGTGCGTCGCTCGATCGGCTGTCGCGTCATCGTCCCACCGATCGGTGGCCCGGACGCCGGCGGTGTCCGGCGCGAGGGCCCCGTCGGACACGGCATGCGCACCCTCGGTACAGAAAGTCACTCACCTGTTTGGGGGAAAACCTGTAGTGGCCGCTGTAGACATGCGGCTGTCACTGTGGTTACTCTTCTGTCGTAGCCAAGAAGTCCGTAGGGCGAGGCAGAGACGAACTGCCCGCATGCGAACAGAGAGAAGAAGGAGGAGGACGCCATCAGGATCGCCCGGGCGAGCACGCTCTCACCGGGTACCGCAGACCCCGGAACGGAAGGTGGTCACACGGTCACGCATCCGCGATCCCGCAACAGAAGGCCGGCAGTGCAGTAGGCCGGCAGATGGTGTTACAAATCCCTCGGGGCCTTGGTGCCGTACGGCACCAAGGCCCCTCGACGCATTACGCAAACAGAGGTGCAGATGACCGCAGACACACCGCTCGACCCGATCGACGACGACGGCTACCCCGCGTACACCATGGGGCGGGCGGCCGAGATGCTGGGCACCACGCCCGCCTTCCTGCGGGCCCTCGGCGAGGCCCGGCTGATCACGCCCCTGCGTTCGCAGGGGGGCCATCGTCGCTACTCCCGCTACCAGCTGCGCATCGCCGCCCGCGCCCGCGAGATGGTCGACCAGGGAACGTCCATCGAGGCGGCCTGCCGCATCATCATTCTGGAAGACCAGCTCGAAGAGGCTCAGCGCATCAACGAGGAGCTGCGACGCGGTGGCGCCGTGGCATCCGGAGACAAGCCGGGGAGTGCCGCTCGTCCTGCCCGGTAGTGCCACCGACCGGGCCGCCCGGACGGGCGGGCCTGCGGATAAAATCCGTTCTCATGTCGAAGCCTGATGAGCTGCTCATTGACATCGCCGCCCGTGTGGAGTCCGCACAGAGCAGTCGGATGTCCTTGACCGTGGTCACCCACGGTGCTGTCATCACCGGTCGCCTGGCCCCCGAGTCCGTGTGGCGGCAAAGGGTGTCGGAGGTGCTGACCGACTCCACGGACCTGGGCGCCTTCTCCGCCGTGTTCGACGCTCCGGCGGAGAGGGAAGGGACACCCACCCACCTGCACTTCCATGTCGCCCGGATCCTCCAGGGCACGATGGGGATCCCGGAGACGGGCGGGATGTACCGCGTGGCGATCGAGGACGTCAGCGCCTGGACCGTGGGGGACTTCAGCTACTCCGACCACTGAAGCAGGAGCGGGCGAGGCCGGCTTTCCGAACAGGGCGGTTCCAGGCTGCCGCGATGACACGCGTATCGACGAATTGCCGCTGCGGAGAAGCGCGGAGAAACGCAGAACAGGCCGAATAGCGCGCGGAATCCGCGTACACGAATTCGTGGATGTGGCAGATACAGCTGGGGCCCGCACCCCGAAGGATGCGGGCCCCAGCTGCGAAGTGCGCGCCCGTGGGCACGCCGGCGTCAGGCGAGGACGATGTTCTCGGCCGTCGGGCCCTTCTGGCCCTGCGCGATGTCGAAGTTCACCTTCTGGCCTTCGAGCAGCTCACGGAAGCCCTGGGCGGAGATGTTCGAGTAGTGGGCGAACACGTCCGCGCCGCCACCGTCCTGCTCGATGAAGCCGAAACCCTTTTCCGCGTTGAACCACTTCACGGTGCCAGTAGCCATGTCTTGTCTCCTTCGGGGCAGTGCACCGGCGTCCGCACTGTACGGACGCCGTTTCGCCGCGTTGATCACCCCGACCGGAGAAGACCGGTGTCAAAGAGCACTTCCAACGGCACACGGACCGGTTGGAATGAGCTTTAAATTCGGGAACCACAACCGCAACTGATAACGACAGTAGCACGCTGCCGGGACCCGTGTACGTTCGGTAATTCCACTCCGTTCGCCGCCGCAGGGAAACTGTCCGCACGTTCCGTCAAACCCTTGTACCGCGGATACAGTTTTTGGGGTGCACATTCCGCAGGGATTGTTTTGCGGAGGCGTTCCGTCAGCGTTTCGCCACCGTCAGCAGCACCGCCGAGTCCTCCAGCGCCTCCAGGCTGTGGCGGGCCGGCGGGATCAGGACGAGGTCGCCGGTGCGGCCGTCCCAGGAGTTGTCGCCGCTGGTGAGGCGGACCCGGCCGCGCAGGACCTGGACGGTCGCCTCGCCGGGGTTCTCGTGTTCGGCGAGGGTGGTGCCGGCGGTCAGGGCGAGGAGGGTCTGGCGCAGGACCAGCTCGTGGCCGCCGTGGACCGTGGTGGCGCTGCGGCCGTTGGAGGAGGCGGCGGCGCGTTCGAGGTGCTCTCGGGCAAGGGCGTCGAGGGAGAGTTTCCGCATGGGCGCCAGTCTCGCGGGCGGACGCGGGGGGCGCCAGGGCCGTGTGGCCCATACGGGGCACGGTCGGCCGCGCTCCACCCCCGGGTCTCAGTACGGCTGGACCAGGACGTGCGCCGCCCCCGGGATGCCGGTCCCGAGGAGCTCGTCCTCCTCGGCGGTGGTGGGCGCGCCGGTCTCCTGGCGGAGCACGCCCGGGACATCGCCTGGACCCACATGGCCCGGGGACGCCGCCGGGCCTCCCAGGCGGTGAGGGCGGCCGGGACGTCCCGCTCGGTGTCGAGCGACTCGGCGAGGACCACCGCGTCCTCGACGGCCATGGCCGCACCCTGCGCGATGTGCGGGGTGCAGGCGTGGGCGGCGTCGCCGGCCAGGACGACGCGGCCCCGGTGCCACGGCTCCTCGACCGTCACCTGGGAGATGCGGGAGTACACCACGGCGGACGGGTCGGTGACCGCGGCGAGGGCGGCGGCCACGGGGCCGGAGAACATCGTCAGCCGCTCCGCGAGCTGCTCGTGGGCCCGCGCGGGGTCCGGGCGGAAGTCCGGCGCCTCGGCGAACACCGCACCCAGGTACATGCTCTCGTCGGTGATCGGCGTGAGCAGTGCCTTCGCCGACTCGCCCGCGGTGCTCATGACGACCCCGCGGACCTCCGGCAGCCTGGGCACGGTGACCCTCCAGTTGGCGAAGCCGGTGTACTCGGGGGCGTACTTCGCGCCGTGCAGTCGGGTGCGCAGCGCGGATCCGATGCCGTCGAAGCCCACCACCAGGTCGTAACGCCCGCCGCCCCCGTCCGAGAGGGTGACGTCGACGCCGTCGCCGTCGTCGGTGAGCTCCGTGATCGTGGCGGAGAACCGGAGGGTCGCACCGGCGGCGACGGCGGCGTCCCCCAGTATCCCGGCCAGCGCGGGACGGGGGATGCCGTTGGCGGGGGGCGCGTCGCCCATGCGGGGCTGGGGGATGGCGGCCAGCGTGTTCCCCGCGGGGTCGGCGATGGTGAGGACCTCCCACTCGTAGCCCGCCTTGAGACAGGCGTCGAGGACGCCGATGCCGCCCATGACGTGCAGGGCGTTGGACGGCTGGATGATGCCGACGCCCAGCGCCTCCAGCCCGGGGCGCAGCTCGGCGACCTCGGCGGTGTGCCCGCTTCGGGCCAGCGCCGCGGCGAGCGTGAGACCGCCGATGCCGCCGCCGTGGATCAGTACGCGCAGGGGTGAGGCCATGTCGGGGTCTCCAGGATGTGGGGTGGACGAGGGCTCGGACAGGACGACGAGGCCGCCCGGCTTGCGATCATGCCCGTCCGATGCGTCCGCCGACAGACATCCGGCGCGTCCGCCTACGGACAAGTGCCCGCCCCGCACGCCCCGTTCGGGAGCGTCGTACGGGACGGGCACGGTCGGCCCGGAGCCGGACGGCGTGCGGCCTGCGTCAGATGACGCCCTGCGCCAGCATCGCGTCGGCCACCCGCTCGAAGCCGGCGATGTTCGCGCCGGTGACGTAGTCGCCGGGGGCGCCGTAGCGCTCGGCGGTTTCGTGGCAGGTGGTGTGGATGTTGGTCATGATCGATGCCAGTTCCTCCTCCACGCGCTCCGACGTCCACGACGTACGGGCGTGGTTCTGCGCCATCTCCAGGGCGCTGACCGCGACGCCGCCCGCGTTGGCCGCCTTGCCGGGGCCGAAGGCGACGCCGGCCTTCTGGAGGAGGTGGACGGCCTCGGGGGTCGTCGGCATGTTGGCGCCCTCGGAGACCGCCTTCACACCGTTGCGGATCAGCGCGGTCGCGTCGTTCTCGTCGAGTTCGTTCTGCGTGGCCGACGGGAGGGCCAGGTCGGCCGGGACGTCCCAGACGCTGCCGCCGGGGACGAAGCGGGCCGAGGCGCCCCGGCGCTCGGCATACGCGTCGACCCGGCCGCGCTCGACCTCCTTGATCTGCTTGAGCAGGTCGAGGTCGATGCCCTTCTCGTCGACGACGTAGCCGGAGGAGTCCGAGCAGGTGACGGCGTTGGCGCCGAGGGCGGTCAGCTTCTCGATGGTGTAGATCGCCACGTTTCCGGAGCCGGAGACGACCGCGGTCTGGCCCTCCAGGTCCTCGCCGCGCTCGCGCAGCATCGCCGCCGCGAAGAGCACGTTGCCGTAGCCCGTCGCCTCCGGGCGGATCAGCGAGCCGCCCCAGCCCTGGCCCTTGCCGGTGAGGACGCCGGCCTCCCAGCGGTTGGTGATCCGGCGGTACTGGCCGAAGAGGTAGCCGATCTCGCGTCCGCCGACGCCGATGTCACCGGCCGGGACGTCGGTGTGCTCGCCGATGTGGCGGTACAGCTCCGTCATGAACGACTGGCAGAACCGCATGACCTCCGCGTCGCTGCGCCCGTGCGGGTCGAAGTCGCTGCCGCCCTTGCCGCCGCCGATGCCGAGGCCGGTCAGCGCGTTCTTGAAGATCTGCTCGAAGCCCAGGAACTTGATGACGCCCAGGTTGACCGACGGGTGGAAGCGCAGGCCGCCCTTGTACGGGCCCAGCGCGCTGTTGAACTCGACGCGGAAGCCGCGGTTGACGTGGACGCGGCCCTGGTCGTCCTGCCACGGCACCCGGAAGATGACCTGGCGCTCCGGCTCGACCAGCCGCTCGATGAGGCCCGGCTCGGCGTACTCGGGGCGGGCGGCGACGACCGGGGCCAGGGTCTCCAGGACCTCGTGGGCGGCCTGGTGGAACTCGGGCTGGGCGGGGTTGCGGTGCTCGATCTCGGTGAGGAGGTGGTCGAGGGTGGTCTGCGTCTCGCTTCGCGTCGTCACGGGGGCCCTTTCTGGCACGGCTGACACCGGAGACCGGGACGATCGGGACAGGAGTACAGGGGGTGACACGGGGGGGGTGGCACGTCCTGTCCGGTCGGTTCGGCCGGTCCGGTGGTGGGCGCTCGGCGCCGTTGCCGCGCGCGGGACACTTAAGTGTTACGCGCATGTAAACATCCACGCCAGCACCCGGCGCAGGGGGCGACCACTATGTGAGACATAGTTTTCGCATATCGGGTGATAGCGCGCACGGAGGAAGATGATCCGCGCGTCAGTCCCCGCCGACCGCACCGCCCAGCATCGCGGCGGTGAGGACCTTGCCCGCGACGCCCCAGCCGCCGTCGGGCACCTCGTCGACGAGGACGACGGTCGTGGGGCGGGCCCGTTCGCCGTAGATCTCGGCGTAGAGGTCGGTGGTGCGTTCGATCAGCTTCTTCTTGTCCTCCGGGGTGAGGGTGCCCGCGGGGACCTGGAAATGGGCGAAGGGCATGTCAGACCAGCCCACCGTTGGCGCGCAGGATCTGGCCGTTCACCCAGTGGCCGGCGGGGCTGCCCAGGAAGGCGACCACGGCGGCGATGTCCTGCGGGGTGCCCAGCCGCTCCAGCGGCGGCGTCTTCGCGAGCCGGTCGATCTGTTCGGGCGTCTTGCCGTCGAGGAACAGTTCGGTGGCCGTCGGACCGGGGGCGACCGTGTTCACGGTGATGTCCCGGCCGCGCAGTTCCCGCGCCAGGATCATCGTCATCGCCTCCACGGCACCCTTGCTCGCCGCGTAACCGCCGTACGTGGGGAACTGCGCACCCACCACGGAGGTCGAGAAGCCGATGAACGCGCCCCCCGCACGCAGCCGCCGCGCCGCCTGCTGGGCGACGACGAAGGTGCCGCGGATGTTGGTGCGGTGCATGGCGTCCAGCGCCGCCAGGTCCAGGTCGGCGATCGGCGCCAGGGTCATCCGCCCGGCCGCGCTCACGACGACGTCGACCCCGCCGAACTCCTTCTCCGCCCGGTCGAACAGCGCCGCGACCTCCTTCTCCTCCGCCACGTCCGCCTGTACGGCGACGGCGCGGCCGCCGGCCCCGGTGATCGCCGTCACCGTCTCTTCGGCGGCCGCGGCGCCGTGGGCGTAGTTCACGACGACGGCCAGGCCGTCCTCGGCGAGCTTCTGCGCGACGGCGCGGCCGATGCCGCGCGATCCGCCGGTGACGATCGCTACGCGGGTGCCCACCACTGTGCTCGTGTTCGTGTTCGTGGTCATGGGTCCACAGTGCGCCCGGGCCGCCCTCGGAGCCAGGGGATGCCATCCCCTGGGTCACGGGCCCGGCCCGGCGCAGAATGGACGGCATGAGCGCTGTGAAGTACGCCGAGCTGGGGGCGTTCCTGCGATCGCGCCGCGAGCGCATCCGCCCCGCCGACGTCGGTCTTCCGGCCGGGTCGCGCCGCCGGGTGCCGGGGCTGCGCCGCGAGGAGGTCGCCCAGCTCGCCGGGGCCTCCGTGGACTACTACAACGAGCTGGAGCGCGGCGCCGGGTCCCAGCCGTCGGAGCAGATGATCGCCGCGCTGGCACGGGCGCTGCGGCTGTCCGCCGACGAGCGGGACTACCTGTACCGGCTCGCCGACCGGCCGGTGCCCGTGCAGGGCGGGCCCGCCTCGCACGTGCACCCCGGCATGCTGGACCTGCTCGACCGGATGCCGTCGACGCCCGCGCAGGTGATCACCGACCTGCACGTCACCCTCGTGCAGAATCCGCTGGCCGCGGCGCTGCTCGGGGAGCAGTTGGCGTACCGCGGGCCCCGGGCCAGCTTCGTGTACCGGTGGTTCACCGAGCCGGCGGCCCGGCGGCTGTATCCGGAGGCCGATCATCCGATCCAGTCCCGCGCCTTCGTCGCCGACCTGCGGGCCGCCGCCGCCCGGCGGGACGCGAAGGACCCGGAGACCGGCACGATGATCCGTACGCTGCTCGACGTCTCCCCCGAGTTCGCCGCGCTGTGGGCCGATCACGAGGTGGCGTTCCGGCGCAACGACCGTAAACGGATCGTCCACCCCACGATCGGCGTCATCGAGCTGAACTGCCTCAACCTCTTCAGCGAGGACGGCCGTCAGCGGCTCCTCTGGTTCACCCCGGCGGTGGGGACGCGGAGCGCGGGGCTGCTGGAGCTGCTGGCGGTGGTGGGGACGCAGGAGGTCGTGGAGCCGACGGTCAGCGCTGCGACGCGTACGGCAGGAACGTCGCCCAGGCGGCGGGGATTCTAGCCTTTTCCTTCGTGTCGGCAGGCCTGCAACGCAGGGTTATTCCTCATCGTGCTTCGCGCCACTGAATTGAAGCGAAGCACGATGACAGCAACGTCAGCTCTCAGCGGCGTACGTCACGAAGTTCGACCACGCACCAAGTGTGAGCCCCAGACGAGGTCCGTCGGTGGTCTCCCCTTCTCGAACGTCTGGCCGCCGCTCTCGACTCCACCCTGCACCTGGACATCACACCCAACAACGACCTCTCGGTCACTTTCACTTCTCAGGCCGCTTGACAACGAATCGCCCCGCTCCTCGCGCGCGACCAGGAGCGGGGCGCGCGGCATGTGAAGCCGCCGGTCGAGGCCCGACAGCACCGACACCACCCGACAACGCCGGACAGTCACCCTACGTAGCAGCCAAGTCACTTCTCACGGTCCGCACGCACCGCCACGCTGAGTGACGTGAACCAGACCTCCGCCGAACTCACCACCGCTGTCCGCAACTTCAGTGTGCAGCTCTCTCCCACGCCACGCGGTGCCCGTCTCGCCCGTCTGCTCGCGACCGAGCAACTCCGCTCCTGGGGTCTGCCCCTGGACCCGGCACGCCACCTCGTCGCCGAACTGTCCAACAACGCGGCGGACCACGGCCGCGTCCCCGGCCGCGATTTCCGGCTCACTCTCTACGTCGTCGGCGCCATCCTCCGCATCGAGGTCACCGACACCCGTGGCCAGGAGCTCCCCCGACGCCGAGTCCGGCCGTGGCCTGCTGCTCATCGAGGCGCTGGCCGATCGCTGGCGAGTAGCCGAGGGCCGCTTTCCGCGCAAAACCGTCTGGGCCGAACTGCACGTCACGCCACCGCAACCCACGTCCTGAGGCTGCGGTGCCGTCGGCGCCTAACCAAGGAAAGAACTCGGGGCGAAAGAACCCCACCAAGCCCCACCCCTCCCGCCCGAGGCGCTCGTCACCCGGGCGGGTGAACATCACCGGCTCGGCTGGATTTCCGGGCCCCCAACTCCCCTACTCTCAGCGCAAGCGAACACACACCACCCCAAACAGACTTCGGCCCCCGCTGGGACTGCAATCCCGGTGCGAGGGCCTAACCAACAAGGAAGAAAGCACCTTCCCGATGGATACCCAAAACACTAGCGCGCCCCCGCGCGCCCAGTCAGCCCCCGCCGACAATCCGACCCGTACGCGTCGCCACGGCGGCGGCATCGTCCACGAGAACACCCGCCACACCACCCGCTTCGTCGTGATCGGCAACCACCTGGCCCAGCACAAGGAGCTGTCCCTCCTCGCGATCGGCCTCAGCTGCCACCTCCAGTCGCTGCCCACCGGTGCAGGCGCCGACATCAAGACACTCACCGCCCGCTTCCCCAAGGGCCCCACCCGCATCGCCGCCGCCCTGCGCGAACTCGAGGCCCACGGCTATCTGCGCCGCGAACGCCACCGCACGACCACCGGCCGCATCGTCAGCCGCACGGTCTCCTGCAACCAGCCGCACACGGCCGCCCGCCGCGAGCCGGCCGACACCGACGGCTTCCCGGACCGCCAAGGCGCCGCCCCGGACCGCCAACCCCACTCGGCGGAACAACTTCCCGCACGACCGGAACAAGCACCCCAGGCACACCCGCAGCGCGCCGGAACCGGCACCCGACCCGCCCCTCGCCCCCGCAAAGCCCTCCCCGCCGTCCCACAGCCCAGCTGCACCGCCCCCGCCCTACTCCAACAGGCCACCGACCTCCTCGCCACCCTGCGCCGACACGACCCCCGCCTCCTCCTCTCCGCCACCGACGCCACCCACCTGACCCCCGGCGTCGCCGCCTGGCTGGAACGGGACGTCGCCCCCACCGCCGTACGCCACGCCCTGACCACCGACCTCCCCGACGAACCCCTGCGCCGCCCCGCGGCCCTCCTCGCCCACCGCCTCACCGCGCAGCTGCCACCCCCGCCACCGTTCAAAGCCGCCCCGGCCGGTCCCCCACCGCCCCGCTACGAGGTACGCAACTGCGACGGCTGCGACCGCGGCTTCCGCGCCCCCGAGACCGAGGACCGCTGCCGCGACTGCCGTACGACCACAAGCGACGCACCGCCCGGCACACCCCCTGGGCATGTCCCTTCACACACACGTTGACCAGGAGAAACGCACCTCGATGTTCGCGTCCCGATTCCCCGGCCATCCCGGACGACTACCCTGGCCAGTGCACTCTCGGGAGGACTTCATGAGCACTCAGGCCGACCACGGACACGAGCTGGTCCCCCGCCCCGAGCAGACGCCGGACGCTCTGCGCGCCGCTCTCGCCGTCGTCGCGCCCGGGCGTCTGCCGGGGATGCAGCAGACCAAGGAAGAGGTGTTCGCCAAGGCCCTGGAATGGCAGTCGCTCAGCCCCGTACGCGGCTGGGCCCTGGCGTGGGCAGCCCGTGACATCGAGATCGCCCGCCGCCCCGACCTCGCGGCCCGCCACTCCAGGGCCAAGAACAACCTGGAACACGACGACGCGGACGTGGCCCATGAAGCCCTGCGAGAGCTGAGTGCTGTCCTGGACGAGGCGATGAAAGCAGTACACGCTTGAGCTGGGCCTGAAAGCGCGGTGGCTGTTCATCTGCTTGCAGGACGACCTCGCCCGGCGCGACTTCGCCCGCTCCCTGTCGGCGCTCGTCGACCACCACCGTTCCCTGGGGGTCCAGTGCGCGCTCGCCGTACGGGACCGCTTACGCGCCGACCAGGCCGTGGACTTCGTCGTAGTGTCGAAGGCCCCCCACTCCACCCTGGTGACGAAGTTCAGCGCCATACGTGCCGGGCAGTGAGCGCGGAGCCGAGTCCCAGCCGGCGAGCGTGGTCAGGTCGTCGTTGCGGCGGGGGCGACGCTCTCCTCCCGAGGGACGTCGAACGACATCGTGCGGGCGATGTGGGCCAATCGTGCGCTGTATGCGTCCAGGTGGTAGATCGTGGGGACCGCGAGAGTTACGTAGACGCAGTAATCGTGCGGGGCAGGAATGATCAACTGGAGCAGGCCGATGGCCATGATGGGGGCTTTCATTCCGCTGTCACCCATGGGCAGCGTCAGTGAGCGCATCGACACGGAAGTGATTCCGGGCCCACAGGGCAACTGTGTTGCGAGCAGAAGATCCTGTGCGCCCCTTGTTCCCTTCCCCAGCTCATGGTCGACGTCCTCTGTGGCCGAGTCTTGGGCGAAGTAGTGCTGTTCCTTGGCGCGGAATATGCCCTCTGCCGCCAGCAGTCGGTTGTCATGCCCGGTGTGCTGGACCGACACGATGAGGAATCCCATCGAGATCGCGTCATCTTCCATGCCGAGACACGCCGACGTCTCGATCGTGTTGGGCTGGGTCATCAGCGGAAGTACGGTGCGCATCTGCGCCGTGGCGTTGAGGCGGGCCTGTTCGTCGCTGCCGGGCATGAGCTCGTCCATGGCGGTTGCCCAGCCCGCTTCGTCCGACGCCTCCGGAAAGCGTACGAACGCCTGAGGCACCTCGTACTTGAAGGCGTACCTGAAATGCTCCCCGGCCACCGCCTTGCCGGACACCCCGCGGGGCTCGTAGGCGTGCGGACTCATGCGACCACTACCCCACCACTGGCCGGCTTGAGGCCGTTGAGGAAGCTGTCGCCGGCGGAACTGAGCATCACCGGAGGATCGACCTTCTTCGGAGGGCCGACGAGGTCGGTGTCGTCGTAGTTGTCGTCGTACTTGTCCGGCGGGTTCATGTAGTCGAGGATCGGCCCGAGAACGGGTATGTCCTGCTTGCTGAGGCTGTCGCCGAACCAGCGCTCGATGTTGGAACCCCCGGCCAACGTCAGGCCGGATCCGTTGCTGAGCTTGTCGATCACCTCGCCCACGCCGGCCGCGACGCGTCCGCCTCCGCTCATCACGAAGCCTTCGAGAGACCTCACAGCCCCGGAAGGTGCGGAGAGCGGATAGATCCAGGTCCTGGGGTTCAATCCCATCCCGCTGAAGCGGCTCACCAGTCCCTCGGCTGCCCTCAGTTCCCGGCCGGCGGCCACCAGCCCTCGTCCCGCCCCTGCCAGCTTTGCGCCTGCGAGGCCGGTACCGGCGGCAAAGAGGCCCGCCGCGTCCCAGGCCAACGTCTCCCATGTGACGTCCGCGCCCATCTTCATGGCGATCGCATGGGAAGCGAGGGCCCCGGCGGCGACGATGCAACCGGCCACGGCCAACCAGCCCAGGCCCCCGGTGAAGATGGTGATGAAACAGATCACACCGATAACCATGGCAATGTCTGCGAGCACGTCGCCCAGCGCTTTCCACCAGTCGGGGTCGGTGACGCAGTCCCATGCTCCTTCGAGCATGTCACTGGCGATTCCGACGAGTTGGTCGAAGAGTCCCGGTTCGGGGGGTGCGTAGTCGGTGGCCTTCCTGAGTTGCGACGCGGCGTGCGCTGCCGACGTATTGAACTCGTCGTTCAGCGAATGGGCACGGTTGCGGATGGAGGCCAACTCGTCCTCGGCCGCTTCGCAGGCCTTCTTCTTCTCCCTCTTGTCCTTGTCGTGCTCTTCGAGCTCCTTGGCGGACATGGAGGTCGTTTCGCTGGGAAGGCCGTCGAGCGTACTCCTTGCGCTGCCCGCCTTCCTGGCCGCCGCAGCCGCCTCTTCCTCAAGTCGTCGGGCACGTGCCTGGAAGTTGCTGACCTCCCTGTGCCAGGTGTTCAGGGCACGTGACGCCTCTTCCATCGCCGACAGGGCAGTCTTGAGGTATGGCGGCACCTCGCTGTAGGTATCCGTGAAAGCGTTGGCCGCCTTGCCGACCCACAGGCCGTCGTCCGTGCCTATCTTGTCCAGTTCCGTCTTCGTCGTGGTGCCGTCGCTACTGACCGTGCCGACTGCGAGAACGAGGTCGTTGATGGCTTCCAGGTCGCCAGGGGCGGGATCGAAGCCCAGATTGGGGTAGCCGTGCTTACTCACTTGCCGTACTTCCCCTTCTTGCCGGCGTTCTTCAGGTCGTCCCGCAACTTCTGGTCCAGCTCATCGAACGTGTCCGCCGCGTGCTTGGCGAACTTCGAGACGCCCTTCGTCATCTTCGAAAGCTGGCCGAAGCCGTAGTCCCAGGAGTCCGAGAAGTCGTCACACGCCTTCTGAAGATCGCCGTGGCCGATCTGGGTCGCGTCGGTAGTCGCCATCTTCTTGGAGGCGCCCTTCATATGGCCGCCGCCGGTCTCAAGCTTGCGTGCCATCTCTCTGACCTCGGCGCCGGCGAATCGCAGGAACGACACCGCTGCCCCCCCTTATGCCGGATTGCCCCGTTTGCTATCCAGCGTTGACTGGTCCTGTCAGTCGGAAGGTATCGCTGGTGCGATCACCGACGCCAGATCGGCTGGGCTGGAACGCGCCACAGGGCCGAGGCTTCGGAATTGCATTCGCGACTGATCCGACCCGACGGGTACGCCATATGATGTTGCGCACGGATCACGGGCCGGACAGCCGGAAGGCGGCCAATCGCCTCCGGTGGTCACCGGATGACGGGAGGCGAGATGGGCGTCGAGCGGCAGATCAGGGCTCTGTTGAGCGAAGACGCACGCGGCGCAGAGACTTTCACCCTCCAGAGCCCCTGGAACTCGAAGCGGAAGTTCGCGTCGTTCGCCTACATCGCCGAACAGTACGGCTACCTCTACTGCGGTCTTGAGCCAACGCTGTCGGGCAGCGCCCGCCCGGTGTTCCTCTTCAGACGCGACCGGAGCCCAGAGGCGCATCAGCGCGCTGCGGAAACTCACGCCCGGTACGCGTCCGCACCCCGCGGTGGCCCCACGCCGGGCATGAAACCGGTGGCGAGCGGGCTGCGGCCGCTGCCGGAAGCTCGACCCGCCGTCGATCTTCTGCGCGCGCGCATTGAAGTCGACCTCAGTGGCGATGTGCAGAGGAAGCGCACGCTGCCCTACCTCTTCATCGTGCCGATCGTCATCGTCATCGTCCTGGCCAAAGTGGGATTCACGGTGACGAGTGCGACCGTCGGAACGGGGGTTTGGCTCGCTGTTTTCGGCCTGTACTTCATGGGGCTGTGGCTCGCTCGGCGCAGGTATGCCAAGTACGCGCGGATCCTGAAATCCGCGGGCTGGACCACACCGGAGAGCTGACCCCTGGCGCTGAGCGCTCGCTGGACGGAGCAGCTGCCATGTTCACTGAAGGGGCGAGGCAAACCAATCGGTCGGTGACCGACCGTCCTACCGGTTGATGGCCTGGATCTCCTGCACGACCACGTCCTGCTCAGCGCCGGTGCCCATGGAACAGGCGCTGCGGTCCATTTCCGCCACGGTCGGGTTGCACCGGGCCGACGGACCGGACGCCACGGTCGTCGAGGTCGGTGGGTCGAGCGCGGAGGGGCTGGCCCGGTACCTGTTCAGCCTCGCCACTCCGTTGCGCGTCCTGGCTCCGGACTCTGTACGGGCGGCGCTGTTGCGCCGGACGCGGGAGCTGCTCGCCGCGAACGACGACGCAAGTACTTGAAGTTTCCTCCAGAGGTCCGTACCAACCTCTTGCCCCCGCCTTCACCGCGTCGCAAGCTCCCCTCATGGAGCTGGAGTTGCGGCATCTCAAGACGGTCCGGGCCATCGCCGACGCCGGGAGCCTCACCAGGGCGGCGACGGCTCTCGGTCTCGCGCAGCCCGCGCTGAGCGCACAGCTCAAGCGGATCGAACGGGCCCTGGGCGGCGCGCTGTTCGTACGGGGACGGCACGGCGTGCGGGCCACCGCGCTGGGCGAACTGGTGCTGGAGCGCAGCCGGATCGTGCTCCCGGCGGTGACCGAGCTGCAGCAGGAGGCGGCCCGGTTCGCCCGCGCGCCGCGCACCACGGAACGGCTGCGGATCGGCGGCACCCACGGTCCTTTACTGGGTGCCCTCCTCGACCGGCTGGCCGGTGTGGCGCCCGACGCCCGGATGACGACCTGCACCTCCTGGTCCGAGCGCGAGCTGGCCGGTCAGCTCGCGGAGGGGCGGCTGGACTTCGCCCTGGCCGGGACCTGCGGCACCGCGTCACCGCCCGGCGGCGAGGGGCTGGTGTGGCGGGAGGTCGCCGTGGACCCGGTGTTCGTCATGGTGCCCGAGGGCCACCCGCTCGCCGACCGTGCCGAGGTGGACCTGACCGAGCTGGCGGACGAGGAGTGGGCCTGCGTACCCGGAGACGGCTGTTTCGGCGACTGCTTCACCGCGTCCTGCGCCCGCGCCGGCTTCACCCCGCGCCGCATGTACGAGACGGACACCGCGTCCCTGGTCCACCTGGTGCAGGTGGGGCGGGCGGTCGGGCTGTGCCGGGCGACCTTCCCGACCACGCCCCGGATCGTGACCCGGCCGCTCACCGGCACCCCGCTGACCTGGCGGCACCTGCTGGGCTGGCACGCGGCGACGCAGCGGCAGGACACGGCGGGCGCCGTGCTCTCCCAGGCGCGCATGGCGCACGCGAGCGTGGCGGCGAGCAGCGACAGCTACACGGAGTGGATGTCGGCACACCGGGTTCCCTGACGCGTCCTCCCCTCCCCCCGGCATTCCATAACACCGGGGAGAGGGACGGCTGAGCTCTTATGACGGCCGGTCGTCCCTCCCTACGGTTTCGGCACCTCCCCACCGAGACCGAGGAGATCCCCCATGCACCACCGACACCACAGAGCCATGGGTGCCGCCGTCGCCGCGACCGCGGCCCTGCTCGTGGCCGGGCTCAGCGGCTCCGCGAGCGCCGGGACGGCACCCGTCGACCCCGCCCCCACCGCCGCCGAGACCCTGCGCACCGACGCCGCGCCGCCCGCTCTGCTCAAGGCCATGCAGCGGGACCTCGGCCTCGACCGCGGGCAGGCCGAGCGCCGCCTCGGCAACGAGGCCGAGGCGGGTGCCACGGCGGCCCGCCTGCGCGCCGCGCTCGGCGGCGACTTCGCGGGGGCGTGGGTGACCGGTGCCGAGTCCGGCACGCTGACCGTCGCGACGACCGACGCGGGCGACGTCTCCGCGATCGAGGCCCGGGGCGCCGAGGCGAAGGTCGTGCGCCACTCGCTCGCCGACCTGGACGCGGCCAAGGCCCGCCTGGACCGCGCGGCGGCGAAGCGCGACACCGCCGACGCGCCCGTCTGGTACGTCGACACGCGCACCAACACCGTCGTCGTCGAGGCGATACGCCCGGCGGCGGCGCGTTCGCTGCTGGCGGCGGCCGGTGTCGACCGTTCCCTCGCCCGCGTCGAGAGCCGCACCGAGCGGCCCCGCACCTTCTACGACCTGCGCGGCGGCGAGGCGTACTACATCAACAACAGCAGCCGCTGCTCGATCGGCTTCCCGATCACCAAGGGCACCCAGCAGGGCTTCGCCACCGCGGGCCACTGCGGCCGGGCCGGCGCCGGCACCACGGGCTCCAACCAGGTGGCCCAGGGCACCTTCCAGGGCTCGATCTTCCCCGGCCGCGACATGGCGTGGGTGGCCACCAACTCCAGCTGGACGGCGACCCCGTACGTCAACGGCGCGGGCGGCCAGAGTGTCCAGGTCACCGGTTCCACGGCGGCTCCGGTCGGCGCGTCGGTCTGCCGCTCCGGGTCGACGACCGGCTGGCACTGCGGCACCGTCACGCAGCTGAACACCAGCGTCACCTACCAGGAAGGCACCATCTCCCCGGTCACCAAGACCACGGTGTGCGCCGAGCCCGGGGACTCCGGCGGCTCCTACATCTCCGGCAGCCAGGCGCAGGGCGTCACCTCGGGCGGCTCCGGCGACTGCCGGTCCGGCGGCGAGACCTTCTTCCAGCCGATCAACGCCCTGCTCCAGAACTACGGGCTCACGCTCAAGACCACCGGCGGCGACGACGGCGGCGAGGAGCCCGGCGGCGGCGAGGAGCCCGGCGGCACCTGGGCGGCCGGCACCGTCTACCAGCCGGGCGACACCGTGACGTACGGCGGCGCCACCTACCGCTGCCTGCAGGGCCACCAGGCCCAGCCGGGCTGGGAGCCGTCGAACGTTCCCGCGCTGTGGCAGCGAGTGTGACACCCCACTGACCCCCACAGGGGACAACGGGGGACGGGTCCGGGCGTGCGTGAGGGAGAGCGCCCGGGCCCGGTCACGTCCGCGTCAGGTACGGGTGACCTGGCCGCAGCCTTCCGAACCGGAACCGGTGAGGGGGCGGCTCCGGTCGTAGGGGTCGGTCGGCGGGCCGGTGGGCCGCGCGCCGCCGGGACCGTCGTCGTCGGGGAAGCCGGGGTGCAGGTAGCCGTCGTAGACGTCGCAGTCGGTGTTGCCGTACTCGGAGAAGTACTTCTCCACCAGGAGCTTGCCCTCGGTCACGTTCCACTTCGCCGGGTCGTTCAGGGTCAGGGTGAGCACGCGGCGGATGATCGTGCGGGCGACCGGCCCGTCGGCGTCGTCGGCCCGCACCAGCGGGTAGACGAAGGTGTAGTCCGCGTCGACCTTCACCACGCCCGGTTCGCCCGCGGCGAGCGTCATGCGGCCGCGGACCTTCACGACGTCGCCGGCCAGGCGGGTCTCGTCGGGGTCGAAGCGGGTGAAGAGCCGGAGCGGATCGTGGTCCGCGTCGGGGGCGCTCAGCGAGCGGCGCAGCTTGGGCAGCAGCTCCGGCTGCTTCGGGTCGAGCACGTCCAGCGCCTCGTCCGGCCGTTCCCCGCGCAGGACCGCGGGGTCCAGGTTGGCGGCGACCAGGAGTTCCTTGGTGCGGCGCAGCGCGAACGCCACGTCGTCCTTGCTCATGCCGGACAGCGGCTTCGCCGCCGGTACCTCGATGGCGTCGGCGCCCTCGGCCCACCGCTCGGCGGGCGAGCCGCGGAACGGGTGCTCGCGCGTGGCGCGCTCCGCCCCGGCCGCCTCCCCGGGGGCGCCGGTCGGCTGCGCCGACTCGGCCGCCAGGGTGGGCGTCGCGGAGGCGTCGTCCCCGCCGGGCAGCCGGTCCAGGACCAGGGAGGGCCGTACGGCGACGACGGCGAGCGCCGCCAGCACCACCGCGCCGGCCACCGTGCCCACCAGGCGCCAACGGCCGCGGCCGTCGCCCTTCGGGTTGCCCTGCGGGGCCCGCCAGGGCGTCGGCTCCGCCTCCTCGCGCAACCGCCGGGCCACCATCCGCGCCCGCGCCGACGGCTCCTTGGGAGCGGAGCCACCACCGCCGTCGGCGGCCTCCCGCAGGAACGCCGCCAACTGCTCGTCGGAGATCGAGGGGGCCGGTTCGTCGTCGGAACGGTCGGGAGGCGGGACGGAACTCACGGGCTCACTTTCCTGGTAGCGGTGCCGAGTGGGTACGGGCCGGGACCACCGCCGGGGCGGGGCATGCGGCGATCAATCGTGCCGCCGTGTGGAGGTGAAGTGCCGTCCCGTGCAGGATTCGTGACCAAATCCGTACACCTTCGTCCGTCCCGCGACGCGGAACCGCGTCAGCCCCGCAGATACGTCAGCACCGCCAGCACCCTGCGGTGCGTCTCGGTCGCCGGGGGCAGGTCGAGCTTGGTGAGGATGCTGCCGATGTGCTTGCCCACGGCCGCCTCGGAGACGACGAGTTGACGGGCGATCGCCGCGTTGGACCGGCCCTGCGCGATCAGGGCGAGCACCTCGCGCTCGCGCGGGCTGAGCCGCTCCAGCGGGTCCCGGCGGCGGCGCAGCAACTGGCGTACCACCTCCGGGTCGACGACCGTGCCGCCCGCCGCCACCTCGGCCAGCGCGTCGACGAACTCCTCGACCTGGCCGACGCGGTCCTTGAGCAGATAGCCGACGCCGGTGCCGTCTCCGGAGTCCAGCAGCTCGGCCGCGTAGGCCCGTTGCACGTACTGGCTGAGGACCAGCACGGGCAGGGCAGGCCGCTCCCCGCGCAGCCGCACCGCCGCGTGCAGGCCCTCGTCATGGAAGCCGGGCGGCATGCGCACGTCGGTGACGACGACGTCCGGGACGTGCTCCGCGACCGCGGCGACGAGTGCCTCCGCGTCGCCGACGGCCGCCACCACCTCGTGGCCGAAGCGGGCCAGCAGGCCGGTCAGGCCATCCCGCAGCAGCACGCTGTCCTCGGCGAGCACTACGCGAAGCGTTCGGTCCACTCGCAAGGAATCTCCACGCTCAGCAGGGTCGGTCCGCCCGGCGGGCTGGACAGGGAGAGTCTGCCATCCAGGACCGACACCCGGTCGGCGAGTCCGGTCAACCCGCTGCCCGCCGCGACGTCGGCCCCGCCCCGGCCGTCGTCGCGGACGCAGAGGAGGAGCTGCCCGTCGCGGTGGCCGCCGGTCACCTCCGCGCGGTCGGCGCCGCTGTGCCTGCCGACGTTGGCGAGGGCCTCGCAGACCACGAAGTAGGCGGCGGCCTCCACCGCCCGGGGCAGCCGTCCGGGCAGTTCCAGGGCGACGTCGACGGGCACGGCGGAGCGGTCGGCGGCGTCGGCGACCGCCGCGGGCAGGCCGTAGTCGGCGAGGACCTTGGGATGGATGCCGTGGATCAGCTCGCGCAGTTCCTCCAGGGCCCGGCCCGCCTCCCCGTGCGCCTTGGCCAGCTGGTCGGCCAGCGGACCGGGCGGCGCGTCCAGGCGGGCCAGGCCCAGAGCCATCGTCAGGGCGACCAGGCGCTGCTGGGCGCCGTCGTGCAGGTCGCGTTCGATGCGGCGCCGCTCGGCCTCGAAGGCGTCCACCAACCGGGCCCGTGAGCGGGTGAGTTCGACGACCCTGGCCTCCGGATCGCCCTCGCCCTGGGCGCCCACGAGCACCCGGGCCAGCTCGGCCCGCACGCCCGCCGCCAGGCCCAGCGCGTAGCCGCCCAGGACGAGGAGCAGCAGCCCGAGTACGGCGACGCCGGACGCGGCCGGCCAGGTGGTGACCGTCCACTGCTTGAGGACCTTCGCCTCCTCTCCCCCGCCCGCCGTGGCCATCACCAGCGGCGTGCCGGCCAGGTGGAGCGGCACCCCCAGAGCGAGGGCGACGGCCAGGGCGTCCAGCGGCCACAGGACGAGGGCGAACAGCAGCGCGTGGCCCAGCTCCCGCCAGGTCGCCCGCTCGCGCAGCCGGGTGATCAGCCAGGGCCACGGCCCGGTGGCGGGCGGCTGCCGTACCGGCCGGGCGGGAGCGGGAGCGCGGTCGATCAGGCGCAGCCGCCGCCGCTCCAGGCGGGCCAGGGGGATACCGGCGAGGGCGGTGAGCACCAGCAGCGGCAGCCCCACCAGCACCACGGTGAGGACACCCCCGACGACGAGGGCGACCGCCAGCCCCATCAGGGTCGCGGCGCCGGCCACCGCCCCGGTCACCAGGTAGGCGGTCGCCCGCCACGGCCAGGCGGACAGCAGATAGCGGCGGGCGGACAGGGCCTGCCACAGGTCGCGAGAGCGCATGCGGCTCACCGTAGGACCGCCACGGGCGGCGCGGCCATCGGCTCAGGCGGAGCAACGGAGGTAGGGCAGGCCATACCCCCGCTCTAGCCCCTGCCGCACTGCGCCGGTGCCGCCCCGCACGGTTTCGTTGGTGCACCGGGCGCCCCATCGAACAGCTCGGACATCTGGAAGTGGAGACTGATGACCAGCGACGACGCGATCCGACTGAGTTCCGTCAGCAGACGGTACGGCGCGGGCGACGGCACCGTGACCGCCCTCGACGACGTGTCCCTCTCCCTGCGCCGCGGCAGCTTCACCGCCGTCATGGGCCCCTCGGGCTCGGGCAAGTCGACACTGCTCCAGTGCGCCGCCGGACTGGACCGGCCCACGTCGGGATCGGTCGTCCTCGGCGGCACGGAGCTGACCGGGCTGAGCCAGCGGCGGCTGACCCTGCTGCGCCGGGAACGCGTCGGCTTCGTCTTCCAGGCGTTCAATTTGCTGCCGTCGCTGACGGCAGCGCAGAACGTGGCGCTCCCCCTGCGGCTGGCCGGACGCCGCCCGCCGCGGGGCCGGGTGCGCGAGGCGCTGCGCCAGGTCGGGCTGGCCGACCGCGCCCGGCACCGGCCGGCCGAGCTCTCCGGCGGCCAGCAGCAACGCGTCGCCCTGGCCCGCGCGCTGATCACCCGCCCGGAGGTGCTGTTCGCCGACGAGCCGACGGGGGCGCTGGACTCGCGCGCCGGCCGGGAGGTGCTGGCCCTGCTGCGCGCCATGGCCGACGGCGAGGGCCGGACGGTCGTCATGGTCACCCACGATCCGGTGGCCGCCTCCTACGCCGACCGCGTGCTGTTCCTCGTCGACGGCCGGGTCCACGACGAACTGACCGGCGCCGGACCGGACGGCATCGCCACCCGCATGACCCGCCTGGAGGCCGCGCCGTGCTGACCGTCGCCCTGTGCACGCTGCGCACCCGCTGGGTCACCTTCACCGGAAGCTTCGTCGCGCTGGCGCTGGGGGTCGCGCTGCTGGCCGTGACGGGCCGGGCCCTGGCGGCCTCGCTGGACTCGCCCGAGCGGGCACCGGAACGGTTCGCCGCGGCGCCGGTGGTGGTCCGGGGGCAGGACACCTTGCGGGTGCCGACGCCCTCCGGCGACCGTACGGCGGAGCAGGCGCGGGTTCGCCCCGTGCCGGCTGCGGTCGTGGCCCGGCTGGAGCGGCTCGGCACCGTCGTCGAGGACGGGTCCTTCCCGGTGCGCGTGCGGGGCGAGGGCGGGCCCGGCGGGCTGGTCGGCCACCCCTGGTCCACCGCCGCGTTCGCTCCGTACCGGCTCGACGCCGGCCGTGCGCCCCGCGCCGCCGACGAGGTCGTCGTCACCGGCGGCTGGGCCGCGCCGGGCGAGCGGCTGCGCACGGACCGGGGCACCCTGCGGGTGGTGGGGACCGTACCCGGCCTCGGCTTCGAGGACGCGGTCTTCTTCACCGACGCACGGGCCGCCGACCTCGCCCCGCTCAGCGTGCAGTTGGCGGTGGACGCGGAGGCCTCCGCGGTACGGGACGCGGTGCGGGAGGCCGTACGGGACAGGGTGCCGGACGGTGCGGGCGTCCGGGTGCTCACCGGCGCCGAGCGGCGGTACGCGGACGCCGACCCGCACCGGGACGAGGAGGCGCTGACCGCCCTCAACGCCCTGTTCGGCACGGCCGGCGGCGTCTCCGCCTTCGTGTCGGTGTTCGTCGTGTCCTCCACCTTCGCCTTCGCGGTCGCCCAGCGCCGCCGGGAGTTCGGGCTGCTGCGCACCGCGGGCGCGACGCCGGGCCAGCTGCGGCGGACGGTGCTCGCCGAGGCCGCGGTGGTCGGCGTACTCGCCTCCGGCACCGGCTGCGTGCTGGGCGCGTACGCGGCGCCGCCGCTGACCCGCCGGGTCGTCGGCGAGGGCCTCGCCCCGGCCTGGTTCACCCTCGGCGACCACACCTGGCCCTATCACCTCGCCTTCTGGACCGGGCTCCTGGTCGCCCTGTGCGGGGCGACCGCCGCCTCCTGGCGGGCCGGGCGCACCGGCCCCGTCGAAGCGCTGCGGGAAGCGGCGGCGGACGCCGGGGCGACGACCCGGGGGCGGTGGCTGTCCGGGCTGGCGCTGCTGCTGACCGCGCTGGTGACGCTGGTCCTCGCGCTCGCGTCCGACCCCGGCGACCTGCTGCACCGCAAGACCTACGTCACCCGGCCGATGCTGCTGATCACCGCGGTCGCGCTGCTCGCACCGGTCGTGGTGCGCCCGCTGACGCGGCTGCTCACCCGGCTGCCGACCCGCCTGCCGGGCGCCACGGGCCTGCTGGTCCGGGAGAACACCGCGACCGGGGTCCGCCGCACCGCGGCCCTCGCGGCGCCCGTGCTGGTCACGGTCGCGCTCACGGGCTCCTTGCTCGGCGCCGTCGCGACGCTGGACGGGGCGAAGGCCGCCGAGACCCGGGCCCGGACCACTGCGGCGTTCGTGGCCGCGGCGCCGTCCGACGCGGGCTTCGACCCGGCGACGCTGGACCGCCTGCGCGCGGTCCCCGGGGCGCGGATCTCCCCGAGCGCGGCGGGCGAGGTGTACGTCCTGGAGGACGGCGTGGCCCTCGTCCGGTCCGAAGCCCGAGCCGTCGGCGACCCCGGGGCCCTCGCGGCGACCAGCCGGCTGCCGGTGGCGGAGGGCCGGGTCGCCGACCTCGACGACCGCTCGATCATCGTGAACGAGGAGTGGCGGGAGCACACGGTCGGCCGGAGCGTGCGGGTCTGGCTCGGGGACGGCACCGAGCGGGTGCTGCGCATCGCCGCCGTGATGGACACCGGCACCGGTGACAACGGCGTCTACGTCACCGCGGCCAACGCGGCCGGCGCCCCCGTCGACCGGGTGGACGTCGCGCTCGCCGACGGCGCCGACCCGGACGCGGTCGCCGCCGGGCTGCGGGCGGCGGTCGCGCCGTCCGGCGGGCGGGTGTCGAGCGGGCACGCGTGGGCCGACGCGGCGTCCCCGGCTTCCGAGGGCGCGACGCGGGCGGGCCTCCTCCTGGTCCTCGGCATCGCGCTGCTCTACACGGGGATCTCGGTGGTCAACACCGTGCTGATGGCGGCGCCCGCCCGGGCCCGCGAGCAGGCGGTCCTGCGCCTCGCCGGGGCCACCTACGGGCAGGTGCTGCGCGTGGTGGCCGCCGAGTCCCTGACGGTGGTCGCGGTCGGCACCGTCCTGGGCCTGGCCGTCGCCGGGCTCGACCTGGCCGGGATGTGGGCGGCGCTCGCCCTTCTCTCGGTGTCCGCCCCGCCGGTAATGCCGTGGGCGGCCGCCGGCACGGTCGCGGGTGTCTGCGCGGTGCTCGCGGCCACCGCGTCGGTCGTCCCGGCCGCGATGGCGCTGCGGCGGCACGGCGGGTGACACGGCGGAACGGGCGGTGCGGCGGCAGCACGGCGCAGGCAGCGAGGGGGCGGGGGGAGGCGAACACTCGGGAAACGGCGGACAGGGAAAGCAGTGATCGAACGGACGGTCGCTCCCGGTGTGTCGCGGGGAGCGTTGGGGGGACGCGTGGTCGGGGAATCACCAGGAGCGGCGTCGGACGCGGAGCGCCCCGCCCTCACCCTTCTCGGACCGCTGCAGGCGCACGGACCCGACGGCCCGCTCCACGTGACGCCGGGACGGCAGCAGGTCATCCTCGCCGCCCTGCTCCTGCGCGCCAATCAGGTCGCCGGCACGGACCACCTGGTGGATCCCGTCTGGGGCGACGCCCCGCCGAAGACGGCTCGCGCCCAGGTGCAGATCTGCGTCTCCCGGCTGCGCACCCTCCTCGGCCGGGCGGCCCGCCCGGCGACCGTCGCGACCCGGCCCTCCGGCTACGTCCTCACCACGGAGCCCGGCAACGTGGACGCCGTACTCTTCACCGCCCTCGTGGCCGGGGCCAGACGGCTCGGCCACGAGGGCCGCCGGGAAGAGGCGGTGGCCCGGCTGCGCACGGCCGCGGCACTCTGGCGGGACGACGCCGGCGCCCCGGTGTCCCATCATCGGCCGGGCACCGTCCGCCGGACGATCACGGCGTCGACTCCGCGCCTTCACGGCCACCGCCCGGAAAGCGGCCGGCCCCGACCGCACATGACGAAAGGGCCCGTACGACCGAAGTCGTACGGGCCCTCTCAGGCATCAGCCCATGTCAGGTCGGGTCGACCGACAAGCAAGCGGAGCTTACTTGTTGATCTTGGTGACCTGGCCGGCGCCCACGGTCCGGCCACCCTCGCGGATGGCGAACTTCAGGCCCTCTTCCATGGCGACGGGCTGGATGAGCTCCACCTTCATCTCGGTGTTGTCACCCGGCATGACCATCTCGGTGCCCTCGGGGAGGGTCACGACGCCGGTCACGTCCGTCGTACGGAAGTAGAACTGCGGACGGTAGTTGTTGAAGAAGGGGGTGTGACGGCCACCCTCGTCCTTCGACAGGATGTAGGCCTGGGCCTCGAACTCGGTGTGCGGGGTGACCGAGCCCGGCTTGATGATGACCTGGCCGCGCTCGACGTCCTCGCGCTTGATGCCGCGGAGCAGCAGACCGACGTTCTCACCGGCCTGGCCCTCGTCGAGGAGCTTCCGGAACATCTCGATGCCGGTGACCGTGGTGGTGGTCTTCTCCTGCTTGATGCCGATGATGTCGACGGTCTCGTTGACCTTGAGGACACCACGCTCGATGCGGCCGGTGACGACCGTACCGCGACCGGTGATGGTGAAGACGTCCTCGATCGGCATCAGGAACGGCTTGTCGACGTCGCGCTCGGGCTCCGGGATGGCCTCGTCCACGGCCTTCATGAGCTCGAGGACCGAGTTGCCCCACTCCTTGTCGCCCTCGAGGGCCTTCAGAGCGGAGACCTTGACGACCGGAACGTCGTCGCCCGGGAACTCGTACTCGGAGAGGAGCTCACGCACCTCGAGCTCGACGAGCTCCAGGATCTCCTCGTCGTCCACCATGTCGGCCTTGTTCAGGGCGACGACGATGTACGGAACGCCGACCTGGCGGGCCAGGAGCACGTGCTCCTTGGTCTGCGGCATCGGGCCGTCGGTGGCGGCGACCACGAGGATGGCACCGTCCATCTGCGCCGCACCCGTGATCATGTTCTTGATGTAGTCCGCGTGACCGGGGCAGTCGACGTGGGCGTAGTGACGCGCCTCGGTCTGGTACTCGACGTGCGCGATCGAGATGGTGATACCGCGCTGGCGCTCTTCGGGAGCCTTGTCGATCTGGTCGAAGGCCGAGGCCTCGTTCAGGTCCGGGTACGCGTCGTGCAGCACCTTGGTAATGGCGGCCGTGAGGGTCGTCTTACCGTGGTCGATGTGACCGATGGTGCCGATGTTGACGTGCGGCTTAGTCCGCTCGAACTTCGCCTTCGCCACTGGGGTCCTCCTGTGGAGTGGTTCTGTACGCCTTACTCATCGGCGCCAGGTGATCTTTGCTGGGAAACCCGGGCCCGGGGCATTCCGCCGGATTGGCGGCGGAATGCCCCTTGCAGGCTCCGGGGTCAAGCCTAAAGCGTGTGAACGGGGTCCGTTAAACGGAGTAGCCCGTTACTCGCCCTTGGCCTTCGCGATGATCTCCTCGGCGACGTTCCGGGGAACCTCGGCGTAGGAGTCGAACTGCATCGAGTAGCTTGCGCGACCCGACGTCTTGCTGCGGAGGTCGCCGACGTAGCCGAACATCTCCGACAGGGGCACGAGGCCCTTGACGACGCGGGCGCCCGCACGCTCCTCCATGGCCTGGATCTGGCCACGGCGGGAGTTGATGTCGCCGATGACCTCACCCATGTAGTCCTCGGGCGTGGTGACCTCGACGGCCATCATCGGCTCCAGGAGCACGGGCGAAGCCTTGCGCGCGGCCTCCTTGAAGGCCTGCGAACCGGCGATCTTGAAGGCGAGCTCGGAGGAGTCGACCTCGTGGTAGCCACCGTCGATGAGCGTGACGCGGACGCCCGTCATCTCGTAGCCGGCCAGGATGCCGAACTGCATGGCCTCCTGCGCACCGGCGTCCACCGAAGGGATGTACTCCCTGGGGATGCGGCCACCGGTGACCTTGTTCACGAACTCGTACGAGGCGTCGCCGCCCTCGATCGGCTCGATCGCGATCTGCACCTTGGCGAACTGACCGGTACCACCGGTCTGCTTCTTGTGGGTGTAGTCCACGCGCTCGACGGTCTTGCGGATCGTCTCGCGGTAAGCGACCTGCGGCTTACCGACGTTGGCCTCGACCTTGAACTCGCGCTTCATCCGGTCGACCAGCACCTCGAGGTGAAGCTCGCCCATGCCGCCGATGACGGTCTGGCCGGTCTCCTCGTTGGTGTGCACCTGGAAGGAGGGGTCCTCCTCCGCGAGACGCTGGATGGCGACACCCAGCTTCTCCTGGTCGCCCTTGGACTTGGGCTCGATCGCGACCTCGATGACCGGCGCCGGGAAGTCCATGGACTCCAGGATCACCGGGTTCTTGTCGTCGGACAGCGTCTCACCGGTGGTGGTCTGCTTCAGGCCCATGACGGCGACGATGTCGCCGGCGCCCACCGACTCGATCTCCTCACGCTTGTTGGCGTGCATGCGGTAGATCTTGCCGATGCGCTCCTTCTTGCCCTTGACGGAGTTCAGCACGGCGGTGCCGGACACCAGGCGGCCCGAGTAGACCCGGACGAAGGTGAGCTTGCCGAGGTGCGGGTCGCTCATGATCTTGAACGCGAGCGCGGCCAGCGGCTCGTCCTCGGACGGCTTGCGCGAGACGACGACCTCGGGGTCCTTGACGTCGTGGCCCTCGATGGCCTCGACGTCGAGCGGGGTCGGCAGGTAGCGCACGACCGCGTCGAGCAGGGGCTGGACGCCCTTGTTCTTGAACGCGGTGCCGCAGAACACGGGGGTGACCGTGGTCTCGTCGGACTTGCCGGACGCGATGGTGATACGACGGATCGCGGCGTACAGCTGCTCCTCGGTGGGCTCCTGGCCCTCCAGGAACAGCTCCATGATCTCTTCGTCGTTCTCCGCGACGGCCTCGATCAGCTTGCCGCGGTACTCCTCGGCCAGCTCCTGGAGCTCGGCCGGCACGTCGAGGACGTCGTACATCTCGCCCTTGGCGGCCTCGGCGGAGTAGACCAGCGCCTTCATGCGGACGAGGTCCACGACGCCGTGGAAGTCGGCCTCGGCACCGATCGGGAGCTGCATGACCAGCGGCTGGGCGCCCAGACGGTCCGAGATCATCCCCACACAGCGGTGGAAGTCGGCGCCGGTACGGTCCAGCTTGTTCACGAAGCAGATGCGGGGCACGCCGTAACGGTCGGCCTGACGCCACACCGTCTCGGACTGCGGCTCGACACCGGCGACACCGTCGAACACGGTCACGGCACCGTCGAGCACACGCAGGGAACGCTCCACCTCGACGGTGAAGTCGACGTGCCCCGGGGTGTCGATGATGTTGATCGTGTAGTCGTTGTCCTCGAGCGGCCAGTGACAGGTGGTCGCAGCAGACGTGATCGTGATGCCACGCTCCTGCTCCTGCTCCATCCAGTCCATCGTGGCGGCGCCGTCGTGGACTTCACCGATCTTGTAGGAGACGCCGGTGTAGAACAGGATCCGCTCGGTGGTGGTCGTCTTGCCCGCGTCGATGTGGGCCATGATCCCGATGTTGCGGACCTTGGCCAGGTCAAGTGAAGTGGTAGCCATAAGGCTTCAGTCTTCTCTCGGTCTCGATGTGGGTAGCGACTACCAGCGGTAGTGCGCGAAGGCCTTGTTGGACTCGGCCATCTTGTGCGTGTCCTCGCGCTTCTTCACAGCGGCACCCAGGCCGTTGGAGGCGTCGAGGAGCTCGTTGAGCAGACGCTCGGTCATGGTCTTCTCGCGACGGGCGCGGGAGTAACCGACGAGCCAGCGCAGCGCCAGGGTGTTGGCACGACCGGGCTTGACCTCGATCGGCACCTGGTACGTCGCGCCACCGACACGGCGGGACTTGACCTCGAGGGTCGGCTTGATGTTCTCGAGAGCGCGCTTGAGCGTGATGACCGGGTCGTTGCCGGTCTTCTCGCGCAGACCCTCCATGGCGCCGTAGACGATGCGCTCGGCGGTGGAGCGCTTACCGTTCAGCAGCACCTTGTTGATCAGGGAGGTCACCAGAGGAGAACCGTAGACCGGGTCGATGATGACCGGGCGCTTCGGGGCGGGGCCCTTACGAGGCATTCTTACTTCTCCTTCTTGGCGCCGTAGCGGCTGCGGGCCTGCTTGCGGTTCTTCACACCCTGGGTGTCAAGCGAACCGCGGATGATCTTGTAGCGAACACCCGGCAGGTCCTTCACACGGCCGCCGCGCACGAGCACGATGGAGTGCTCCTGCAGGTTGTGCCCCTCACCCGGAATGTAAGCGGTGACCTCGATCCCGCTGGTCAGACGCACACGCGCGACCTTACGCAGGGCCGAGTTCGGCTTCTTCGGGGTGGTCGTGAACACACGCGTGCAGACGCCACGACGCTGAGGGGAACCCTCGAGTGCGGGCGTCTTGTTCTTCTCGACCTTGTCCTGCCGGCCCTTCCGGACCAGCTGCTGGATCGTAGGCACTACTTCTCCGGTTTCTGTGTGCCGAATGGTGAAGCTAACCTGGAACGCCACCGACCCACGCGGTCGGGTGTGTCGAAACCGCGAGCTCCGCCCGCGAGGCGGTAGGAGACGCGAAATACGGTGGCCACATACGGCCCCGGTGCGGTTGTAGGCACGCACGAGGCCAGGGCACACCCCAGGCACAAGGTCTGAGCGTACCTATCGCATTCGCTGCGGTCAAAACAAATGGGCGACACCGACCTCCGCGCCCGTTTCACCCGCCTTTGTCGTGATCGGCAGGGTGACGAATCAGACGGTGGGCGGTGCCGGCCGCCGCGCTCCGGCCCGTACGCGGCCCCCAGCGGCCGCGTACGGCGGTCCTACGGGCACCTACGCCGTCCCGCCGGCACGGCTGTCGCCATGCGGGCACGGCGACGCCGAAGGGCGGCCACCCCGGCTCGGGTGACCGCCCTTCGGTCGTGGCGGCCTTGTCAGGCGACCCGCCTACTGGTTGTACGGACCGTAGTCGTAGTCCTCCAGCGGAACGGCCTGGCCGGAGCCCGTGCCGAACGGCGAGTAGTCGATGTCGTCGTAGCCGACGGCCGAGTACATCGCGGCCTTGGCCTCCTCGGTCGGCTCCACCCGGATGTTGCGGTAGCGGGACAGGCCCGTACCGGCCGGGATGAGCTTACCGATGATGACGTTCTCCTTGAGGCCGATGAGGCTGTCGGACTTGGCGTTGATCGCCGCGTCCGTCAGGACCCTGGTCGTCTCCTGGAAGGAGGCGGCCGACAGCCAGGACTCCGTCGCCAGCGAGGCCTTGGTGATACCCATCAGCTGCGGACGGCCGGAGGCCGGGTGACCGCCCTCCTGGACCACACGACGGTTCTCGGTCTCGAACTTGGTCCGCTCGACCAGCTCGCCGGGCAGCAGCTCGGCGTCGCCGGACTCGATGATCGTCACGCGGCGCAGCATCTGCCGGATGATGATCTCGATGTGCTTGTCGTGGATCGACACGCCCTGCGAGTTGTAGACCTTCTGGACCTCGCCGACCAGGTGGACCTGGACGGCACGCTGACCCAGGATGCGCAGCACGTCGTGCGGGTTGGTGGCACCCACGGTGAGCTTCTGGCCCACCTCGACGTGGTCGCCCTCGCCCACCAGCAGACGGGCACGCTTCGAGATCGGGAACGCCGTCTCGTCGCTGCCGTCGTCGGGGGTGACGACGATCTTCTTGGTCTTCTCGGTCTCCTCGATCCGGACGCGGCCGGAGGCCTCGGAGATCGGGGCGACACCCTTCGGGGTACGGGCCTCGAAGAGCTCGACGACACGCGGCAGACCCTGCGTGATGTCGTCACCGGCCACACCACCGGTGTGGAAGGTGCGCATCGTCAGCTGGGTGCCGGGCTCACCGATGGACTGGGCGGCGATGATGCCGACCGCCTCACCGATGTCGACCAGCTTGCCGGTGGCCAGCGAGCGGCCGTAGCACATGGCGCACGTGCCGACCTGCGACTCACAGGTCAGGATCGAGCGGGTCTTGACCTCCTCGACGCCGTGGGCGACCAGGGCGTCGATGAGCACGTCACCGAGGTCGACGTTGGCCGGCGCGATGACCTTGCCGTCGATGACGACGTCCTCGGCGAGCATGCGGGCGTAGACGCTGGTCTCGACGTCCTCCGCCTTGCGCAGCACGCCGTCGGCGCCGCGCTCGGCGATCCGCAGCCGCAGACCGCGCTCGGTGCCGCAGTCCTCCTCGCGGATGATGACGTCCTGGGAGACGTCGACCAGACGACGCGTGAGGTAACCCGAGTCGGCGGTACGCAGAGCGGTGTCCGCCAGACCCTTACGGGCACCGTGCGTGGAGATGAAGTACTCCAGCACGGACAGGCCCTCACGGAAGGAGGCCTTGATGGGACGCGGGATCGTCTCGTTCTTCGCGTTCGACACCAGACCACGCATACCGGCGATCTGACGCATCTGCATCATGTTGCCTCGTGCGCCCGAGTTCACCATCATGAAGATCGGGTTGGTCTTCGGGAAGTTGTCGTTCATCGCCTCGGCGACCTCGTTGGTCGCCTTGGTCCAGATCGCGATGAGCTCCTGCGTGCGCTCGTCCTTGGTGATCAGACCGCGCTCGTACTGCTTCTGGACCTTCTCGTCCTGCGCCTCGTAGCCGCGGACGATCTCCTTCTTCGCCTCGGGAACGACGACGTCGGAGATGGCCACGGTGACGCCGGAACGGGTCGCCCAGAAGAAGCCGGCCGCCTTCAGGTTGTCGAGCGTCGCCGCCACGATGACCTTGGGGTAGCGCTCGGCGAGGTCGTTGACGATCTCGGAGAGCTGCTTCTTGCCGACCTCGTAGTCGACGAACGGGTAGTCCTCGGGCAGCAGCTCGTTGAAGAGCGCGCGACCCAGCGTGGTGCGCAGGGTGAAGGTGTCGCCCTGCTGCCACTCCGGCTCGCCCTCCTCGCGGGCCGGGGGCTCCCAGCCGCGGGGCGGGATGGTGCCCACCGGGAAGCGGATGTCGACCTTCGACTGGAGCGACAGGTCGCCCGCGTCGAACGCCATGATCGCCTCGGCGGCGGAACCGAAGGCACGGTTCTCACCCTTGAGGTCCCGGCCCTCGCCGTCGGTGGTGAGGAAGAACAGACCGAGGACCATGTCCTGGGTCGGCATCGTCACCGGACGGCCGTCGGCCGGCTTCAGGATGTTGTTCGAGGACAGCATCAGGATGCGGGCCTCGGCCTGCGCCTCCGCGGACAGCGGCAGGTGCACGGCCATCTGGTCACCGTCGAAGTCCGCGTTGAACGCGGTGCACACGAGCGGGTGGATCTGGATGGCCTTGCCCTCGACCAGCTGCGGCTCGAAGGCCTGGATGCCGAGGCGGTGCAGGGTGGGCGCACGGTTCAGCAGAACCGGGTGCTCCGCGATGACCTCTTCGAGCACGTCGTACACGACCGTGCGGCCGCGCTCGACCATGCGCTTGGCGCTCTTGATGTTCTGCGCGTGGTTCAGGTCGACCAGGCGCTTCATCACGAACGGCTTGAAGAGCTCCAGCGCCATGGCCTTGGGCAGGCCGCACTGGTGCAGCTTCAGCTGCGGGCCGACGACGATGACGGAACGCGCCGAGTAGTCGACTCGCTTGCCGAGCAGGTTCTGACGGAAGCGGCCCTGCTTGCCCTTGAGCATGTCGGACAGCGACTTCAGCGGACGGTTGCCGGGGCCCGTGACCGGGCGGCCGCGGCGGCCGTTGTCGAAGAGCGCGTCGACGGCCTCCTGGAGCATGCGCTTCTCGTTGTTCACGATGATCTCGGGCGCGCCGAGGTCGAGAAGCCGCTTCAGGCGGTTGTTGCGGTTGATGACACGGCGGTACAGGTCGTTCAGGTCGGAGGTCGCGAAGCGGCCACCGTCCAGCTGCACCATCGGACGCAGGTCCGGCGGGATGACCGGCACGCAGTCGAGCACCATGCCCTTGGGGCTGTTGCTGGTCTGCAGGAACGCGGAGACGACCTTGAGGCGCTTGAGCGCACGGGTCTTCTTCTGGCCCTTGCCGGTGCGGATGATCTCGCGGAGGCGCTCGGCCTCCTCGTCGAGGTCGAAGGACTCCAGGCGCTTCTGCAGCGCGGCGGCGCCCATCGAGCCGTCGAAGTAGGTGCCGAAGCGGTCGCGCAGCTCGCGGTAGAGCAGCTCGTCGCCCTCCAGGTCCTGGACCTTGAGGTTCTTGAACCGGTTCCACACCTCGTCGAGGCGGTCGATCTCGCGCTGCGCACGGTCGCGCAGCTGCTTCATCTCGCGCTCGGCACCCTCGCGCACCTTGCGGCGCACGTCGGCCTTGGCGCCCTCGGCCTCCAGCTCGGCAAGGTCCGTCTCGAGCTTCTTGGCGCGGGCCTCCAGGTCGGAGTCGCGGCGCTGCTCGATCTGCTGGCGCTCGACGGAGACGTGGGCCTCCAGCGAGGGCAGGTCGCGCGTGCGGCGCTCCTCGTCCACGAAGGTGATCATGTACGCGGCGAAGTAGATGACCTTCTCGAGGTCCTTCGGCGCCAGGTCGAGCAGGTAGCCCAGACGCGACGGGACACCCTTGAAGTACCAGATGTGGGTGACGGGAGCGGCCAGTTCGATGTGGCCCATCCGCTCACGGCGCACCTTGGCGCGAGTGACCTCGACGCCGCAGCGCTCACAGATGATGCCCTTGAAGCGGACGCGCTTGTACTTGCCGCAGTAGCACTCCCAGTCCCGGGTCGGACCGAAGATCTTCTCGCAGAAGAGTCCGTCCTTCTCGGGCTTGAGGGTGCGGTAGTTGATGGTCTCGGGCTTCTTGACCTCGCCGTGGCTCCACTGACGGATGTCGTCAGCGGTGGCCAGACCGATCCGGAGCTCGTCGAAGAAGTTGACGTCGAGCACTATGCGTCAATCCCTCTCAGGGTTGTAAGTCTGTGGTCTGAAACGGGGGTCGCGGGATCGGCGGGGCCTGTGGGTGACAGGCCCCGCCTGACTCCCGTCAGACCTCTTCGACGCTGCTCGGCTCGCGCCGCGACAGGTCGATGCCGAGCTCCTCCGCCGCGCGGAAGACGTCCTCGTCGGTGTCACGCATCTCGATGGACATGCCGTCCGAGGACAGCACCTCCACGTTGAGGCACAGGGACTGCATCTCCTTGATGAGCACCTTGAAGGACTCGGGGATGCCGGGCTCAGGGATGTTCTCGCCCTTGACGATGGCCTCGTAGACCTTCACGCGGCCGGTCACGTCGTCGGACTTGATGGTCAGCAGCTCCTGGAGGGCGTACGCGGCGCCGTAAGCCTCCAGCGCCCACACCTCCATCTCACCGAAGCGCTGGCCACCGAACTGGGCCTTACCACCCAGCGGCTGCTGGGTGATCATCGAGTACGGGCCGGTCGAGCGGGCGTGCAGCTTGTCGTCGACCAGGTGGTGGAGCTTGAGGATGTACATGTAGCCGACCGAGATCGGCTCCGGGAACGGCTCACCGCTGCGGCCGTCGAACAGCCGCGCCTTGCCGGACGGGAGCACCATGCGCTCGCCGTCGCGGTTCGGGATGGTGTGCTGGAGCAGGCCGGCCAGCTCGTCCTCGCGCGCACCGTCGAAGACCGGGGTGGCGACGTTGGTGCCGGGCTCGACCTTGTCGGCGCCGATCACCTGGAGGCGCTGCGCCCACTCCTCCGCGAGGCCGGAGACGTCCCAGCCGCGGCTGGCGAGCCAGCCGAGGTGGATCTCCAGGACCTGTCCCGGGTTCATTCGGGACGGGACACCCAGCGGGTTCAGGATGATGTCGACCGGGGTGCCGTCCTCCAGGAACGGCATGTCCTCGATCGGGTTGATCTTGGAGATGACGCCCTTGTTGCCGTGACGGCCGGCGAGCTTGTCACCGTCGGTGATCTTCCGCTTCTGCGCCACGTACACGCGCACCAGCTGGTTCACACCGGGGGGAAGCTCGTCGCCCTCCTCGCGGTCGAAGACGCGGACGCCGATGACCTTGCCGATCTCGCCGTGCGGGACCTTCAGCGAGGTGTCGCGGACCTCACGGGCCTTCTCACCGAAGATCGCACGGAGCAGGCGCTCCTCGGGGGTCAGCTCGGTCTCGCCCTTGGGCGTGACCTTGCCGACGAGGATGTCGCCGGCGACGACCTCGGCACCGATGCGGATGATGCCGCGCTCGTCGAGGTCGGCGAGGACCTCCTCGGAGACGTTCGGGATGTCCCGGGTGATCTCCTCGGGGCCGAGCTTGGTGTCACGGGCGTCGACCTCGTGCTCCTCGATGTGGATCGAGGAGAGGACGTCGTCCTGCACGAGGCGCTGCGACAGGATGATCGCGTCCTCGTAGTTGTGACCCTCCCACGGCATGAACGCGACCAGCAGGTTCTTGCCGAGCGCCATCTCGCCGTTCTCGGTGGCCGGACCGTCGGCCAGGACCTGGCCCTCGATGATCCGGTCGCCCTCGGCGACGATGACCTTCTGGTTGACCGAGGTGCCCTGGTTGGACCGGGAGAACTTGGCCAGGCGGTACGTGATGTACGTGCCGTCGTCGTTGGTCGTGGTGATGTAGTCCGCGGAGACCTCCTGGACCACACCCGCCTTCTCGGCCTTGACCACGTCACCGGCGTCGGCTGCGGAGCGGTACTCCATGCCGGTGCCGACGAGCGGGGACTCGCTCTTGATGAGCGGCACGGCCTGACGCATCATGTTCGCGCCCATGAGGGCACGGTTGGCGTCGTCGTGCTCCAGGAACGGGATCATCGCGGTCGCGACCGACACCATCTGGCGCGGCGAGACGTCCATGTAGTCGACGTCGTCACCGGGGACGTAGTCGACCTCGCCGCCACGGCGGCGGACCAGGACGCGGGCCTCGGCGAACCGCATGTCGTCGCCCAGCGCGGCGTTGGCCTGCGCGATGACGAAGCGGTCCTCCTCGTCGGCGGTCAGGTAGTCCACGTCGTCCGTGACCTGGCCGTCGACGACCTTGCGGTACGGCGTCTCGATGAAACCGAAGGGGTTGATCCGGCCGTACGAGGCGAGCGAGCCGATCAGACCGATGTTCGGGCCTTCGGGCGTCTCGATCGGGCACATGCGGCCGTAGTGCGACGGGTGCACGTCGCGGACCTCGAAGCCGGCCCGCTCACGGGAGAGACCACCCGGGCCCAGGGCGTTCAGACGGCGCTTGTGCGTCAGCCCCGACAGCGGGTTGTTCTGGTCCATGAACTGGGACAGCTGGCTGGTGCCGAAGAACTCCTTGATGGAGGCGACGACCGGCCGGATGTTGATCAGGGTCTGCGGCGTGATCGCCTCGACGTCCTGGGTGGTCATGCGCTCGCGCACGACGCGCTCCATACGGGCGAGACCCGTACGGACCTGGTTCTGGATCAGCTCGCCGACGTTGCGGATGCGGCGGTTGCCGAAGTGGTCGATGTCGTCGGTCTCGACGACGATCTCCCGGCCCGACTCGCCGACCGTCTCGGTCTCACCGGCGTGCAGCTTCACCAGGTACTTGATGGTGGCGATGACGTCGTCGGTGGTGAGGACGCCGGCGTCCAGCGGCTCGTCCGCACCGAGCTTCTTGTTCACCTTGTAGCGGCCGACCTTGGCGAGGTCGTAGCGCTTCGGGTTGAAGTAGAGGTTCTCGAGCAGCGTCTGCGCTGCCTCACGCGTGGGGGGCTCGCCCGGACGCAGCTTGCGGTAGATGTCGAGCAGCGCGTCGTCCTGGCCCTGGGTGTGGTCCTTCTCCAGGGTGGCGCGCATGGACTCGTACTCGCCGAACTCCTCGAGGATCTGCTCGGTGGTCCAGCCGAGGGCCTTGAGGAGGACGGTCACGGACTGCTTGCGCTTGCGGTCGATGCGCACACCGACCATGTCGCGCTTGTCGATCTCCATCTCCAGCCAGGCACCCCGGGACGGGATGATCTTGGCCGAGAAGATGTCCTTGTCGGACGTCTTGTCGATGGAGGAGTCGAAGTAGACGCCCGGCGAACGGACCAGCTGCGACACGACGACACGCTCGGTGCCGTTGATGACGAAGGTGCCCTTGTTGGTCATGAGCGGGAAGTCGCCCATGAAGACCGTCTGGGACTTGATCTCGCCGGTCTCGTTGTTGGTGAACTCGGCGGTGACGAAGAGCGGCGCCGCGTACGTGAAGTCGCGGTCCTTGCACTCGTCGATGCTGTTCTTCGGGGGCTCGAAGCGGTGGTCGCGGAACGTCAGCGACATCGACCCGGAGAAGTCCTCGATCGGGGAGATCTCCTCGAAGATCTCCTCCAGACCGGACTTGGTGGGGACGTCCTGACCGGACTCCAGAGCCGACTCGACGCGAGCCTTCCAGGCGTCGTTGCCGAGCAGCCAGTCGAAGCTCTCGGTTTGCAGCGCGAGAAGGTTCGGAACCTCGAGGGGCTCCTTGATCTTTGCAAAGGAGATGCGCAGCGGGGCGGTGCTGGCAGCGTTGTTCGTATTCGCGGTCGAGGCATTGCGCGAGGCGGCCAAGAGGGGGTCCTTCCGAGGGCTCGGACTCACTACGCGCGTACCGGCCCCTCTTCCGTGCACGGAGACAGGGGGTGCCTGATGTGGCTAAAGAGCCAGGTCGGGCATGCTCTGGTCGTCAGTGCTCGGGCGAGGGCAGACCCCTGGTGACGGGCAGGGGGCAGCTAACAGGCAGCGCAAAGGGTCAGTGTAGCCACTTGGCACACTGATGTCCAGTGCGGTTCTCGGGGACCGTGTTCGCTCCTCGTTGTTCTCACCACCTGTGCGGCAAGGCCTCGCCCTCAACGCACCCAGATACTGCCCTCTTCGCCGTCGATCCATGCCTCGGATTCGGATCCTTTGACGACGCCCTGAGAATTGCGCGCTGCGTGCGGTTCGTCAAGGCCCCCCTTGGCCCGAACCGGTTGTCTCCAGCGGCTCTCAGGGCCCCGGAGACGGCACGACGAAGATCACCCTACTCTTCACCGTCACACGTGCAAGGCAGCCGCCGCCGGACCCCCGGTACGCCGAAGAGCGACCACCCGGATGGATGATCGCTCTTCGGTGCTACGGCGTTACAGACCCTGACGGATCCGTCGTGCCGGTGCGGTCTTACTTGACCTCGACGGAGGCGCCGGCGCCCTTGAGGGACTCGGCGGCCTTCTCGGCGGCGTCCTTGGCGACCTTCTCGAGGACGGGCTTCGGGGCGCCGTCCACGAGGTCCTTGGCCTCCTTCAGACCCAGGGAGGTCAGCTCGCGCACGACCTTGATGACCTGGATCTTCTTGTCGCCGGCACCCGTGAGGATGACGTCGAACTCGTCCTGCTCGGCAGCGGCCTCGGCCGGAGCGGCGGCGGCGGCCGGGGCGGCGGCGACCGCGGCGGCGGCGGTGACGTCGAACTTTTCCTCGAAGGCCTTCACGAACTCGGAGAGCTCGATGAGGGTCATCTCCTCGAACTGGGCGAGCAGGTCGTCCTGGCTGAGCTTCGCCATGATGGCGGTCCTTCCACTAATTCGGCAGGTGCCGGATGTACGGGGTGTGGCGGGCGTACGTCGGGCCCGCTGCGACCCGTGCCGCGCTCAGGCGGCCCGGATCAGAAAGCGAGCCGAGTTACTCGGCACCGCCCTGCTCGTCCTGCTTGGCACGGAGCGCGTCCACGGTGCGGACGAGCTTCGAGGGAAGCGCCTGGAAGAGCTGAGCAGTCTGGGACTGCTTGCCCTTGAAGGCACCCGCCAGCTTGGAGAGCAGAACCTCGCGGGACTCGAGGTCCGCAAGCTTCTTGATCTCGTCGGCGGACATCGCCTTGCCGTCAAGGACACCGCCCTTGATGACGAGATTCGGGTTGTCCTTGGCGAAGTCGCGCAGACCCTTCGCCGACTCCACCGGGTCACCGGTGACGAAGGCGACCGCCGTCGGACCAGCGAAGAGCTGGTCGTCGAGCGTGATCCCGGCCTCGTTGGCCGCAATCTTGGTCAGCGTGTTCTTCACCACGGCGTACTGGGCGTTCTCACCGAGCGACCGGCGCAGCGTCTTGAGCTGCGCCACGGTGAGACCGCGGTACTCGGTCAGCACGGCGGCGTTGGAGCTGCGGAACTTGTCCGTCAGCTCGGCAACCGCGGCAGCCTTTTCGGGCGTCGCCATAGAGCCTCGGCCTCCTTCCGGGTGATTCGGACCGCGCGGACCCGAAGGAGGACTGGGGAAAACGAAACGCCCCGGCGCAGGCGCACGGGGCGTGGCTCGACCGTTCGCCATCCGCACGGGGCGGGGACTTCCGGGAGCTCATCCACAGTCACCTGCGCGGGTCGTCCGCAGTTCAGCGGATCCTTCGGCCACCGTGTCCTCTTTCGAACACACGGCAACGACCAGCGGTCTTTGGCTTCTGTGGAAGCGTACGTGAACGGGGCAGTGTCAAGCAAATCCGCCCCCCCCGGCGACCCGGACGGGCCGGGCGCCCCGCGCCTCAGCCCTGCTGGGCCTCCTTCATCATCTCGGCCAGGTCGGCGACCTCCCCGGCCGGCGGGGCGGTGACCTCCACCGGCTCGTTGACGCCGAGGAAGGTGAAGGTCATGTCCAGCGGGCCCTTGTCCGCGTCGGCCCGCATGCGGAACTGCTTGGTCTGGTCGTCGCCGTCGACCCACATGTCCATGGTGAGCTTGTCGACGCCCATCTTCTCGTACTGCTCAAGGCTCTTCTCGCGCTGCGCGCGGGTGGCCTCGCCCTCGTCACCGATGGACTTCTCCAGGTCGGCCAGGGTGACGGTGCCCTTGTAGTGGGTGGTCTTCACACCGTCGACGGTCTCGGTGCCGACCTTCTCGACGTCCTTGGCCCCGGTGAGGAAGGTGGACTCGGTCGCCGGGTTCTTGTCGGCCTGGGAGGCGCCGCCCAGCTGGTTCAGCTGCTCGTCGGCGCCCGTGCCGGAGAGGTCGAACTTGATCCAGCGCTTGCCGTCCAGCTCCTTGGCCGCCTCGGGACTGCCGCCGATGTACATGGCCTTGTCGACGAGCCGGATCTCCGCGGTGCCCTCGGCACCCTGGTCGAGCGCCGTCATCTTCATGCTCATCGCGAGCGTCGGCTTGATCCGCATCTTCGCCTCCGCCTCGACCCGGCCCTCCTCGGGGACCTTGCCGGTCAGGCGGTAGTGGAGGGAGTCGATGTCCTGGGAATTCTTCGCCGCCTCGGCGACGGCGGCCGCGGGCGTCATCGCCGGGGACTCGGAGGCCTTGTCCTCCTTGGCACAGCCCACCGCCCCGGCGGCGAGCAGCAGTGCGGCGAGGCCGGCGCCCACGGGCACGCGTACGGAAGTCTTCATCGGTATCCCCCCACGGGATTCAAGGAGCACACGGAGCACGAGCACACGGGAGCGCGCGGGACACAGGAGACGCACCGCTGCTCCACAGCAGTTCTCCACAACAAGGACGCGAGCGTATCCGAAACGGTTCGAACGATCTTGTGATTTCTCCCCGGCCCGGACCGGCCCCGGTCCTGGGGGGGCTACCGCGCCTGCGATGCCAGCAGCTCCTTGAAGTCCGCCGTGTCCGCGGCCGGGGGGCGTTCGGCCGAGACCCTGACGCCGTAGTCGCTGTAGTAGGCGGTCTGGGTCAGCTCCCCGGTCTTCGTGTGTCCCCGCTCGACCTTCTTGACCAGCAGGTCCCGGTCGTCGACCCAGATGTCGACGGTCTGGGGGCCGTCCCCGCCGACCGTGCCGGACCAGTGGGTGGTGCGCCGGCCGCGCGTCGTCTCCTCACCCACCTTGCGCGCGTCCCGGGCCGACAGCAGCAGTTTCACCGCCTGGTTGGGCGTGGTGTTGCGCATCTGCTCGGCGAACCCGGCGCCCGCGCCGGCGCCGAGGTCCTCCAGGTCCTCGTACACGTACTTGATCCAGTGCCTGCCGCCCACTCGGCCGGCGAACTCGTCGCCCATCTCGGCGTAGTAGGCGTCGGGCAGGTACCGGGCCTCCATCGCGGTGGTGCCGAGGCGGCGCATGGTCTCGGCGGTCGTGCCGCCCGTGTAGGTGATCGTCAGGGTGCCGGTGAGGCCGTCGTCGCGCCAGCCGAGAGCGCCCTCGGCCTCCAGGGAGAGCTCCCGGCCCATCACGGTCGTGGACTCCACCCGCGCGGACCCCGCCCGCCCGGTGGCCCGCTCGACCGACCGCAGGGCGTCCGCCGCGGGGCCGGTGGGGGCCGGGGGCCGGGACGACGGTGCGGCGGAGCCCGGTGGAGCGGAGGCGGGCGACGGAGACGCGGGCGCTTCGCCGGAGGTGCACGCGGTGCCGCACGCCAGTGCCGCCGACACCGCGACCGAGACGACCGTACGGCGTGCCTTCGTGCCCGTCATCCGCCCACCCCTTGCGCCCCGTACGGCTCCTGCGCCCCATGCGCGGGTCCGGTGCCCGCACGCTAACGCAGGGCGCCGGAAAAGGGGACGGGCCAAAAGGGACGGGCCCCGCACCTCGGAAGGTGCGGGGCCCGTGAACCGGTGGGGCGAGCTGCTCGCTCAGACCGCGGCCGGGTCCTCCTCGACGAGGAGGTTGCGGGTGCGGTTGGAGTCGAGCGGAATGCCGGGACCCATCGTGGTGCTGATGGCGGCCTTCTTGATGTAGCGGCCCTTGGCGGCGGACGGCTTCAGACGGAGGATCTCCTCCAGCGCCGCGCCGTAGTTCTCCACCAGCTTGGTGTCGTCGAACGACGTCTTGCCGATGATGAAGTGCAGGTTCGAGTGCTTGTCGACGCGGAACTCGATCTTGCCGCCCTTGATGTCGTTGACAGCCTTGGCGACGTCCGGGGTCACGGTGCCGGTCTTGGGGTTCGGCATGAGACCACGGGGACCGAGCACGCGGCCGAGGCGGCCGACCTTGCCCATGAGGTCCGGGGTGGCGACGACGGCGTCGAAGTCCAGACGCCCCTTCGACACCTCGTCGATCAGCTCGTCGGCGCCGACGATGTCGGCGCCCGCGGCACGCGCGGCCTCGGCACGGTCACCGGTCGCGAAGACCAGGACCCGGGCGGTCTTACCGGTGCCGTGCGGGAGGTTCACGGTGCCACGGACCATCTGGTCGGCCTTGCGCGGGTCGACACCCAGACGGAAGGCAACCTCGACGGTGCCGTCGAACTTGCTCGTGGAGGTCTCCTTGGCGAGGCGGACGGCCTCGAGCGGGGCGTAGAACTTGTCCCGGTCGATCTTGGCGTCCGCAGCGCGGAGAGACTTGCTGCGCTTGCTCACTACTGCTCCTGTGGCTTCTTAGGAGTCGTGGTCCGGGCCGAGCAGGCCCCGCCACTTCTGCTGCTGGAAGGTGGGGTTCAGCCCTCGACCGTGACGCCCATGGAACGGGCGGTACCGGCGATGATCTTCTCCGCCTGGTCCAGGTCGTTGGCGTTGAGGTCGGGCATCTTGGTGGTGGCGATCTCACGGACCTGGTCACGCGTGATCTTCGCGACCTTGGTCTTGTGCGGCTCGCCGGAGCCCTTCTCCACGCCCGCGGCCTTGAGGATCATCTTGGCGGCCGGCGGCGTCTTGGTGATGAAGGTGAAGGAGCGGTCCTCGTAGACCGTGATCTCCACCGGGATGACCCAACCGCGCTGCGACTCGGTCGCGGCGTTGTAGGCCTTGCAGAACTCCATGATGTTGACGCCGTGCTGACCCAGCGCGGGGCCGACCGGCGGAGCCGGGTTCGCGGCACCGGCCTGGATCTGGAGCTTGATGAGCCCCGTGACCTTCTTCTTCTTGGGAGGCATAGCTCTCCGGGTCCTTTCGATTCGGGTCCTGCCCGCGTTCGGGAGCTACCCGGACACAGGCATACCGCACAACGATAACGGGTATGGATGCGCGGCCAAAAACCGACCAGGTCAGACGCCGCGCGAGCGGTCGCCTGACCTGGTCGGAAGCAGTACGTCCAGAGAAGTACCGGTGAGGTACTAGTTCTTCTGGATCTGGTCGAAGCTCAGCTCGACCGGGGTCTCGCGGCCGAAGATCTCGACGAGGCCCTTGACCTTCTTCGAGTCGGCGTTGATCTCGTTGATCGTGGCCTGGAGGGTGGCGAAGGGGCCGTCGGTGACGGTGACCGAGTCGCCGACCTCGAAGTCCAGCACCTGGACCTCGACCTTGCGCTGCGGAGCCGGCTTGCCCTCGGCCTCGGCGGCCTCGCGGGCGGCCTTCTCCTCGGCCTCCGGGGCGAGCATCTTGACGATCTCGTCCAGCGTCAGCGGGTACGGGTCGTAGGCGTTGCCGACGAAGCCGGTGACGCCGGGGGTGTTGCGGACGACGCCCCAGGACTCGTTGGTGAGGTCCATGCGGACCAGCACGTAGCCGGGGAGCTTGTTCTGGCGGATCGTCTTGCGGTCGCCGTTCTTGATCTGGACGACCTCTTCCTGCGGCACCTCGGCCTGGAAGATGTAGTCCTCGACGTTGAGGGAGACGGCGCGCTGCTCGAGGTTGGTCTTCACGCGGTTCTCGTAACCGGCGTAGGTGTGGATGACGTACCACTCGCCGGGCAGGACGCGCAGCTCCTGGCGGAGCTTCTCGATCGGGTCGACGTCGGGCTCGTCCGCCTCGGCCTCGGCCTCACCGGCTTCGGCGTCGGTCTCGGCTTCACCGGCCGTCTCGGCGGTCTCGTCCGCGACGGTCTCGTCCGCGACCGTCTCGTCCGCCTCCGCGACGACGGTGTCGTCGGCAGCCTCGGCCTCGGCGGAGGCCTCGGTGTCCTCGTTGTCGGCGCCCTCGACGGTGCCGAGCTCGTCCTCGACGGACTCGACCGGCTCGATGGCGTCGTTCACGTTCGGGTCAGACACTGTGGCTGCTTCTTCCTGGATACATAGGGGTGGAACACGCGAAAGGGGCGCCGGGTACCTCGGCGCCCTTCGCTCTCGACTCAGCCGAAGACGTACTTGGCGGCGTGAGAGAAGCCATAGTCAATCAGAGTCACCAGGCCGATCATGATGACCACGAAGATGATCACCACGGTGGTGTACGTCGTCAGCTGGTTGCGGCTGGGCCAGACGACCTTGCGCAGTTCCGCGACGATCTGGCGGTAGAAGAGCGCGAGTCGCTTCAGCGGGCCCTTCTTGCCTCGCTTGCCGCCCTTGCGGGACTTCTTCTTGGAGTCCGGCGCCTCGTCCTGGGCATCAGGCATGTCGATGGAGCCCACGGCGTCCGTCACTCGTCCTCACCTGATTCCGGGTCGTGGCCGCGCCGCGCCCGGTTGGAGCCGCACGGCGGTGCATTGCTGTACGTACATGCGCACACATCCTGGCGATGGTGTGTGTAGCAGGGCCGGAGGGACTTGAACCCCCAACCGCTGGTTTTGGAGACCAGTGCTCTACCAATTGAGCTACGACCCTTTGTTCGTCCCCCAACGTACCGCATTCGCCCGGATGCTTGGTGTGCACCGGGTGATCGCGGGCCGCTGAAGGCCAACGAGGTGAGAGTGTACGTGCTCGGGGGCCGGGCGTCGAACAGAAAGCGTGTCCGGACTGATGTTCAGGCCGCAGACCGGACTGGCGTTCAGGTCCTGGACCGGTCCGGTTCAGTCCGTGAAACCCCTGTGCCCGGGAGGTTTCCGGTCTGGAACGATGGGGCCATGAGCGCTGCAACCCCTCCCACCGAGCGCCGGGTCTCCGCCCGAGTCGGCGCGATCTCCGAGTCCGCGACCCTCGCCGTGGACGCCAAGGCCAAGGCCCTCAAGGCCGCCGGGCGTCCCGTGATCGGCTTCGGCGCGGGTGAGCCCGACTTCCCGACGCCGGACTACATCGTCGAGGCCGCCGTCGAGGCGTGCAAGAACCCGAAGTTCCACCGCTACACGCCGGCCGGCGGGCTGCCCGAGCTGAAGGCCGCCATCGCCGCGAAGACGCTGCGCGACTCCGGCTACGAGGTCGACCCGTCGCAGATCCTCGTCACCAACGGCGGCAAGCAGGCGATCTACGAGGCGTTCGCCGCAATCCTCGACCCGGGCGACGAGGTCATCGTCCCGGCGCCGTACTGGACCACGTACCCCGAGTCGATCCGGCTGGCCGGCGGTGTCCCCGTCGAGGTGGTCGCCGACGAGACGACCGGCTACCGGGTGACGGTGGAGCAGCTGGAGGCCGCGCGCACCGAGAAGACCAAGGTCGTCCTCTTCGTGTCGCCGTCGAACCCGACGGGTGCCGTGTACAGCGAGGCCGAGACCGAGGCGATCGGCCGCTGGGCCGTCGAGCACGGACTGTGGGTGCTGACCGACGAGATCTACGAGCACCTGGTGTACGGCGACGCCGTCTCCGTGTCCCTGCCCGCGCTGCTGCCCGAGCTGCGCGACAAGTGCGTCGTGGTCAACGGCGTGGCGAAGACGTACGCGATGACCGGCTGGCGGGTCGGCTGGGTCATCGGCCCGAAGGACGTCGTCAAGGCCGCGACCAACCTCCAGTCGCACGCCACGTCCAACGTCGCCAACGTGTCCCAGGCGGCGGCGCTGGCCGCGGTCTCCGGCGACCTGGACGCCGTGGCGAAGATGCGGGAGGCCTTCGACCGCCGCCGCCAGACCATCGTGCGGATGCTCAACGAGATCGACGGCGTGCTGTGCCCGGAGCCCGAGGGCGCGTTCTACGCCTACCCGTCGGTGAAGGCGCTGCTCGGCAAGGAGATCCGCGGCAGGCGTCCGCAGGACTCGGTCGAGCTGGCCGCGCTCGTCCTGGAGGAGGCCGAGGTCGCGGTGGTGCCGGGTGAGGCGTTCGGCACGCCGGGGTATCTGCGGCTGTCGTACGCGCTCGGGGACGAGGACCTCGTCGAGGGCGTGAGCCGGATCCAGAAGCTGCTGGCGGAGGCGCGGGACTGACCGTCCCGTTGTCCCGCGGGGCCACCCCTCGACGTTGAGGGGTGGCCCTGTTTGTTTGTGCGAGCAAGACCACGTACGGGGAAAGTGCTGTCCGGCCGGGCGTGTCGTGCGGCAGGATCACGGAATGCAGTGCTCTTCAGGGGGACACCCCCCGAACCCCCCGCGTGTACGTGATGTCTCTGAACTGCCCAAGGCCCATCTCCACCTGCACTTCACCGGGTCGATGCGGCCCACCACCCTGCTGGAACTGGCCGACAGGCACGGGGTGCGGCTGCCCGAGACGCTGACCGAGGCGCTGGGCCGCGGGGAGTCGCCGAAGCTGCGGGCGACGGACGAGCGGGGCTGGTTCCGCTTCCAGCGGCTGTACGACGCGGCGCGGTCGTGCCTGCAGACCCCGGAGGACATCCAGCGGCTGGTGCGGGAGGCCGCGGAGGAGGACCTGAAGGACGGGTCGGGGTGGCTGGAGATCCAGGTCGACCCGACCTCGTACGCGCCGCGGCTGGGCGGGCTGATTCCGGCGCTGGAGATCATCCTGGACGCGGTGGAGACGACCGTGCGGGACACCGGGATCGGGATGCGCCTGCTGGTGGCCGCGAACCGGATGAAGCATCCGCTGGACGCGCGGACGCTGGCGCGGCTGGCCGTGCGGTACGCGGAGCGGGGCGTGGTCGGCTTCGGGCTGTCGAACGACGAACGGCGCGGGATGGCCCGCGACTTCGACCGGGCGTTCGCTATCGCGCGGGACGGGGGGCTGCTGTCCGCGCCGCACGGGGGTGAGCTGACCGGTCCCGCGTCGGTGCGGGACTGCCTGGACGACCTGGAGGCCGACCGGATCGGGCACGGCGTGCGGGCGGCGGAGGATCCCCGGCTGCTGAAGCGGCTGGCGGACCGGCAGGTGACGTGCGAGGTGTGCCCGTCGTCGAACGTCGCGCTGGGCGTGTACGAGAAGCCGGAGGACGTGCCGCTGCGCAGGCTCTTCGAGGCGGGCGTGCCGATGGCGCTGGGCGCGGACGACCCGCTGCTGTTCGGGGCGCGGCTGGCCGCCCAGTACGAGATCGCGCGCGAGCACCACGGGTTCACGGACGCGGAGCTGGCGGAACTGGCACGGCAGTCGGTGCGGGGATCCGCGGCGCCGGAGGAGACGAAGGGCAAGCTGCTGGCGGGGGTGGACGACTGGCTTGCGGTGTAGGTGGTGCGGGTGCGGGATGCCTGCGGCGCCTGTGCGGGTTCGGCGGGGGTGCGCGTAGCGCCCTGGGTTCGGTGGGTGGGCCGGGGCCGGGGCCGGGTCGGGGGGTGTCCGTCCTCGGAACGGCGCGGAATCGGTCGACCACAGAAGTGGACTCCGTCGACGCGCCAACCGCTGCGGGCGGGACACCCCCGACCCGCCCCCTTCCCGCCGTACGCGCCTCTCCCGCCGCGTCGCCCCAGCTGCGGGCAGCCGCCACGCCGCCGTCGCTGCGGCCCGCCACCACACCGCCGTGGCTGCGGGCGGTCGTGCCGCTGGGGCGATGGGGCCCCCGCTCTAGCGAAGCCGAGAGTGGGGGAGGGTGGGCGCAGCGGCACCCCGTCAGCGCCGGGCCGCGCACCCCACCCCCGCGCCGGCCCCCGCTAGAGGGCGACGCCCACCGTCACCGGTTCGTTGACCAGGGTGACGCCGAACGCCTCGTGGACCCCGGCGACGACCTCGCGGGCGAGCGCGAGCAGGTCCTCGGTGGTCGCCCCACCGCGGTTGGTGAGGGCGAGGGTGTGCTTGGTGGAGATACGGGCGGGACCGGTGCCGTAGCCCTTGGTGAAGCCCGCCTTGTCGATCAGCCAGGCCGCCGAGGTCTTGAGTCGGCCCTCCCCGGCCGGGAAGGCGGGCGGCTCGACGGCGTCGCCGAGGCACTCGGCGACGCGTGAGCGGAACGCGGCGAACTCCACGTCCGTGAGGACCGGGTTGGTGAAGAACGACCCGGCCGACCAGGTGTCGTGGTCCTCGGGGTCCAGCACCATGCCCTTCCCCGAGCGCAGCTTCAGCACCGTCTCCCGGGCGGCCGTCAGCGGCACCCGGTCGCCCGCCTCGACACCGAGGGCCCGGGCCGTCTCGGCGTAGCGCAGCGGCGCGGAGAGACCTCCGGCGTCCTCCAGCTCGAAGCGGACACGCAGGACGACGTACCGGTCGGGCTCGGCCTTGAAGCGGCTGTGGCGGTAGGAGAAGGCGCAGTCGGCGCCCGAGAGGGCGACCGTCTCGCGGCTCCTGCGGTCGTAGGCGGTGACCTCGGTGATCGTGGCGGACACCTCCTGGCCGTACGCGCCGACGTTCTGGATCGGGGTCGCGCCGGCCGAGCCGGGGATGCCGGCCAGGCACTCGACGCCCGCAAGGCCCGCCTCGACGGTACGGGCGACCGCGTCGGTCCAGATCTCGCCGGCCGCCAGCTCGAGCGTCGTGCCGTCGAGGCGGAAGCCGCGCGTGGCGATGTGCAGGGCGGTGCCGTCGAAGCCCTTGTCGCCGATGACCAGGTTGGATCCGCCGCCGATGAGCAGCAGCGGGGTCCCGGTGTCGTCGGCCTCGCGGACGGCGGCGATCACCTCGGCGTCGGTCGTGGCCGTGACCAGCCGGGTCGCGGGGCCGCCCAGGCGGAAGGTGGTCAGCGGGGCGAGGGGGGCGTCGTGGAGTTCCTGCACGCGCTCAAGACTACGAGACGGCACCGGCGGGCCGGGGCGGAGGGAAACACGGGAACGCCCCGGACCGGAGGCCGGGGCGTTGCCGGGCGCGTGCTCCGGTGCACGCCGGGCCGGTGCCCGGATGCGCCTCATGCCAGGCGTTTGCGGACCTCCGCCCAGTCAACCGGAAGCTCGCCGCTCGACGCCGGCCAGGAGGCGAACTTCGACCCCCTCATCTGCGCCGACAGCCCGCGGGAGGCCGGCGCGTGGGTGCCGGAGCGGGCGAAGGTCTTGAGGGCCTCGGGCGACTCCCAGGCGGAGAGCGTCCAGAAGGTCCGCTTGAACGGTTCCGCCTTCAGGGAGGCGCCGTACGCTCCCGGGGCGCTCCTGACCTGCCGCCACACGCCCGGCGTGCGCGCGAGGAACTTGAGCGCTCCCCACAGGGTGCGGGTCTCGAAGCGGGAGGCGAAGACGTGGACCTCGGTGGCCCGCGGCGGCCGGTTCGGCACCGTCCAGGGAAGGGAGGGCATGACGTACTCCTCTCGTGTCGTGTGCGTTCTGTGTCCTGTGCGTTCTGTGTCGTGCGGTTCGTGCCGTGTGCGTCGTGGCGTGTACTGCGTGCCGTGCGCTGCGTGCCGTGCGCTGCGTGCCGTGCGTCGCGCGTTCTTGGGTCAGGGCGCGGACGGCGCCGTGGCGAGCTCAGGCTCGGGGACCGGGACGGTGCCCGGCTCGGCGTCCGGTCCGGCCGCGGGGCCGGCGCCTCCGGTCCGGCGGGCCGGGATCAGCAGGACCGCGACACCGCCGAGGGCCACCATCCCGGCGCCCACCGCCACCGCCGGCCGCAGTCCGTCGACGAAGGACTGCGCGGACTCGTAACCGCCCTGCGCCGCGAAGATCGACGACATGACCGCGATGCCGAGCGCGCCGCCCACCTCGCGCAGTGCGTTGTTGGCGCCGGACGCGATGCCCTGCTCCTTCGCGGCGACGCTGGACATCACCAGCGCGGAGGCGGGGGCGAAGTAGAGGGCCATACCGATCCCGCTGATGATCAGACCGGGCAGCTGGACGGCGTAGGAGGCGTCGGCCGTGATCACGTAGGCCAGGTAACCGAGGCCGGCCGCCTGGAGGAAGAGTCCGGTCGCGACGACCGGGCGGCCTCCGAGCCGGTCCGAGAGGATGCCGGCGATCGGCGCGACCAGCATCGGCATGCCGGTCCAGGGCAGCATGCGCAGGCCCGCCTCGGTCGGCGAGTAGCCGAGCACGCCCTGCATGTACTGGCTGAGCAGGAAGATCGAGCCGAACATCCCCAGGAACATCAGCAGACTCGCCGCGTTGATGCCGGAGAAGGCACGGGAGCGGAACAGCCGCATGGGGAGCATCGGGTTCTTGGCCCGGGTGCTGTAGAGGACGAAGCCGACGAGGAGCGCGGCCCCCGCGAACAGAGCGGTCAGCACCACGGTGCCGGTCCAGCCGTCGACGGGTCCGCGGACCAGGCCGTAGACGATGCCGAAGAGTCCGCCGCTGGCGAGCAGGGTGCCGGGTATGTCGAGCGGGGCGCCGGTGCCGTGCGACTCGGCGAGGCGGAGGCGGGCGAGGGGCAGCAGGGCCAGGCCCAGCGGGACGTTCAGCCAGAAGATGAACTGCCACGAGATGTGCTCGGTGAGGCTGCCGCCGACCAGTGGCCCGGAGGCCACGGCGAGTCCGTTGACCGCACCCCAGATGCCGTACGCCATTCCGCGGCGTTCGGCGGGTACCGCGGCCGTGAGCAGGGTCAGCGTCAGCGGCATCATGATCGCCGCGCCCACGCCCTGCACCGCTCGGGCGGCGATGAGCGAGTCGATGCCGGGCGACAGGGCCGCGGCCGCGGAGGCCCCGGTGAAGACGGTGAGGCCGACGAGGAAGAGCCTGCGGCGGCCGAAGCGGTCACCGAGGGCCGCACCGAACATCAGGAGGACGGCGAAGGTGAGCGTGTAGGCGCTCACGGTCCATTCCAGGTCGTGCAGCGCGCCGCCCAGGTCTTCACGGATGGAGGGCAGGGCGGTGGTGACGACGAGATTGTCCAGGGCCGCCATGAAACCGGCGACGCTGGTGATGACGAGGGCCCAGACCGCTCCCCCGCCCCGTGCGTTCTGACGTGCTCCGTGCTGTGACATCTCTCCCCCAGAGGGTGTGCACTCGACGTGGATTCAATTAGTAATTGATGACTAACTTTGCGGGGCATGCGGAAGCGGCCGACGGCCACCGCTCCGCGTGCCGCCCGCGTTCTCCTACGTGTCCGCGTCTTCCTGGCCCGGCTTGGCCTGCCCCGACTCGTAGATGCCGCCGTAGACGCGGTGCCCCGGCGGGAACCCCATACCGACCAGGGTGTTGATCAGCATGCCGTACGCCAGGAAGGTCGTCGTCTCGCCGACGTCGGCCCCCAGAGGCAGGTGCACGGTGTCCCGGATTTCGAGCCAGCCCTTGCGGACCATCTCGCCGAACTCGTGGTCCCCGGCCGCCTCGGCGGCGGCGACGGTGACGTACACCTGCAACTGCATCTGGAGCTTCTCGGGGTGGTCCGCGATCAGCCGCGAGTAGGCCTCGGCCATGGCGTGCCGGGCTTCTTCGCCGCGCAGACCCTCGGACGCCTTCTCGAAGACCTCGCGAGTGTCCCGGAGGCAGCGTTCCGCCACCGCGAGGAAGATCGCCTTCTTGCCCGGGAAGAGCCGGAAGAGGTACGGCTGCGAAACACCCACGCGCTTGGCGATGTCCTCCGTGGACGTGCCGTGATAGCCGCCACGGGCGAACTCGCTCGTCGCCGCGCGGATGACGCTTTCACGCCGTTCCTCTGCGCTCATCCTGACCATGAGAGGAAGTTAGTACTCAATCACTAACTACGTCAAGGGCGATACGTCCGCCCGGCGGGCGACGACGCGTCAGCGCGGGCGCCGCTGTACGACGTCGGCGATCACCGTGTCGACCAGCTTGCCGACGGCCGCCGCGGCCGGCGGACGGCCCGGGTCGCGGTCCGCGAACAGGAGATGACCCCCGCCGACGAGGGAGAGGGTGAGTGAGTCGATGTCGGCGTCGGCCGAGATGCGACCCCTCGCACGCTCTTCGGACAGGTAGGCGGAGACCGCGGCCGTGACTTGGGCGAGGATCGCGATGCCGCCACCGGGCACGGCCTGCCGCAGCCGCGCTCGCAGCTCGTCCCGGAAGGTGACGAGCGGAATGATCGCCACGGGGACCGGCCCGAACAGGGCGATCAGCGCGCCGGTGAGATTGCCGGCCACGGTGCCGTGACCGACGGCCTCCCTCAGCGCCAGCGCCTGCGTGTCGAGCTGCGCGGCCCGGTCGAGCACGAGTTCGACGAGAAAGGCGTCGAAGTCCGTGAAGTGCCGGTGCAGGACGCCTTTGGCGCAGCCCGCCTCGTCCGTGACGGCCCGGCTGGTCAGCCCGTTCGGGCCGTCGCGCAGGAGCACGCGTTCGGCGGCGTCGAACAGCTGCTGCCGCGCATCGCGAAGGTGCACTCCGGTCGGCACTTGCGGTTCCTCTCTCACACGCTTGCTCATCGGCTGCCCATTGGCTTGTGGGCACTCGCCCACTAAAGTGAACGCATGCCCACTCTATCCTCGCCGGAACAGCCCGAACAGCCGGAACCGACGTCACCGCATCAGGCCCGGCGGACGGCCGAGTCCTTCGGCGCCGACGCGCGGCGCTACGACCGGGCCCGACCGGCCTACCCCGACGACCTGGTGACGCGGGTCGTCGCGGGGAGCCCCGGGTCCGACTTCCTCGACGTCGGCTGCGGCACGGGCATCGCGGCCCGCCAGTTCCAGGCCGCCGGTTGCGCCGTGCTCGGTGTGGAGCCGGACGCGCGGATGGCCGGCTTCGCCCGGGCCCGCGGGCTGCCGGTCGAGGTGGCGGCCTTCGAGGCCTGGGAGCCGGGCGGCCGAGCCTTCGACGCGGTGATCGCCGCCCAGTCGTGGCACTGGGTGGACCCGGCCGCCGGTGACGCGAAGGCGGCCCAGGTGCTGCGACCTGACGGGCGCCTGGCGATCTTCGGGCACGTGTTCGAACCGCCGGCCGAGGTGGCCGAGCCGTTCGCGGCCGCCTACCGTCGGGCGGCACCCGAATCTCCGTTCAGCGATCAGCCGGCGCGACGTCCGCTCGAGATGTACCAGGCGGGCTACGCGCAGTTCGCCGACCGCATCCGCGAGTCCGGGCGGTTCGACGAACCGGAGCAGTGGCGATTCGACTGGGAGCGGTCGTACACCCGCGACCAGTGGCTGGATCTGCTCCCCACCACCGGCGGCCTCACCCGGCTCCGCCCCGATCAACAGGCCGCCGTACTGAGCGCGGTCGGCCGCGCCGTCGACGCTCTGGGCGGCCACTTCACGATGCAGTACACGACGCTGGCGACCACGGCGGTACGCGCCGGCACCCACTGACCCGCTCCCCCGGACGGACTGGTCTGCCCCGGCCGGGTCCGGCCTGCCCCGGCCGAGTCGGTCAGGGCAGGCCGGAGCGGCTGCGGGCCCGGGGGGGCCGACCCGTCAGCCCAGTCGTACGACCGCCCTCGACATGCCGAGGACCTTCTGGCCGGCGCTGGTGGCCGTGAGGTCGACGCGGACGGTGTTGTCGTCGAGCTTGGCCGCCACCTTGCCGCTGACCTCGATCACGGCGCCCCGGTCGTCGTTCGGGACGACGACGGGGCGGGTGAAGCGGACGCCGTACTCCACGACCGCGCCCGGGTCGCCGGTCCAGTCGGTGACGACGCGGATGGCCTCGGCCATGGTGAACATGCCGTGCGCGATGACGTCCGGCAGGCCCACCTCCTTGGCGAACTTCTCGTTCCAGTGGATCGGGTTGAAGTCGCCGGAGGCGCCCGCGTACCGCACGAGCGCCGCGCGGTCCACGGGGAAGCTCCGTGCGGGCAGTTCGGTCCCGACCTCGACGTCGCTGTACGCGATCTTCACCGCCGCAGGGGCCGCGACGGAGTTCGCCGCGGAGTTCGCGGAGTCGGTCACGGAACCGGGCACGGAGGCCGTCATGGGATCCGTCATGGGGTGCTCACGCCTCCTCGGCCGCGCGGGCCACGAGCTTGGTCCAGGCGGTCACGACGTGTTCGCCGGCCTCGTCGTGGACCTCGCCGCGGATGTCCAGGATGTCGTTGCCGGCCAGCGACTTGATCGCCTCGATGGTCGAGGTGACGGTGAGCCGGTCACCGGCCCGCACCGGGCGGACGTAGGCGAACTTCTGGTCGCCGTGCACCACCCGGCTGTAGTCCAGCCCGAGCTGCGGGTCCTCGACGACCTGACCGGCCGCCTTGAACGTGATCGAGAACACGAAGGTCGGCGGAGCGATCACATCCGGATGGCCGAGCGCCTTCGCCGCCTCCGCGTCGGTGTACGCCGGATTGGCGTCCCCCACCGCCTCCGCGAACTCGCGGATCTTTTCCCGGCCCACCTCATAGGGCGCGGTCGGCGGATAACTCCGCCCCACGAACGACTGGTCGAGCGCCATGGGCTCGCAACCTCCTGCTGCTGCTCTTCGTATCTGTGACAACGAGCGGCTGTGCCGACGAGTGCCTGCCTGCACAACGACACGAGGCCGCCCCCAAGCTTCGGGGACGGCCTCGTGTACGAGCCTGATTTATCGCGTCTCGCGGTGCGCGGTGTGCGCGTTGCAACGCGGGCAGTGCTTCTTCATCTCCAGTCGGTCCGGGTTGTTACGCCGGTTCTTCTTGGTGATGTAGTTCCGCTCCTTGCACTCCACGCAGGCCAGCGTGATCTTCGGGCGGACGTCGGTGGCAGCCACGTGAGTGCTCCTTGACGAACGGATTGATGGTATTAACGCAGGAAAGAGTAGCCGATTGAAGGACCGACCCCGCAATCGGCTACTGAGAGTAGCGGTGACCGGACTTGAACCGGTGACACAGCGATTATGAGCCGCTTGCTCTACCGACTGAGCTACACCGCTGTGATGCGATCGGACCCCGCCTCGCGACGGGAACCTTTCACACCAGAGCCCCAAAACGGAATCGAACCGTTGACCTTCTCCTTACCATGGAGACGCTCTGCCGACTGAGCTATTGGGGCGAGCGATGAAGACATTACACGGTCGCCCGCCGTTCGCCCAAATCCGTTTCGCCGACCCTGCCCCGTCCCGTCCCACCCGCTGCGGGGCGATCCCGGGCGCGCGGACGGCACCGGTACGACTATTGCGCTCCTCCGCGCCACGGACTGATCACCGTCCTAGGCTCGACTCACTCTGCGTGATCATGCGTCCCCCACTGCGCAGCCCCTAGCCCAGAGGAGCGCGATGCCCGACAGCCAGCCGCAGCAGCCCCACTCGCCCTCCCCCTCGGGCCCCGCCGACCGCGGCTCGCTCCTGCTCTCCGGGGCTCGGCTCACCGACGGCCGGACCGTGGACGTACGGCTCCACGGCGGGCGCATCGAGGCGGTCGGCACGGCCGGCAGCCTGACCCCGCGACGCGTACCCGGCCCCGACGGCCGGCTGGACAGGGGCGGTCACCTGGACCTGGACGGCTACCTGCTGCTCCCCGCCCCCGCCGATCCGCACGTCCACGCCGACACGGCGCTCACGGCCGACGTCCCCGGCCCCGTGTCCTACGATCCCGAGGACGTCCAGCGCCGGGCCACCGAGGCGGCCCTGCTCCAGCTGGGACACGGCGCCACCGCGCTGCGGGCACACGTGCGGGTGGGCGACGTCGCGGGCCTCGGCGCGCTGACCGCCGTACTGCGGACCCGGCGCTCGCTGCGCGGGCTCGCCGAACTGACCGCGGTGGCGATGCCGAGGGTGCTCACCGGGGTGGCCGGTGCCGACGGCCTGGCGATGCTGCGTGACGCGGTCAAGATGGGCGCGGACGTGGTGGGCGGGTGCCCGGACCTGGACCCCGACCCGACCGGGTACGTGGAGGCCGTCCTGGAGGTCGCCGCCGAGCACGGCTGCCCGGTCGACCTGCACACCGACGCCGCCGATCCGGCGCGGCTGGCACGCCTGGCGGCCATGGCGGGAGGGCTGCGCCCCGGCGTGGCCGTCGGTCCCTGCGACGGCCTGGGCCGGCTCCCCGCCGAGGTGGTCTCCCGGGCCGCGGACCAGCTCGCGGCGGCCGGAGTGACGGTGGTCTGCCTGCCGCAGGGCGCCTGCGGGGCCTCGGACCACCCCGACGGCACGGCTCCCGTACGGCTGCTGCGGGCGGCCGGGGTACGGGTCACCGCCGGGAGCGGCGCACTGCGGGACGTGTCCAACCCGGTCGGGCGGGGCGACCCCCTGGAGGCCGCCCACCTGCTGGCCTCGCGGCACGGACTGCGCCCCGAGGAGGCGTACGACGCGGTCGGCGCGGCGGCTCGGTCGGCCCTCGGGCTGCCCGAGGTACGGGTGGAGGCGGGCTTCCCGGCCGAACTCCTCGCCGTACGCGGGGACCGGCTGGCGGGGGCGCTGTCGCTGGCGTACAGCCGGATCGTGGTGCACCGGGGGCGCGTGGTGGCGCGGACCAGCGCGGTACGGGAGTACGGCGACTCCTCCGCCGCGTCCGACCTGGGGCTGCCGCGGCAGGGGCGTGGCGGGCGCGGAGGACGGGACGGGCACGGCGGGCCCGACGGACGTGGGGACATGGCCTGAGAACCTGACGAGAGTCGGGGACGAACCGGGGCGGCGGACCGGGGCGGCGGGCGGCGATCACGCGCGGCGCCGGGCGGCGAAGTCGTGGGGCGGGGCGGCGAAGTCGTGCGGCGGGGGCGGTCGTCGGGGCGTACGGTCGAAGACATGCGCATTGTCATCGCTGGTGGTCATGGTCAGATCGCGCTGCGGCTGGAGCGGTTGCTCGCCGCGCGCGGGGACGAGGTGGCGGGCATCGTCCGCAAGGCGGAGCAGGCCGACGATCTGCGTGCGGCGGGGGCCGAACCGGTCGTGCTGGACCTGGAGTCGGCCTCGGTCGGCGAAGTGGCGGAGCGGCTGCGGGGCGCGGACGCGGTGGTCTTCGCGGCGGGCGCCGGCCCCGGCAGCGGGGCGGCCCGCAAGGACACGGTGGACAAGGCGGCGGCGGTCCTCTTCGCCGACGCGGCGGTCCGGGCGGGCGTGCGGCGCTTCCTGGTCGTGTCGTCCATGGGCGCCGACCCCCGGCACCAGGGCGACGAGATCTTCGACGTCTACCTCCGCGCCAAGGGCGAGGCCGACGCGTACGTCAGCTCACTGGACGCCTTGGACTGGACGATCCTGCGCCCCGGCGCCCTGACGGACGACGCGGGCACGGGCCTCGTACGTCTGGAGGCGCACACCGGCCGCGGCCCGGTCCCGCGCGACGACGTCGCAGCGGTGCTCGCGGAACTGGTCGACACCCCGGCCACGAACGGCCTGACCCTGGAGCTGATCAGCGGCTCGGCGCCCGTGTCGGTGGCGGTGAAGTCGGTGGCCGGGAACTGAGGCACGGCGCGACGCCCGCGGGCGCGGGGCTGCTGGCGTCCGGCGACCCAGCGGTCAGAAGAGGGGCAGCTGTCCGGGGAATTCGGGGACGACGTACCCGTCCAAGGACGGCTGCGCCGCCCCGAGTTGTGCCGACCGGCGCGAACCGGGACAGGACACGAGCTCACCGCTCTCCCGCGCGCCGGGCGGGTCGTGGCGCGCGTACCGCCCCGCGACCACGGCGATCTCGCGACGGCACTCGGGGCAGGTTCTGCGACGGGAGGACGGGGCCATGGCCCCAGTCTGCCCGCCGGCCGCGATCCCAGAGCCGCCCCACGGGCCGCATGTCCGTACCCGCACATGACGAAGGGCCCCGCGACCTGCTGTTCATGCAGGTCACGGGGCCCTTTCGTTCCCGTGTGGCGGCGCCAGGATTCGAACCTGGGAAGGCTGAGCCGGCAGATTTACAGTCTGCTCCCTTTGGCCGCTCGGGCACACCGCCGGGGTTCGCTGCCCGGCGAACCGCTTTTGGGCGGTGCTCCGTGGCAACGACGTAAACAATACCTGATGCGGAGGGGTGCTTCGCCACCCGATTGATCGCCGCTCGGGACGCGGCGGGTGGCTAGGCTTGTCCGGATGCGGCCGAGGACCCTGCCGGGACCGGCGGCCGTCGACATATGCCGGTACGGACCCGATACGCACCCAATACAAGGAGCCACAGGACATGGCCGACTCCAGTTTCGACATCGTCTCGAAGGTCGAGCGGCAGGAGGTCGACAACGCCCTCAACCAGGCCGCCAAGGAGATCTCGCAGCGCTACGACTTCAAGGGCGTGGGGGCCTCGATCTCGTGGTCCGGGGAGAAGATCCTCATGGAGGCCAACTCCGAGGACCGGGTGAACGCGATCCTCGACGTCTTCCAGTCCAAGCTGATCAAGCGCGGCATCTCGCTCAAGGCTCTGGACGCGGGCGAGCCCCAGCTCTCCGGCAAGGAGTACAAGATCTTCGCGTCGATCGAGGAGGGCATCTCCCAGGAGAACGCGAAGAAGGTGGCCAAGCTCATCCGCGACGAGGGCCCCAAGGGCGTGAAGGCCCAGGTGCAGGGCGAGGAGCTGCGGGTCTCCTCGAAGAGCCGGGACGATCTGCAGACCGTGATCGCCCTGGTGAAGGGCCGGGACTTCGACTTCGCGCTGCAGTTCGTGAACTACCGGTGATCTGCTGAGCCGGCTACGCGGGGGAGGAAAGCATGCCTCCGACGACGGGAAGGGGTGGGCACCCGGCGGTGCCCACCCCTTCCCGTCCTGCCTCGTCCGGTCCGCGCGTGTTCAGTTCCGCGAGTTGCCGAACAGGAGCCGGTAGGCGACCAGGAGCACCAGTGAACCGCCGATCGCCGCGGCCCAGGTCGCGCCGTCGTAGAAGTCCTTGCTGATCGGGTGGTCCAGCCAGCGGGCCGATATCCAGCCGCCGATGAACGCGCCCGCGATGCCGATGAGGGTGGTGCCGATGAACCCTCCGGGGTCGCGGCCCGGCAGCAGGAACTTGGCGATGGCTCCGGCCAGCAGTCCGAGGATGATCCAGCTGATGACGGTCATGCCGTGACCCTGCCCTTTCTTGCCGCGCCCACACTGTGGCAGTGCTGTGAGCTCGGCCCTCCGCGATGTTCATGTCCTCTCGGCGAACAGGACGTTGCGACCGCACTCGATGGTTGCGTTGACCAGCACGGTGCGGCCGGGCCGGGTGTGCGGTGCCCGCTTTCTCGCTGCCGGTGAGCTCGGTCGTCGTCGGTGCGGGGCAGCAGGTGCCGCGGCAGGCGAACGGCTACCGGGTACCGGGCCCTCTCCCGGTACGTATGGGGAAGTCGGTCCACGGGGTCGGTTCCGGACCCTCGTTGGTCTCCTCGTACCAGCCCGTGCCGTCGACCCAGGTGCGCAGCCAGTCGGTGAGGCTCGGGGCGTCGACGTACCAGGCGTGGTCGGCGTCGCCGGCGTTGGGCTCGAAGAGGAGCACCGTGGCCTGCGGGGAGCGGCAGTCGACGCACGCGTACATCGCGCAGCCCCAGTGGGATATCGGCAGGACGCCCTCGGGCCAGGGCCAGTCGGGGTCCTTCGCGCCGCTCTCGCGGTTGGCGAGGTACTGGGCGACGGCGGCGGGCTCTCCCGAGGGCGGGCTGTCGAGCAGGGGCAGCAGACCGTATTCCGGGCCGAATCCGCCGTCCCCTATACGCAGGTACAGCTCGGCGAGCAGTGCGGGGAGAGGAAAGCCCAGAGCGGCCTCGGCGCGGGCCGGTGCCGCCCCGTCCACGGGGGCGGGAAGGGAGGCCCAGCCCCACGGGGGAGCCTTCCGCGCCTTGGCGGCCACCCGGTGCAGCAACTGCTCGATCTCGGTCATGGGTTCATGATGCGGGCCGCCACCGACATCGGGGCGGGTCTGTGGACAACCCGGATGTTGTGGACAACCTGGGCTGCCGCGGAGCCCTTTGCGGTCCTTACCAGCCGGTCCGCTGTGTCGTTCCCGCCGTGAAGGGCTGGTCCGTGCGCACGATCTCGCGTCCCAGCGGGAGCAGGGAGACCGGGATCAGCTTGAAGTTGGCGATGCCGAGCGGGATGCCGATGACCGTGACGCACAGCGCGATGCCGGTGACGATGTGGCCGAGGGCCAGCCACCAGCCCGCGAGGACGAGCCACAGCACGTTTCCGATGCAGGAGGGTGCCCCGGCGTCGCGGCGCTCGACCGTCGTGTACCCGAAGGGCCACAGGGCGTAGACACCGATACGGAACGCCGCGATGCCGAAGGGGATTCCGATGACCGTGATGCAGAGCAGCGCGCCCGCGAACAGGTAGCCGAGGAACAGCCAGAAGCCGCTGAGTACGAGCCAAATGACGTTGAGGATGGTCTTCACTGCTGACGACCTGCCATCTTTTCGAGTCGGGCGATTCGCTCCGCCATCGGCGGGTGGGTGGAGAACATCTTCGACAGTCCCTGCCCCGGGCGGAAGGGGTTGGCGATCATCATGTGGCCGGCGGTCTCGAGACGGGGCTCCGGGGGGAGCGGGAGCTGCTTGGTGCCGAGTTCCAGTTTGCGCAGGGCGCCGGCCAGGGCGAGCGGGTCGCCGGTCAGCTGGGCGCCGGAGGCGTCGGCCTCGTACTCCCGCGAGCGGCTGATGGCCAGTTGGATGACGGTGGCGGCGAGTGGTCCGAGCAGCATGATGAGGAGCATGCCCAGCAGACCGGGTCCGTCGTCGTCGTTGGACCGGCCGACGGGGATCAGCCAGGCGAAGTTGACGAGGAACATGATCACGGAGGCGAGGGCTCCGGCGACGGAGGAGATCAGGATGTCGCGGTTGTAGACGTGGCTGAGTTCGTGCCCGATGACGCCCCGGAGTTCGCGCTCGTCGAGCAGGCGCATGATGCCCTCGGTGCAGCACACGGCCGCGTTGCGCGGATTGCGGCCGGTCGCGAAGGCGTTCGGTGCCTCCGTCGGTGAGATGTACAGGCGGGGCATCGGCTGGCGGGCCTGGGTGGAGAGCTCGCGGACCATGCGGTACAGCGCCGGGGCCTCGAACTCGCTGACCGGCCGGGCGCGCATCGCGCGGAGGGCGAGTTTGTCGCTGTTCCAGTACGCGTACGCGTTGGTGCCCAGGGCGACGAGGACGGCGACGACGAGCCCCGCTCGGCCGAAGAAGCTGCCGATGACGATGATGAGCGCGGACAGTCCCCCGAGGAGTACTGCGGTCCTGAGCCCGTTGTGCCGGCGGTGCACGGTACGCCCTCCAAGTGGTGCAGCAGGGGAACCCTTTGCTTGCTGGTCTCGCTCGCTGTGGTTGCTTCCTGGTCTCCGATGCCACCGGTGCCGTGGTGACACGTCCAGTGGACCCTTCCGTACTGGTCAACGCCAGGCGAAGGCCACCAGTTCCCCGGTGCCCGGCGCGACGTGTGTGGTCCGTACGGGTGACCGCCGTGGTGGGGGGCACACGCGCGTGGAGGCCGGGTGCCGCACGCGCCCGTGCCTCGGGGCTGCGCTCAGAAGAGCCCGGTGTCGGCGAAACGCAGGATCAGCTGGGGTGCTCCGGAGAGGGCGACGGCGAGGACCGCGGTCACGGCGATCGCGGCCGTGAGGGGGGCGGGGGCGCGGTGGCCGGCGGGCGCGTCCTCGGGGTCCCGGAACAGCAGAGCCGTCCATTGGAGGTAGTAGAAGAGCGCGATCACGACGTTGACGGCCATGACGACGGCCAGCCAGCCGAGTCCGGCGTCGACGGCCGCGGAGAACACCGTGACCTTGGCGAACAGGCCGATGATGCCGGGCGGCAGCCCGGCGAGGCAGAGCAGGAAGAACGCCAGGACCAGGGCGGTGAGCGGGTTGGAGGAGTACAGACCGCGGTAGTCCGCCACGCGGTTCAGGGACCTCGTGCGGCCCACGAGCGCGGCCACCGCGAAGGCGCCGAGGTTCACCGCGGCGTACATGAGCGCGTAGGCGACGGTGGAGCCGATCGCGCGTTCGGGGTCGTCGGAGTACGCGGCGGCGGCGATCGGCACCAGGAGATAGCCGGCCTGTCCGACGGACGACCAGGCGAGCAGACGTACCGCGCTGTACGCGCGCGTGGCCTGCTGCCGGAGCGCTCCGACGTTGCCGACGGTCATGGTGAGCGCGGCGAGCGCCGCGAGGGCGGGGCCCCAGACGTCGGCGTAGGACGGCAGGGCGACGACCGTGACGAGGATGAGGCCGCCGAAGCCGACCGCCTTGCCCACCACGGACAGGTAGGCCGCGATCGGCAGGGGCGCACCCACGTAGGTGTCGGGCACCCAGAAGTGGAAGGGCACCGCGGCCGTCTTGAAGGCGAAGCCGACGAGGGTGAGGACGACGCCGGTCTGGGCGAGGGTGGTGAACTGCCCGTCGACGTGCTGGATGCGCTCGGCCACCTGGGTGAGGTAGAGGGTGCCGGTGGTGGCGTAGACGAAGCTGATGCCCATGAGGCTGACCGCGGTCGCGGTGACCGAGGACAGGAAGAACTTCAGGGCCGCTTCGGAGGACCTGCGGTCGCCCTGCCGGAGACCGACGAGGGCGAAGGCGGGCAGGGAGGCGACCTCCAGGGCGACGATCAGCGTCGCGAGGTCGCGGGAGGCGGGCAGGAGGGCGGCGCCGGCCGCGGAGGAGAGCAGCAGGAACCAGAACTCGCCCTCGGGCAGTCCCCGGTCGGCGTCCTTCACGGCGGTGACCGACAGGAGGGCGGTCAGCAGGGCGCCGCCGAGGACCAGGAACTGGATGGCGAGGGTGAAGGTGTCCGCGGTGTAGCTGCAGACGCCGGGTTCGCCGTTCTGGCAGAACGTCGAGCGGTCGTCGTTCACCAGGGGCAGCAGCGTGAGGGCGGAGGCGGCGAGTCCGGCGACCGCGATCCAGCCGAGCAGGGACTTGCGGGCGTCCTTGACGAACAGGTCGGTGACGAGGACGACGAGCCCGACGACCGCCGTGATGGTGGGCGGCGCGATGGCCGGCCAGTCGACGGACTGGACGAGGTTCTCGGCCAGCGGCTGCGCCAGGGCCGCGTCGGCGAAGGGCTGGGCCGACAAGCTCATCGGGTGCCTCCTGAGAGGAGCTGCTGCACGGCCGGGTCGGTCAGCCCGAGGAGGGTCCTGGGCCACAGTCCGGCGACGACGGTGAGGGCGACGAGCGGTGCCCAGGCGGCGAACTCGTACGTGCGCACGTCGGCGATCCGCGGCTGCGGCGCCTCCTGCGGTACGGCGCCCATGCAGACGCGGCGGACCACGATCAGCATGTACGCGGCGGTCAGCAGGGTGCCGAAGGCGGCGATCGACATGAAGGTGAGGAAGGCGGGGCGGCTGAGGTCGTCGTGCGGGTCGAAGGCGCCGAACAGGGCGAGCATCTCGCCCCAGAACCCGGCCAGGCCCGGCAGGCCCAGCGACGCGACCGCGGCGAAGGCCAGCAGTCCGCCGAGGCGCGGCGCCTTGCCGTAGAGGGCGTGCCCGGACTCCTCGGCGAGGGTGTCGAGGTCGGTGGTTCCGGTGCGGTCCTTGAGCGCGCCGACGACGAAGAAGAGCAGGCCGGTGATCAGGCCGTGGGCGATGTTGGCGAAGAGCGCGCCGTTCACGCCGGTCGGGGTCATGGTCGCGACACCCAGCAGAACGAAGCCCATGTGGCCGACGGAGGAGTAGGCGATGAGGCGCTTGAGGTCGCCCTTCGCGCCCCTTCTCGCGAGGGCCAGGCAGGCCAGGGAGCCGTAGATGATGCCGACCACGGCGAAGGCGGCGAGGTAGGGCGCGAAGGTGCGGAAGCCGTCCGGCGCCACCGGCAGCAGGATGCGGACGAACCCGTACGTGCCCATCTTCAGCAGGACGCCGGCCAGCAGGACCGAGCCCACGGTCGGCGCGGCGGTGTGGGCGTCCGGCAGCCAGCTGTGCAGTGGCCACATCGGGGTCTTGACGGCGAGCCCGATCCCGATCGCCAGAACGGCGATGACCTGCACGGATGTGGTCAGCGACCGGCCGTTGTCAGTGGCGAGTGCCACCATGTCGAATGTGCCCGCCGTGAGTCCGATCAGGAGCAGGCCGAGCAGCATGACGACGGAGCCGAGGAGCGTGAAGAGGATGAACTTCCAGGCGGCCCCGGCCCGTCCCTCGCCGCCCCAGCGGGCGATGAGGAAGTACATCGGGATGAGGACCATCTCGAAGGCGAGGAAGAACAGGACCAGATCGAGGACGGCGAAGGTCGCGAGGGTGCCGGACTCCAGGACGAGCAGCAGCGCGACGAACGCCTTCGGGCTCGGGCCCGAAGCCCGCGGCGTCAGCCGTTCGTGTCGCTGCTTGAAGTACGAGTAGAGCGCGCAGAGGAAGGTCAGCAGCGCGGTCAGGACGAGCAGGGGGAGGGAGATGCCGTCGATGCCGAGGTGGATGCGTACGTCGAGTGCGGGGATCCAGCTGATGTCCGTGCTGGCCTGCATCTTCGACGGATGGTCGTGGTCGAAGCCGAGCACGAGGACGATCGCCGCTACGAGGACGGCGCCGGTGACGGTGACACCGTGCCGGAGCACGGCCTGGTCGGGCGACTTCCCCTTCAGCCCGGGCGGGGCAGGGAGCAGAGCCGCGGCGGCGCCGAGAAGCGGGCCGACGACGAGGAACGCGAGAAGGACCTGCATCACGGACTCGTTGATATCGATCACGCCTGCTCACGCTCCCGTGGCGACGAGGACGGCGGCGACCGCGAGGAGGACGGTGCCGGCGAGCAGCGCGCTCACATAGGTCTGCACATTGCCGGTCTGGGCACGTCGTACGGCGGCCCCGAGCAAGCGGGGCAACGCACCCGCCGCGCGTACGTAGGTGTCGACGACCTCGCGGTCGAGGAACCGGACGAGGCTCGCTCCGGCCCGGACCGGACGGACGAAGAGGGCCGTGTACACCGCGTCCAGGTGGAAGCCGACGGCCGCGTGCCGGTGCACCGGGCCCAGCAGGAGACGTCCCGGATCGGACGGGTCGGGCGCGGAGGCGAGGTCTCCGTAGGCGGGCCGGTGGCTGGCGATGGCCTCGGCCTCCACGAGGGCGGCGTCGCCCTCGGGGTGGGCCGCGACCGCGCCCAGCGGAGTGCGGCCCGCGAGGGCCGTGGTGTGCCGCCAGGCGGCGTAGGTGACGATGCCGCCCACCAGGGCCACTCCCGTGCCGAGCACGGAGGTGGTCAGGGTCGGGGTGAGGTCGTGGCCGTCGAACCAGTCGGGCAGCAGCCGGAAGGTGAGCCCGCCCAGCGCGAGTGAGGGGAGGGCGAGCACCCAGAGCACGGCGTTCATGACCACCGGCTGCCTGCCGTGGTCGGGGGCCTCGGTGCCTCGTCCGTTGAAGGCCAGCAGCCACAGGCGGGTGGCGTAGGCGGCGGTGAGCAGGGCCGTGACCAGGCCGGCGACGAGCACGGTCCAGCCAGCGGCGCCCGGTGCGTGCTCGGTGTGGCCGGTGGCCACGTGCTCCGCGGCGCCCAGGACGGACTCCTTGGAGAAGAAGCCGCTGAACGGCGGGATCGCGGCGAGCGCGAGCAGTGCCACGGTCGTCGTCCAGTAGGCGTCCGGGACGCGGTCGCGCAGGCCCCGCATGCGGGACATGGCGGCCAGCGAGTTGGTGCCGGCGGCGTGGATGATCACGCCGGCGGCGAGGAACAGGAGCGCCTTGAAGGCGCCGTGGGACAGGAGGTGGAAGACGGCGGCACCCCGGTCGCCCGTGGCGAGGGCGCCGGTCATGTACCCGAGCTGTCCGATCGTCGAGTAGGCCAGGACGCGTTTGATGTCGTCCTGGGCGAGGGCGGCGAGGGCGGAGCCGACCATCGTGACGGCGGCCATGACGGCGAGGACGACCATCGCGGCCCGCGAGGCCTCGAAGAGCGGAAGGAGCCGGGCGACGAAGTACACGCCGGCGGCGACCATCGTCGCGGCGTGGATCAGCGCCGAGACGGGTGTCGGGCCCGCCATCGCGTCGGGGAGCCAGGTGTGCAGCGGGAACTGCGCCGACTTGCCCGCCACACCGGCCAGGAGGAGCAGGGCGATCAGCGTCGGGTGGTCGAGTGATCCGTCGGCCACCGCGCCGAGGATCTCGGTGATGCGGAAGGAGCCGGCTTCGGTGGCCAGCGCCAGCAGACCGATCAGGAAGGGGACGTCGCCGAGCTTGGTGACCAGGAAGGCCTTGAGGGAGGCGGCACGCGCCTCCGGGGTCTCCCAGTAGTGGCCGACCAGGAAGTACGAGCAGATGCCCATGACTTCCCAGCCGACCAGCAGCACCATCAGGTCGCCGGAGTAGACGACGAGGAACATGGCGGAGGTGAACAGGGAGACGAGGGCGGCGTACGAGGCGTAGCGCGGGTCGTCGCGCAGGTAGTCCGTCGAGTAGATCTGCACGCAGGCGGCGACGGTGCCGACCAGGACGGCGACGAGGGCGGCGAAGCCGTCGATGTGCAGGGCGAGTTCGACGGGGACCGAACCGGTGGGCGTCAGCTCCGTGACGGCGTCGACGGCCCGGCCGCCGCCCTGCCGGACCGCGACGAGCACGGCGAGGACGAGGGCCGCCAGCGTCGGCAGGACGGCGAGGGGACGGACGAACCCGGGCGCCGACCGGCCCAGCAGGAGACCGGCGGCTGCCCCGAGGAAGGGAAGGAGGGGGACGAGTACGGCGAGGGTGGTCGTGGTCACGCGGTGGCCTCAGCCTTCTCGGCGGCCGTCCCGGTCGCGGGGGTGTCGGTGTCGGGGCCGTCCGGCTCGTGGCCCTCGGCGGTGTCGCGGAGCCGGTCGATGTCCGAGGTTCCGCGGTTGCGGTGGACGGCGAGGACGATCGCCAGGCCGATGCCGATCTCGGCGGCCGCGATGGCGATGGTGAACAGCGTCAGTGCCTGTCCGGAGTGCAGGGTCTCTTCGGCGGCCTTGCTGAGCCAGACGTCGAAGGCGACGAGGTTGAGGTTGACGGCGTTGAGCATCAGCTCGACCGACATCAGGACCAGGATCGCGTTGCGGCGGGCGAGGACGCCGTAGAGGCCCGTGCAGAAGAGGAGGGCGGAGAGGACGGCGGGATAGGCGAGGTGCATCAGCGCACACCACCCGTCCGGGAGGTACCGGACGGGGACGACCCCGCACGGGACGCTTCACTCGCGCGGGCCGCCTTGGCCCTGCGGGACAGGACGATGGCGCCGACCAGGGCGGCGAGGAGGAGGACGGAGAGGGCCTCGAAGGGGAGGACCCAGTTCTGGAAGAGGCTCGCCCCGGTGACGGCGGTGGAGCCGGCGGCCGGGCCGTCCAGGTCGATCCAGGTGGTGCGGAAGGCGTCGACGACGACCCACACCAGCGCCGCCGCGGAGGCCACGGCCACGCTGAGGGCGGCCCAGCGGTTGCCGGAGTCGGCGTCCGGGGACCGGCCGATGGGCGCCCTGGTGAGCATCAGCCCGAACAGGATGAGGACGACGACGGCACCGACGTAGATGAGGACCTGGACCCAGGCGATGAACTCGGCGGTGAGCAACAGGTATTCGACGGCCAGTCCGCCGAGGGCCACCACCAGCCAGAGCGCGGCGTGAACGAGCTGACGGGTGGTCACGGTGACGACGGCGGCCCCGAAGGTGACCAGGCCGACGAGGAGGAAGGCGATCTCGACACCGGTCGGGGAGAGGAATCCGTGGGATGCGGCGGCAAGGGTCATGTCCGGTCCTCCTGCCCGGGCCGGTCCGACCGCCCCGGCCGGTCCGGCTGGTCCGGCTGCTGCTGCGCGGCCAGCTTGTCGGCGGTCTTGCGGGCGGCGGCGAGTTCCTTGGGCTCCTCCGCGCCGGGGTCAAGGGCGGGCGGGGCCGGCACGGTCCACATCCACTCGCGGAGCTTGTCGCGCTCGTGGGTGAGGTCGCGGATGTCGGTCTCGGCGTACTCGAACTCCGGGGACCAGAACAGGGCGTCGAAAGGACAGACCTCGATGCAGATACCGCAGTACATGCACAGCGCGAAGTCGATGGCGAAACGGTCGAGGACGTTGCGGCTGCGGTCGCGTCCGCCGGGGGTGGCCGCCGGAACCGTCTCCTTGTGGGAGTCGATGTAGATGCACCAGTCGGGGCACTCGCGGGCGCACAGCATGCAGACCGTGCAGTTCTCCTCGAACAGGCCGATCACGCCGCGGGTCCGGGGCGGCAGCTCCGGCTGGGCGTCCGGGTACTGCTCGGTGACGGTCTTCTTCGTCATCGTGCGCAGGGTGACGGCCAGACCCTTGGCCAGGCCGCTGCCGGGGACGGGGGCCATTACGCGATCACCACCTTGACGATGCCGGTGAGGGCGATCTGAGCGAGGGAAAGGGGGACGAGGAGGGTCCAGGACAGTCTCTGGAGCTGGTCCTCGCGCAGGCGCGGGTAGGTCACGCGCAGCCAGATCACGACGAAGGCGAGGACGGCCGCCTTCAGCAGGGTCCACACCCAGCCGAGGCCGTCCGCGCCCCAGGGACCGTGCCAGCCGCCCAGGAAGAGGACGGTGGTCAAACCGCACAGGACGACGATTCCGGCGTACTCGGCGAGGAGGAACAGGGCGAAGCGCAGGCCGGTGTACTCGGTGTAGGCGCCGAAGATGATCTCCGAGTCGGCGACCGGCATGTCGAACGGGGGCCGCTGCAGTTCCGCCAGCCCGGCCACGAAGAAGACGATCGCGCCGACGATCTGCCAGGGCAGCCACCACCACTCGAAGGCGTCGAGGATGCCGACGAGCGAAACCGTGCCGGCCGCCATCGCCACGGAGGCGGCGGTCAGCAGCATCGGGAGTTCGTACGCCAGGAGCTGGGCTGCGGTGCGCAGACCGCCCAGGAGGGAGAACTTGTTGGCCGACGACCAGCCGGCCATGAGCGACCCGAGGATGCCCACGCCCATGACGGCGAGGACGAAGAAGACGCCCGCGTCGACGACCTGACCGACCGCGCCCCCTCCGGGCCCGACGGGAATGGCCAGGAGGACCAGGAGGTACGGCAGCAGGGCCACCGCCGGGGCGAGCTGGAAGATGCGGCGGTCCGCGTCGGCGGGGACCACGTCCTCCTTCTGCGCGAACTTCACGCCGTCCGCGACCAGCTGGGCCCAGCCGTGGAAGCCACCCGCGTACATCGGGCCGAGCCGGCCCTGCATGTGGGCCATCACCTTGTGCTCGGTCTGGCCGACGATCAGCGGGAAGGCGAGGAAGACGACGAAGACGATCAGGAGGCGCAGGGTGACGTCGAGCGCGTCGTTCACTGCGGGCCTCCTGGAGAGTCGGGGGGATTCCGGGGGACGTCGGCGTCGTCGGCGATGTCGGACGCCTCGGAAGTGTCCGCCCCGTTGGAGGTGTCCGGCTCCTCGGAGGTATCGGGCTCCTCGGAGGTGTCCGGCCCCTCGGAGGTGTCGGGCTCCTCACGGGTGTGAGGCTTCTCGGGGCTTCCCGGCCCTGCGGAAGCGTCCGGATCCTCGGGGATGTGCGGCCCGCCGGGGTCCTCCGGCCCGTCCGAAGCGCCCGGTGACTCCTTGGGCGCTCCCGGCCCCCCGGTGGCGTCGGGCTCGTCGAACGCCGGGCGGGCGTGGTGCCACGGGGCGTCCGAGCCGCGCGGTGTCAAGGGCGCCGGCTTCCGGGCCGGTTCCTCGGAGGGCGAAGAGGCGGTGTCGGTCCCGTCACCGCTTCGGGGGCCGCTGCCGGGCCCCGCGTCGTCCGGCTGCCCTGCGCCCGAGTCTCCCCGCTGGCTCGCCGAGCCCTGCGACGCACTCCGGGCACGCCGGGGGCCGGCGGTACCGGCGCCGTCCCGCCGTCCGGCGGCCGCGTCGCCGGCGGGCCCGGTGCTGGGGCCGACGGGGTCGGCGGGGTCGGCGGGGTCGGCGGCAGGACCTTCCGTAGGACCGGCCGCCCGCTGGGACGCGGAGCCCTGGCTCGCGCTGCGTGACCGCCGCGGGGCCGGTGCGGCCGTCGGCTCGCCGCCCGGGGAGGACTGGCCGGCCGAACCCTCGGCCGCCGTACGGGAACGGCGCGGCGCGGCCGGCGTCTCGGTACCGGACGGCTCCGTCTGCTGGCCGACGGAGCCCTCGGCGGCCGTACGGGTCCGCCGGGCGGGCCGTTCGCCTGCCGCACGGGCCGGTCGCTCCCCCGCCGCACGCCCCGCGCCTCGTGCCGGGCGGGCCGGGGAAGGAGGCAGCTGGCCCTTCAGCGGGCCCCACTCGTTGGGGTCGGGCACGCCCGGCGGCAGCATCTGGCGCCGACGGGGACCGCCGTGCTCGGACTCGCCGGGCTCCTTGGCCCCGGGCCAGGCCTTGGCGACGCGTGCGGCGAGGACGAAGTCCTTCCGCAGCGGGTGGCCCTCGAAGCCGTCCGGCAGGAGCAGGTGGTCGAGGGCGGGGTGGTCCTCGAAGGCGACACCGAACATCTCGTGGGTCTCGCGCTCGTGCCAGGCCGCACCCGCGTACACCCCCACGGCGCTGGGCAGGACCGGGGCCTCGTGCGGCACCGTCGTACGCACCAGCAGCCGGCGCAACGGCCCGAGCCGGGCGACGTGTGCCGCGACGCGGAACCCGGTGCCCGGTTCGTCGACCGCGCTGAGCCAGTCGAAGTACGTGCAGCCGAGCCGGTCACGCGCCGTCTCCAGGGCGGTGATCCACGACGCGGGCGGCACGTCGACGGTCAGCAGGTCGTACGACTCCGCTGCCGTGGCGTCCGTGCCGAAGAGTTCCTCGGCACCGGCGGGCAGCCAGCCGACCGCGGTCATCATTCCTCCTCCGCGCCGGAGCCGGAGGAGGGGGCGGGCGGGCGTACCAGGCCGCTTCGCAGCGCGGCCGTCGACGGCCGGGGCGAAGCGGCGTACCGCTCCCCCAGGGACTCCCGCGCGATCTTCTCCTGGAGCTTGAGAATCCCCTGGAGCAGCGCCTCGGGGCGCGGCGGGCAGCCGGGAACGTAGACGTCGACGGGGATGATCTGGTCGACGCCCTTCGTCACGGAGTAGGAGTCCCAGTAGGGGCCGCCGCAGTTGGAGCAGGCGCCGAAGGAGATGACGTACTTCGGCTCGGGCATCTGCTCGTACAGGCGCTTGACGGCCGGCGCCATCTTGTCGGTCACCGTGCCGGAGACGACCATAAGGTCGGCCTGGCGGGGGCCCGGCGCGAACGGGATGACGCCGAGCCGGATGAAGTCGTGGCGGGCCATCGACGCGGCGATGAACTCGATCGCGCAGCAGGCGAGGCCGAAGTTGAAGACCCAGAGCGAGTAGCGGCGGCCCCAGTTCAGGACGACCTTCATCGGCTCCGGGGCGAGGCGTGCGAGCGTGCCCAGCCTCTTGGGCTCGGGCAGCGGCACGGGGACGGGTTCGGCGGGGTTCACGTCCACGACAGGACGCCCTTCTTGTATGCGTACAACAGACCCACGGCCAGGAAGCCGAGGAAGACGAACATCTCCACGAGGGTCGTGGCCCCGTAACCAGGGTCCGCGAAGACCGTGGCCCAGGGGAAGAGGAAGATCGAGTCGACCGCGAAGACGACGTAGAGGAACGCGTACACGTAGTAGCGGACCTGGGTGTGTGCCCAGCCTTCTCCGACGGGGTCCACACCGCACTCGTACGTGAGCAGCTTCTCGGGCGTCGGGACCACCGGTCGCAGCAGGCGGCCGGCGCCGAAGGCCACGGCGACGAAGAGCACCCCCACGACGGCGAGCAGGCCGACGACCGAGTAGGACCGGAAGTGGTCCGCGGCGAGCCCGACGGTGGCGTCGGCGTTGGTCACGGCGCCGGCGGTCGCGTCGCCGACGGTCGGATCCGGCACGTGCGCCCCTCGCTCCCTGTCGTGAACGTCGTGACCGTCATGAACGCTGCCGTCCGACGATCTGTACGCACGGGAGTCTAGAGCCTGATAAAGAGACGGTAAGCAGCCCGTCGTACGTTGGGACGCGGGGGTGGGGTTTTCCTCAGTGCGTCCCGGCGGTGCACCTCATGGCGCGGCGCCGCGCCGCACGGCACGCTGGCGGGTATGACCGAACGTCTCTCGACATCGAGCTCCACCCGGACCACCGGTGCGGCGGCCGTCGACCGCCTGCCGCCGGCCCGTTTCGCCTACGACCGGCACACGTGGAAGGAGATCGCCCACCTGCTGGCGAACTTTCCGGCGGCGCTGCTCGGATTCGTCTACGTCGTGACGATGCTGTCCGTGGGCGTGGGACTGACGGTCACGGTGATCGGCCTCCCGCTGCTGGCGGCCGGCCTGCTGGGCGCGCGGCAGTTGGGCAAGCTGGAGCGGGCGCGGGCCCGGGCGCTGCTCGGGGTGCGGGTGGACGAACCGAGCCCGCTGCCGTTGCGCAGCGGGCGGGGCTTCTTCGCACAGCTGTGGATGTCCTTGAAGGACCCGGTGGGCTGGCGCACGGTCCTGTACGACTTCATCCGGTTCCCCTGGGGCGTCCTCACCTTCGTCACCACGCTGACGTCGTTGTTCGTGCTGTGGCCGGTGCTGCCGTTCATCGCGCGGGCCATGACCAACGTCGACCGGGCGATGGTGCGCGGGCTGCTGTCGCCGTCCGACGAGCTGGAGCGGCGGATCGCCGAGCTGGAGTCGGACCGGGGGGTCGTGGTCGACACGGCCGCGGCCGACCTGCGGCGCATCGAGCGCGACCTGCACGACGGGGCACAGGCCCGCCTGGTCAACCTCGCCATGGGTCTCGGCCTGGCGAAGGAGAAGCTCCTGGAGGACCCCGACGCGGCGGCGGCCATGGTCGACGAGGCGCACGGCGAGGTGAAGCTGGCCCTGCAGGAGCTGCGGGACCTGGCCCGCGGCATCCACCCCGCCGTCCTGACCGACCGGGGCCTGGACGCGGCGCTCTCCTCGGTCGCCTCCCGCTGCACCGTGCCGGTCAAGGTGACCGTCGACCTGGCGGGGCGTCCCGCGGCCGCCATCGAGGGCATCGCCTACTTCACGGTCTCGGAGCTGCTCCAGAACGTCAGCAAGCACAGCGGGGCGAGGTCGGCGTCCGTGGAGGTGTGGCGGTCGTCCGACCGGCTGCTCATACAGGTGGAGGACGACGGCCACGGGGGCGCGCGCCTCGACGGCGGTACGGGGATGAAGGGCCTCGCCGACCGGCTGTCCGCCGTCGACGGACTCTTCGTCGTGGACTCGCCGGAGGGCGGCCCGACGGCGGTCACGGCCGAGCTGCCCTGGCGCGACCGCACGGGGGCCGACGCGGCCGGCTCCGCGCCCAGGAGGTAGGGAAAACCCCCCTTCCCAGACGCCGACGGGCTCCATTGGCCCTGGCGGTGCGGTCGAGGAGGGTGGAGTTACGACAGCACAGCCGTAGGGCGACGAGGAGAAGGACGGCACCGATGGCCACGGAATACGGACAGAGTTACGGGCTCGGGGACGGGTCCGGCTTCCCCGGGGACACGGGTGCGCGGCGCCACCGGCTGCCGGCCGGTCTGCGGGCGCCGTTCGAGGCGCGCAGCTGGCGGGAGTTCGGCTACGTCCTGGCGGGCCTGCCGGTCGGCATCCTGCTCTTCACGTACGCCGTCACGATGGTCTCGCTGGGGGCGGGCCTGCTCGTGACGTTCCTGGGTGTGCCGGTGCTGGCGGCCGCACTCGCCGGGTGCCGGGGCTTCGGGGCGATGGAGCGGGCGAGGGCCCGCGCCCTGCTGGGGCTGCGGGTGTCCGACCCGGAACCGCTGCGGCTGAAGAAGCAGGGCGCGATGGGCTGGATGGGGGCCGTGCTCAAGAGCGGCGTCTCCTGGCGGAGCCTGCTGTACGCGCTGCTGCAGTTCCCGTGGTCGGTGTTCTCGTTCGTCGTCGCCGTCAACGTCTGGGCGTTCGGGTGGGCGATGCTGACGTACCCGCTGTGGTTCTGGGTGTTCCCCATGTACGCCGGCCAGGACGGGCTCCAGCTGTACGGCGACGAGTCGCACCGGATCTACCTGGACAACCCCTTCGAGATCACCGTGACGGCGCTGATCGGGCTGCTGTTCACGCTGGCGACGCCGTGGCTGGTGCGGGCGCTGACGACGGTGGACCGGGTCATGGTGCACGGGCTGCTCGGGCCGTCGCGACTGGCGACGCGGGTCGTGGAGCTGGAGTCGGACCGGGGCGTCGTGGTCGACACGGCCGCGGCCGACCTGCGGCGCATCGAGCGCGACCTGCACGACGGGGCACAGGCCCGCCTGGTCAGCCTCGCGATGGATCTGGGACTGGCCAAGGAGAAGCTGAAGGAGGACCCGCGGGCCGCGGCCGTCATGGTGGACGAGGCGCACGGCGAGGTGAAGACGGCACTCCAGGAACTGCGGGACCTGGCCCGGGGCATCCACCCCGCGGTCCTGACCGACCGCGGTCTGGACGCGGCGCTGTCGGCGGTCGCCTCGCGCTGCACCGTGCCGGTGCGGGTGGAGGTCGACCTGGCGGAGCGGCCGGCGTCGGCGATCGAGGGCATCGCCTACTTCACGGTCTCGGAGCTGCTCCAGAACGTCAGCAAGCACGCGCGGGCCACGTCGGCCGCGGTGGAGGTGTGGCGGGTGGAGAACCGGCTGATGCTCCAGGTCGTGGACAACGGCGCGGGTGGCGCGAACGCGTCGGCCGGTTCCGGTCTGGCCGGGCTGGCGGAGCGGCTCGACGCGGTGGACGGAATTCTCGTGGTGGACTCGCCGGCCGGAGGGCCGACGCGGATCACGGCGGAGCTGCCCTGGCGGAACGAGCTGGTCACCGGCTGATCCGCACCTCGTCCGCCCCGGCGTCGCCCGGGGCGGACGCACGTGCCGCCGACCGGTCCGGCCGGCCCCTCCCCCGGGCCGCCGGGGCCGGCACGGCGTGATCGAGAACCGGCCGTCGAACGGCCGGACCCGGAGTTGCCCCCCGGACCTGCCCCCGGACTTCCCGCTCCCTTTCCGTTGCCTGAAGGCGTCCGGCCCCGGATGCTGGAATGCTGGACCCGTCGCACGGACGGTTCGTGGACGCGGCGCGGGCCGCGCGGACCGCGCAGGTGCACGGGCTGTGGGGGGCCGAGGATCGTGGAGGACAGGGTGCGGGTGGTCATCGCCGAGGATTCAGTGCTGCTCCGAGAGGGGCTGACCCGGTTGCTGACCGACCGCGGGCACGAGGTCGTGGCAGGTGTCGGCGACGGCGAGGCACTGATCAAGACCATCACCGAGCTGGACGCGCAGGGCGAACTGCCGGACGTGGTGGTGGCGGACGTACGGATGCCGCCGACGCACACCGACGAAGGGGTGCGGGCCTCGGTGCGGCTGCGCAAGGCGCACCCCGGTCTCGGCGTGCTGGTGCTGTCCCAGTACGTGGAGGAGAGGTACGCGACGGAGCTGCTGGCCGGTTCCAGCCGGGGCGTCGGCTATCTGCTCAAGGACCGGGTGGCCGAGGTCCGGGAGTTCGTGGACGCGGTGGTGCGGGTGGCGCAGGGCGGTACGGCGCTGGACCCGGAGGTGGTCGCGCAGTTGCTCGGGCGCAGCCGCAAGCAGGACGTGCTGGCGGGGCTCACCCCGCGGGAGCGGGAGGTGCTGGGGCTCATGGCCGAGGGCCGGACCAACTCGGCGATCGCCCGGCAGCTCGTGGTGAGTGACGGGGCCGTCGAGAAGCACGTCAGCAACATCTTCATGAAGCTCGGCCTGTCTCCGAGCGACGGTGATCACCGCAGGGTGCTCGCCGTGCTCACCTATCTCAATTCCTGACATCAGCGGCCCACGCCTCGGAAGCACCGGCCCGGCCCGGCGACGCGGACGCTCATCCGGACGAATGAGAAACCGGAGGACGGCGCGGGTGCGTCCTCGCCGGTGCCGGAGGACGGGAAAACCTTGGGATTCCGGGGCTGCGGGGCATCTCGAAGTCGTGTCCATCATGCGAATGTCCACCGGAAGTCATGGCGTGCGGACGTAGTGTTGATCCCGGGACGGTCGTTGGGAGACCAGTCCCCGGACAGCCGTCCCGAGGGAGGTCCAGTAAGTGACCAGCCAGGTCAGCAGCCCAGCGGAACAGACCGACGGAACCGACGAGACCGTCGTGGGAGCGCAGCGCACACCGGCCGGAACGAAGGACGTCCGCCGGCTCGACCGGGTGATCATCAGGTTCGCGGGGGACTCGGGCGACGGGATGCAGCTCACCGGCGACCGTTTCACCTCGGAGACGGCGTCGTTCGGCAACGATCTGTCGACGCTGCCGAACTTCCCGGCCGAGATCCGGGCACCCGCAGGCACCCTGCCGGGCGTTTCGTCCTTCCAGCTGCACTTCGCCGACCACGACATCCTCACACCGGGCGACGCGCCCAACGTGCTGGTGGCGATGAACCCGGCCGCGCTGAAGGCCAACGTCGGCGACCTGCCGCGCGGCGCGGAGATCATCGTCAACACGGACGAGTTCACCAAGCGGGCGATGCTGAAGGTCGGGTACGACACCTCTCCGCTGGAGGACGGTTCGCTCGACGGCTACCGCCTGCATCCGGTGCCGTTGACCACACTGACCGTCGAGGCGCTCAAGGAGTTCGACCTCAGCCGCAAGGAGGCCGAGCGCTCCAAGAACATGTTCGCGCTCGGGCTGCTGAGCTGGATGTACCACCGGCCCACCGAGGGCACGGAGAAGTTCCTGAGGTCGAAGTTCGCGAAGAAGCCCGACATCGCCGCGGCCAACATCGCGGCCTACCGCGCGGGCTGGAACTTCGGGGAGACCACCGAGGACTTCGCGGTCTCCTACGAGGTCGCGCCGGCGGCGACGGCGTTCCCGCCCGGCACCTACCGCAACATCTCCGGCAACCTGTCCCTGGCCTACGGCCTGATCGCCGCGTCCCGGCAGGCGGACCTGCCGCTCTTCCTGGGCTCGTACCCGATCACCCCGGCCTCGGACATCCTGCACGAGCTGAGCCGGCACAAGAACTTCGGCGTGCGCACCTTCCAGGCCGAGGACGAGATCGCCGGGATCGGCGCGGCGCTCGGCGCGGCCTTCGGCGGCTCGCTGGCGGTGACCACCACCTCCGGTCCGGGCGTGGCGCTCAAGAGCGAGACGATCGGGCTCGCGGTGAGCCTGGAGCTGCCGCTGCTGGTGGTGGACATCCAGCGCGGTGGTCCTTCCACGGGTCTGCCGACCAAGACGGAGCAGGCCGACCTGCTGCAGGCGATGTACGGGCGCAACGGCGAGGCACCGGTCCCGGTCGTCGCCCCGCGCACCCCGGCCGACTGCTTCGACGCCGCCCTGGAGGCGGCGCGGATCGCGCTGACGTACCGGACGCCGGTCTTCCTGCTTTCCGACGGCTACCTGGCCAACGGCTCGGAGCCCTGGCGGATCCCCGAGCCGGACGAGCTGCCGGACCTCGCGGTGCAGTTCACGCAGGGACCCAACCACACCCTGGACGACGGCACCGAGGTGTTCTGGCCGTACAAGCGCGACCCTCACACCCTCGCCCGGCCCTGGGCGGTGCCGGGCACGCCGGGTCTGGAGCACCGGATCGGCGGCATCGAGAAGCAGGACGGCACCGGGAACATCTCCTACGACCCGGCCAACCACGACTTCATGGTCCGCACCCGGCAGGCCAAGGTGGACGGCATCGACGTGCCCGACCTGGAGGTCGACGACCCGGACGGCGCGCGGACGCTGGTGCTGGGCTGGGGCTCGACGTACGGCCCCATCACCGCGGCCGTGCGCCGGCTGCGTGCGGCCGGCGAGGAGGTCGCCCAGGCCCACCTGCGGCACCTGAACCCCTTCCCATCCAACCTCGGCGCGGTGCTGGAGCGGTACGACAAGGTGGTGGTCCCGGAGATGAACCTCGGCCAGCTCGCCACCCTGATCAGGGCGAAGTACCTGGTCGACGCCCAGTCGTACAACCAGGTCAACGGCATGCCGTTCAAGGCGGAACAGCTCGCCACGGTCCTGAAGGAGGCCATCGATGGCTGACACCAACGCACTGCTCCAGCTCGTTCCCAGGGCCGAGGGCAAGCAGTCCATGAAGGACTTCAAGTCCGATCAGGAAGTGCGCTGGTGCCCCGGCTGCGGCGACTACGCCATCCTCGCCGCCGTGCAGGGCTTCATGCCCCAGCTGGGTCTGGCGAAGGAGAACATCGTCTTCGTCTCCGGCATCGGCTGCTCCTCCCGCTTCCCGTACTACATGAACACCTACGGGATGCACTCCATCCACGGCCGCGCCCCCGCCATCGCCACCGGGCTCGCCGCCTCGCGCCGCGACCTGAGCGTGTGGGTCGTCACCGGCGACGGCGACGCGCTCTCCATCGGCGGCAACCATCTCGTCCACGCCCTGCGCCGCAACGTCAACCTCAAGATCCTGCTGTTCAACAACCGGATCTACGGCCTGACCAAGGGCCAGTACTCCCCGACCTCCGAGGTCGGCAAGATCACCAAGTCGACTCCGATGGGTTCGCTGGACGCGCCCTTCAACCCGGTCTCGCTGGCCCTCGGCGCGGAGGCGTCCTTCGTCGCCCGGACCGTCGACTCGGACCGCAAGCACCTCACCGAGGTCCTGCGCCAGGCCGCCGAGCACCCCGGTACGGCCCTGATCGAGATCTACCAGAACTGCAACATTTTCAACGACGGCGCCTTCGACGCCCTCAAGGACAAGGAGCGGGCCGAGGAGGCGGTGATCCGCCTGGAGCACGGGCAGCCGATCCGTTTCGGCGCCGACGGCGCAAAGGGTGTCGTACGGAATCCGCGCACCGGTGACCTGGAGGTCGTCGCCGTCACCGCGGACAACGAGGCGGACATCCTGGTCCACGACGCCCACGCCGCGTCCCCGACCACGGCCTTCGCCCTCTCCCGCCTCGCCGACCCGGACACCCTGCACCACACGCCGATCGGCGTGCTGCGCTCGGTCGAGCGGCCGGTCTACGACACGCTCATGTCCGAGCAGCTCGAAACCGCCGTCGAGCAGAACGGCAAGGGTGACCTCGCCGCGCTGCTGGCCGGCACCGACACCTGGACGGTCGTCGGCTGACCGGACCGCCGTTCACGGCACGCCGCAGGGGCCCGGACGCATCACGTCCGGGCCCCTGCCGCTTACCCAAAGGTAAGTACCTTACTTCAAAGTGGGCACTTTCCTTCAGTTAGCGCAGCTCCTAGGGTTAGTGGCAACGCAACCCCCCACTAGGAGCACTGAAGCCATGAGCATCGTCGTCACCGGAGCCACCGGACACCTCGGCCGCCACGTCGTGCGGCAACTGCTGGAGAAGGTGCCGGCCGACCAGGTCACCGCGGTCGTCCGGGACCGGGACAGGGCCGCCGACCTCGCCGCCCGCGGCGTACGGCTCGCGGTCGCCGACTACAGCTCCCCCGAGACCTTCGACGGCGTGTTCGCGGCCGGCGACCGGGTCCTGCTGATCTCCGGGAACGAGTTCGACAAGGGCCGCGTGCGGCAGCACACGGTCGTGATCGACGCGGCGAAGCAGGCCGGCGTCGCCCTGCTCGCCTACACCAGCGCCCCCGAAAGCCTCAAGGCGACGCTCGCCGACGACCACCGCGCCACCGAGGAGGTGCTGGTCGGCTCGGGCGTGCCGTACGTGCTGCTGCGCAACGGCTGGTACCACGAGAACTACACCGACCAGCTCGCCCCGGTCCTGGAGCACGGCGCCGTCGTCCAGGCGGCCGGCGAGGGCCGGATCTCCTCCGCCTCCCGCGCCGACTACGCGGCCGCCGCGGTGGCCGTACTGACCGGCGAGGGCCACGAGAACACCGCGTACGAGCTGGGCGGCGACGAGGCCTGGGGCTTCGCCGAGTACGCCGCCGAGCTGAGCCGGCAGACCGGCAAGGAGATCGTCTACACCCCCGTCACCCCCGACGCCTACGCCGCCTTCCTCACCGGGGCCGGGGTGCCCGAGCCGATGGCCGCCATCCTCGCGGGCGTGGAGGCCGGCATCGAGAAGGGCGAGCTGCTCGTCACCACCGGCGACCTGTCCCGGCTGACCGGCCGGCCCACCACACCGGTCGCCGAGGCCGTCGCCGCCGCCCTCAGGGGCTGACCTCCGGCCCCGCGTTCCCGTCCCGCGTGTCATGACCGTATTCCGATACGGGCATGACACGCGGCCGGGTGCGGCGCTACCGTCGTCCTGGCATGCCTTCCCGTCCCCGGCATGCCATGTGCGACAAGGAGGTGCCCGTGGCCGGGTCGTCCAGGAGTGAGCAGCGCATAGGCCTGCTGAACGGCATCGCGGCGTACGGCATGTGGGGCCTCGTCCCCCTGTTCTGGCCGCTGCTCAAGCCCGCCGGGGCCGGCGAGATCCTCGCCCACCGCATGGTGTGGTCCCTCGTCTTCGTCGCCGTCGCCCTGCTCTTCGTACGGCGCTGGGCCTGGGCAGGTGAGCTGCTGCGGCAGCCGCGCAGGCTCGCGCTGGTCACGGTGGCCGCCGCGGTCATCACCGTCAACTGGGGCGTCTACATCTGGGCCGTGAACAGCGGCCACGTCGTCGAGGCCTCGCTCGGGTACTTCATCAACCCGCTGGTCACGATCGCGATGGGCGTGCTGCTGCTCAAGGAGCGACTGCGGCCCGCGCAGTGGGCGGCGGTCGCGACCGGCTTCGCCGCCGTGCTCGTCCTCACCATCGGCTACGGCCAGCCGCCGTGGATCTCCCTCTGCCTCGCCTTCTCCTTCGCGACGTACGGCCTGGTGAAGAAGAAGGTCAACCTCGGGGGCGTCGAGTCGCTGACCGCCGAGACGGCGATCCAGTTCCTTCCGGCGCTCGGCTATCTGCTGTGGCTGGGCTCGCGGGGCGAGTCGACCTTCACCACGGAGGGGCTCGGGCACTCGGCCCTGCTCGCCGCGACCGGCATCGTCACCGCGATCCCCCTGGTCTGCTTCGGCGCCTCGGCGATCCGCGTGCCGCTGTCCACGCTGGGGCTGCTGCAGTACCTGGCGCCCGTCTTCCAGTTCCTGCTCGGCGTCCTGTACTTCGGTGAGGCCATGCCGCCCGAGCGCTGGGCCGGCTTCGCGCTGGTCTGGCTGGCGCTGACGATGCTCACCTGGGACGCCCTGCGCACGGCTCGCCGCACCGCGCGGGCCCTGCGGGAGCAACTGGACCGGGCGGGCGCGGGCGTACCGCCGGCCAAGACGGACGCCGCCGCACGGGAGCAGGGGATCGTGGCCTCCGGGGTACCGGCACCCGCTGCCACCGAAACGCCCGAGCAGCACGACGTCGGGGCGGCGAAGCCGTAGCTCCCCGCGGGGCACCGGGAGTTCCCCGCGGGTAACCGGGTCAGCGCTTCTCCGGCGCCTGCCGCGCGCGGTGCGCCCGGACCTTCTCCCGGTTCCCGCAGTGTTCCATCGCACACCAGCGGCGGCGGCCGGGGCGTGAGGTGTCGACGAACAGCAGGTAGCAGTTGTGGGCGCCGCACTCGCGGACGCGGTCCGCGTGGGGGCCGGTGAACAGCTCGATCGCGTCGCGCGCCACCGTGGACAGCAGGCGGGCGCCCGTCGCTCCCGGGGCCCAGCCGCGGCTGCCGTCCGGTTCGAGGCGGGTGACGAGCGAGGGCTCGGCCGCCGCGGCGTTGACGGTCTCCAGGTGGCCGGGGTGGAGCGGCCGTCCGTGGGCACGGTCGGCGGTGAGGAGGAAGAGGGCGTCGCGCAGAGTCCTGGCCCGGGCGACGTCCGCGCGGTCCGGGGCGAGGTCCAGCCCGTCCGGCAGCCGGCTGCGCTCGGCCCAGGCCGCCAGGTCGGCGGGCTCGTGCAGCACCTCCCAGCGCGCGAAGGCGCCGGGTCCTCCGGTCGTCAGCAGTTCGAGACAGAGCGCGCCCGGGTCGAAGCGGTAGGGCTTGCCCTCGTGGGACACCAGCGTCAGTCCGGGAGCACCCCCCGAGGGCCGCTTCGGCGGTGACGCCCGCTCCATCCGCTGCCCCCGTTCAGGCCGTGCGGGCCGTACAGACCGTTCCGGCGATTCCCCTACCCGCTCCCTCATGAAACCAGTATAAGTGGTTACATGACTTCGACCCCAAGGCCCGACCCCCTGCACTTCAAGATCGTCATCGACGCGGCCGCCCCGCACGCGCAGGCGGACTTCTGGGCCGCGGCCCTCCACTACGAGGTGGAGGACAACAGTGCGCTCATCGAGAAGCTGCTGGGTTTCGGGGCGGTGCCACAGGAGTTGACCCTCGAGTCCCACGGCCGTCGCGCCTGGCGGGACCTGGCCGCCGTACGGCACCCCGACGACCCGTTCCAGGAGGAGAGCGGCACCGGACTGGGGCGGCGGCTGCTGTTCCAACGCGTGCCGGAGGCCAAGACCGGCAAGAACCGGCTCCACCTCGATGTGCATTCGGGCGACGGGCGGCGCGAGGAGGAGGTCGCCAGGCTCCAGACACTGGGGGCGAGCGTGCAGCGGCAGGTGAAGGAAGCGGGCGGAGAGTGGGTGGTGATGACGGATCCCGAGGGGAACGAGTTCTGCGTCCACTAGGGCCGGTCCCGCTCCGGGGCGCCACCAGGGGGCTTCCGCTATGTGCGACACCGTGGCCGAATAGCGGTCTTGACGTCGGGTCAGTCCCGCCAGCACCATCCAGGCACCCCATTCACTGCGGAGTCCCCTCCCCGGGGACCCCCTAGGAATTCGGAGCCCCCCACATGAAGCTCCTCCTTTCCGGGCGCGCGCTGACGGCCGCCGCCGTCGCCGTCGCCACACTGGTGACCGGCGGTTCCGCCGCCGGCGCGGCGACCGCGCCCCCGAACCACGCGGCCGCAGCCGCGCCCGACATATCGATAGCCGACGTCAAGGCCCACCTGACGCGGTTGCAGTCGATCGCCACGGCCAACGGCGGCAACCGCGCCCACGGCAGCGCCGGCTACCAGGCCTCGCTCGACTATGTGAAGGCCAAGCTGGACTCGGCCGGGTTCACCACCCGCGTCCAGCAGTTCACCGCCTCGGGCCGCACCGGGTACAACCTGATAGCCGACTGGCCCGGCGGTGACGCCGATCAGGTTGTCATGGCCGGGTCACACCTGGACAGCGTCACCTCCGGGCCCGGCATCAACGACAACGGCTCCGGCTCCTCCGCCGTCCTGGAGACCGCGCTCGCCGTCGCCCGGTCCGGCTACCAGCCCACCAAGCACCTGCGCTTCGCCTGGTGGGGCGCGGAGGAGCTGGGGCTCGTCGGATCCCGCTCCTACGTCAACAGCCTCGGCGCGGCCGAACGCGCGAAGATCAGCGGCTATCTGAACTTCGACATGATCGGCTCCCCCAACCCCGGCTACTTCGTCTACGACGACGATCCCACGATCGAGAAGACGTTCAAGGACTACTTCGCGGGCCTCGGCATCCCCACGGAGATCGAGACCGAGGGCGACGGCCGCTCCGACCACGCGCCCTTCAAGAACGCGGGCGTCCCCGTGGGCGGCCTCTTCAGCGGCGCCGACTACCGCAAGACGTCCGCGCAGGCGGCCGAGTGGGGCGGCACGGTGGGGCAGCCGTTCGACCCCTGCTACCACTCGTCCTGCGACACGACCGCCAACATCGACGACACGGCGCTGGACCGCAACAGCGACGCCATCGCCCACGCGGTCTGGGAACTGTCGCAGTAGGGCGGACGCCCCCGCCCCGGACCCGGGTCAGCCCGCCTGGGCGCGGGCGCGTTCGACGAGGCGGCCCATGCGGGTGCGGACGGACTCCAGTTGCTCGGCGTCCTCGGCGGCCGGGCCGTCCTCGGCGGCGAGTTCCTCCCACAGGCCGACCAGGCCCTGCCCCAGCTCCAGACCCCGTGCGGGTTCGCGTACGGCGCGCCAGGCGGTCGCCGCGCTCTGGACGTTGCCGTACGCGGCCTCGGCGTCGCCCGAACGCCGGTGTATCCGGGCCAGTTCCAGGGAGAGCTGGAAAGCCCGGTCCGGGTCGCCCGACAGGTAGGCGATGTACGCGGTGAGTTCACGGAGCCGGAGCACCTCCGGGTGTTCCGGCCCCAGCGTGCCCGAGGCATCCGCCACCGTCTGCTCCGCCAGCCGCGCCGCGGCCTCCGTACGGCCCTCCTTGACGGCCTCGTTGATACGGGCCGTCGACTCCGCGAGCAGCGCGGGGGCGGTGGCGTCGCCCGGCGCGGTGATCGGCGCGTCCCCGAGCACGGCCTCGGCCACGGCGTCGAAGCCACGGGCGGGGGTGGGCTTGGGATCGGGGTCGGAGTAGGCGTCGGGACGGGGGCCGAGATCCGGGGCGGGGGCGGTTGCCTTCGGTGCGGGTGCGGGTGCGGGTGCGGCGGATGGTTCCGGTGCGGTGGTCGGTCCCGGAGCGGTGGCCGGCTCCGGTGCGGCGGTCGGGGCGGGCACGGGGGGCCGCTCCGCCGCTTCCGGCGTGCCGGTCGTGGCGGCGCCGTCCATGCGGGGCGGCGGTCCGAAGACACCCGTCGGGGGCGCCACCGTGCCGGGTGGCACAGCCCTGTGCGCCCCGGCCTGCGAAGCCGCCCCCCGGGCCGGTTCCGGCAGGGCGCGGAGCGTGAACGTCGGCGCGCTGTCCCCGGCCGGCGCCACCGAGCGCAGGACATGCGTGGCCAGGTCCTGCCGTACGGGTGCCTCCTCGGGCTCGGCGGGCACAGGATCGGTCGGCACCGGCACCGGCACCGGCTCCGCGGCGAGGTGGCTGGAGCCGTCCGGATCGACCCGCAGAGGGACGGAGCAACCGATGCGCAGGTCGTGGATGGTAGCGAGGACGGGCCGGCCGGCGGCGAGGGCGAGGCGGTGGAGGCGGTTCAGGACGGCGTTCTGGATCTCCTCGCCCGGGGCCGCGACGATCAGTGAACCGTCGACCGAGGCACCGCGTACGCCGGATTCCTCCGCCGGCACGCGGACGTCGATCGGCGTCGTCGCGGGATCGGGCGAGCGCTCGGCGCGCTCGTGCTCCCGCTGTTCGTCGCGGCCGAGTCGAGACATCGTTCCCCCACTCATCGGCGGCTTCCGTCGGCGGTTTCCGTTCCCCTGCCGTCCAGAGCCTGTCATGCCAGTCATGCCTGTCGTGCACCTACCGTCGAGTCTCTCCGCTCGCTCGCGATTCTCACGTCACCGGGGTGTCACAGGCTCGTTCCAGGAGGTCACGCCGGTGTCGGCGGGGTCGGCGCGGGTGGGCGCGAGACGGTTGCGGGAGGGCGCGGACGGCTGCGGTGCGAGAGTGACGGCACACGCGAGCGGGCAGGCGGACGGGCATGCGACAGGGACCCGAGATATGGATCCGCGGCCCGGTGACCGCGCCGCAGCCACCCGCGCCACAGCCGCCCCTCTCCGCGGCACCCCCACCGCAGCCGCCCGTACCGGAGCGGTCCGGCACGGGCGCACGGCGCTTCTCCTGGGTCGGCACGCACGGCGGCGCGGGCGTCTCGACGCTCGCCGCGGTCTACGGCGGGCACGACTGCGGGCGCCGCTGGCCCGGCCCGGCGGACCCGGCGTCCGTGCTGGTGGTGGCCCGTACGCACGCGGCCGGACTGGCGGCCGCGGACCGGGCCGTGGAGGACTTCCGGCGCGGACGGACCCCGGCGGGGCTCGACCTCCACGCCGTCGTCCTGGTCGCGGACGCCCCCGGACGGCTCCCCCGGCCGCTCGCGCAGCGCGTGGCACTGCTCGAATCCGCCGTGGCGGTCCACCGCGTGCCGTGGGTCACCGGCTGGCGCCTGGGCGAGGCCGGCACCGGACCGCCCCTCGGGACCGAGCCGCTGGTCCGCCTCACCCGGCCGGCGCGCTGAACGCCGCCGTGCCCCGCGGCTACGCGGTGATGTCCTTCGTCGTGAACCGCGCCCAGGCCGCCGAGCCGAAGACCGCCGCGTAGAGGGCCTGGAGGCCCAGGTTCTTCACCAGGTCGTCCCAGTAGACCGGTTCGCGCATCACGTCGGCGAAGGAGAGCCAGTAGTGCGAGAAGAAGTACGGCTGGAGGGCGTCGAGCTGGGGGATCTGGTCGAGGATCTGCACGGTGATCAGCAGCCCGACCGTGGTCGCCATCGCCGCGATGCCGCTGCCCGTCAAGGTGGAGACGAACAGGCCGAGCGCCGCGACGCCGACGAGTGAGGCGGCCACCACCAGGGCGATCAGCAGCGCCCGCCCCAGGCCCTCGGTGTAGGTGATCCGGGTGCCGGAGATGGTGATCAGGTCGCCCACCGGGAACAGCAGCGCGCCGACCGCGAGCGCCGAGACGGCGACGACCAGGGTGGCCGCGAGACAGAAGGCGATCACGGTCGCGTACTTGGTGAGCAGCAGCCGGGAGCGGCCGGCCGGGGCGACCAGGAGGTAGCGGAGCGTGCCCGCGCTCGACTCGCCCGCGATCGCGTCGCCCGCGACGACGCCGATGGCCATCGGCAGGAAGAACGGCAGGGTCGCGGCGAGTGCGGTGAAGACGAGGAACAGCCCGTTGTTGCTGACCTGCGAGATGAACGCCGGTCCCTCGCCGCCACCGCCGCCGGCCGAGGAGCCGTCGCTCGTCTCGATCTTCACGGCGATGCCGACCAGGACGGGCACGGCGGCGAGTACGGCCAGCAGGGCGAGGGTGCGCCAGCGGCGGAACGTGGTCAGCAGTTCGCTGCGGAGCAGCCCGAGCGACCACAGCGGACTCGGTGTCCGTGCCGCGTCCGGCCCCGGCACCGCCCCCGGCACCGCGACGGCGGGCTCCTCGACCGGCTCTCCCCGTACCTCAGCCCGCGACATCGAAGCCCTCCCCCGTCAGCGCCACGAAGGCGTCCTCCAGCGAGGCCCGTTCCACGACGAAGCCCCGGACCCGGACCCGGGCCGCGACCAGCGCCGCGTTCACCTCCGCGAGGTCGCGCTCCGGTGGTTCGGCCGTCACCCTCTCCCCGTCGACGACGACGTCCGCGGCCCCCTGCTCCTTCAGCACCCGGGCGGCGTCGCCCGCGTCCGGCGTGGTCACCACCAGCCGGCCGCGCGCCCCGGCCGCCAGGTCGGCGACCGCGCCCTGCGTGATCAGCCGCCCCTGGGCCATCACGGCGGCGTGGGTGCACACCTGCTCGATCTCGTCCAGCAGGTGGGAGGAGAGGAAGACGGTGGTGCCGTCGGAGGCCAGTTCGCGCACGAGGCCGCGGATCTCGCGCATGCCCTGGGGGTCGAGCCCGTTGGTCGGCTCGTCCAGGACGAGCAGCCGGCGCGGCTGGAGCAGCGCCGCGGCGAGGCCCAGCCGCTGCTTCATGCCGAGCGAGTACGCCCTCGCCCTCTTGCCGGCCGCGGCCGCGAGACCCACCCGGTCGAGCGCCGCGGCGACGCGCTCGCGCCGGGTGCGCGGGTCTGCGGTCGGGTCGGCGGCGTCGTAGCGCAGCAGGTTGTCCCGCCCGGAGAGGAAGCCGTACAGGGCCGGGCCCTCGATGAGGGCGCCGACCCGGGGCAGCACGGTGCGGGACGCGCGCGGCATGGGCAGGCCGAGGACCCTGGCGCTGCCCGAGGTGGGTTCGATCAGCCCCATCAGCATGCGGATGGTGGTGGTCTTGCCGGAGCCGTTGGGCCCGAGGAAGCCGAAGACACTGCCCGCCGGGACGGTCAGGTCCAGACCGTCGACGGCGAGTTGTCCGCCGCGGTAGCGCTTGGTGAGCGCGCGGGTGGCGATGACGGCGTCATCCGCGCTCTCCTCGTCCGGGCGCTCCGGCTCCGTGGCGGACGGTTCGGCCATCGGCTCCCTCTTTCGTCCTCTTCGCCGTACGGATGGGGATGCTGCGTACGTCCTACCGCGCGGCGTCGGCCGCCTTCACCAGGGCGTCCTTGGTGACCGCACCGGCGTAGACCTTGCCGTCGTCCGTGATCAGAGCGTTGACGAGGCGGGTCTTGAAGACCGTGCCCGAGCCGAAGTCGCCCTTGACCTGGTCGCCGAAGGAGCCGAGGAAGCCGCCGAGGCCGCCCAGGTCGCCGCCCGTGCCCGCCGTGGGCAGGCCGCCCGCGGCTCCGGTGTCGAAGGTGGCGATCGAGCTCCAGCCCTCGCCGATCACCTTGAGCCCGTCCAGACCCTCGGCGAGGTCGCCCCCGGTCCCGCGCGAGTGCTCCGGAGCCTTGGCGCTCTCCTCGCCCTCGGTGACCTTCGCTCCCTCGGGCGGCGTGAAGTCGAACGTCGACGCGTCCGGCTTCGCGAAGCTGACCTTGGTGAAGCCCACGTCCACCACGGCGGCGCCGCCGCTCGCCGGGGTCAGCGTGAACTTCAGCGGCGTGCCGGTCTCGGCGTCCACGGCCACGGTGATCGCACCGACCGTGGAACCGTCCTGCTTGGGCTCGACGACCAGGCGGTACGCGTCCCGGCCGGCCACCTGCGCGGTGCCGCCGACGGTCACGGACGTGGTGTCGTCGACCGCCTTGAGCGCCTGGGCGGCGAAGTCCTTCGGGGTGGCCGGCACGTCCTTCTCCGGCTGCCCGGCGCCGTCGGGGGCGGTCGAGTGGTAGACCTCGTCGGACTTGCTGTCGTAGCCCCAGACGTCCTGGCCGTTGTGGATCAGGCTGTACTCGGCGGCGTTCTCCAGCAGGGACAGCTTCTGCCGGTCGGGGCCGTCGGCCGCGACGCGCAGCGTGTGGCTGCCGGACGCCAGCTCGGTGAGCTTGGCCGACGGGTCGGCGGCGGAGCCCTCGTCGTCCCCGCCGGAGCCCGGACCACCGGACATTCCGGACATCAGGCCGCTCTCCAGGCCGCCGAGGTCCGGCAGGCCCAGGTCGGTGTTGACGCGCACCGTGCCGGACAGCTGCTCGGTGTCCGACTTGGCGATCTTCTCGATGAGCTGCTCCGCGGTGACCTTCGGCAGGTCGGGGTCTCCGGAGTCGGCGAGCGCGGGGACGAGCCCGATCGTCGCGGCCGCCACTCCCATCACCGCGACCGGGACGACGAACCGCGCGGCCTTGCGCCGTCCGGCCCTCAGCTCCTCGCCCTCCCCGGCGGTCGTGTTGTCGTCGGAATCGATCGGTGCCATGTGTGCCCTACCTCCGTCGTCGGCGGCGGCTGTCTCGCGACCTCGCACTCGTTCACCCGTGAGCCGCCATTCTCACCCGAATCGGTGAGGATTGGTGTTTTTCCGTGGTGTCCATCTGACCAAATCGGCGGAGCCCAGGCGTCAGACCGCGGGCTCAACTCCGCGTACTCCTGCGGGATGACACGGAGGGGCGGTGGCTCCGCCTGCCCGTAGGGGCCGGTCTCCGGCGCCCGGCGGACGGCACGTGACAGGAGGCACGCGGCAGGCGGGCGGGCAGGGCGCTCACCCGGCCCGGTGGACCACCGCGTCGCACAGCTCCACCAGCGCGGCCTTCGCGTCGCACTCCCGCAGCGGGGCCAGCGCGGCCCGGGCCTCCTCGGCGTAGCGGACGGTGTCCCGGCGCGCCTGCTCCAGGGCGGGGTGGGCGCGCAGCAGACGCAGCGCCTCGGCGTGCCGGGCGTCGTCGCTCAGGTCGGAGTCGAGCAGCTCGCACAGGGCGACGTCCTCGGCGAGCCCCAGCCGGGCCGCCCGCTCGCGCAGCCGCAGTACGGGCAGGGTGGGGATGCCCTCGCGCAGGTCGGTGCCGGGCGTCTTGCCGGACTCGTCGGAGTCGGAGGCGATGTCCAGGACGTCGTCCGCGAGCTGGAAGGCGACGCCGAGCCGCTCGCCGTACTGGGTCAGCACGTCCACCACCGTCTCGTCGGCGCCGGACATCATCGCGCCGAACCGGCAGGAGACCGCCACCAGCGAGCCCGTCTTGCCGCCCAGCACGTCGAGGTAGTGGTCGACCGGGTCGCGGCCGTCCTGCGGTCCCGCCGTCTCCAGGATCTGGCCGGTGACCAGCCGCTCGAACGCGAGGGCCTGGACCCGGACCGCCTCGGGTCCGAGGTCGGCGAGGATCTGGGAGGCACGGGCGAAGAGGAAGTCGCCGGTGAGGACCGCGACCGAGTTGTCCCAGCGGGTGTTCGCGCTGGGCACCCCGCGCCGCACGGCGGCCTCGTCCATCACGTCGTCGTGGTAGAGCGTGGCGAGGTGGGTCAGCTCCACGACCACGGCCGAGGGCACGATGCCCGGGGCGTAGCGGTCGCCGAACTGGGCCGAGAGCATCACCAGCAGCGGCCGGAACCGTTTCCCGCCGGCCCGCACCAGGTGCTGGGCGGCCTCTGTGATGAACGGAACCTCGCTTTTGGTTGCCTCAAGCAACCCTTCCTCGACAGCAACCAATCCGGCCTGGACATCGGCTTCCAGAGCCTGGTCCCGCACGCTCAGCCCGAACGGCCCGACGACGGTCACGAGGGGTCTCCTGTCTGCTGGTGTCTACTGGCGATTACCTGGTTTGTCGATAGGTCGCTGCCACCACTCAAGTCAGCGTATCCGGTCACGTTTCGATCACCGCTAGCGCCCACCGTTACAGGCCGGTCGGTATCAGATCATGAACGGTATGTTTTTGATCAGGTGATATGAGCAGATTTTGACTGATATCGCCGGAGGGGACGAGCCGGACCCCGGGGGGCGAGCGGGCCGGTGGCCACCGTCCAAGATCCCATCACTCCTCCCAACGGCCCGCACTCCGAGAACGTCACCCGATCGACGCCGCGCCCGCACCGGCACCTCACGCCTCCCGCCCCGCCTCCCGGCTTCACCCTCCACCCCCGTTTCCCCTTCCTCTGCGCCCGACACCCGAAGCCGTCCTCACCCGTGGCCGGTTGGCGAACGATTGAGGTTAATGCCCGTTTTGCCGCGCTTGTTGAGGCCAGTGAGTTGACTCACTCCGGTCCACCCGCGGGCAACCTCGCCACAACCTGTGCCCTCCCTTTGCCCCGCAAGCCAGTTGGGGCTTGGTAACCGCAAAGGATCAAGAGCCTCAAACGCCTCAGACCAAGGTCAACAGGCATGTTGGGTGATTCCTGCACTTGTTTCGGACATGTGCTCTCGCATACGTTCCCGGCCTGTCGGGCGGACGCCGAATCCTGCCACCGCCCGGTCGCACAGTCATCCACCCAACAAACTCGCCGGCAGGAGCGGGGGACCCAGGTAAGTCGCCGCACCGGTCACCACCGGAGCGGCTCGGGGTGAAGCCGTACCCGTCAGGGCGCGGCCGGGCACCTCCCCGCCCGAACCCGACAGCTCACCTCGCAGGCGTAAGGAGAGGGACACATGTCTGCCAACGGTCAGAACCGTCACGCCCGTACCGGCCGCCTCGCCCGCAAGCTCACGCTGGCCGGCACCGCCGCCGCGGTGCTCGCACTGCCGCTCGTCGGCGCCGCCACCGCCTCCGCGGCCACCCCGGCCGCCGCCACGACCGCCACCACGGCGGCCACGGCGTACCCGGACAACCTCGACGGCTGGATCCGCGAGTCGCTCGACATCATGGCGCAGCACGGCATCCCCGGGACCTACGAGGGCATTCACCGCAACATCATGCGTGAGTCCTCCGGCAACCCGCTCGCCATCAACAACTGGGACATCAACGCCGTCAACGGCACCCCGTCCAAGGGCCTGCTCCAGGTGATCGACCCGACCTTCCAGGCGTACCACGTGGAGGGCACCTCCTGGGACCCGTACGACCCGGTCGCCAACATCACCGCCGCCTGCAACTACGCGGCCGACCGCTACGGCTCGATGGACAACGTCTTCAGCGCGTACTGAGCCGCACCGGGCACCAAGGCGTCCCGAGCCCCGCTGAGAGGCCGTGGGCCCGGGACGTCCCAAGCCGTGGGCCCGGGACGTCCTAAGAAGTACCGAAGATCCGCTCGAGGACGACGGCCACGCCGTCGTCCTCGTTCGTCGTGGTGACCTCGTCGGCCACCGCCTTGAGTTCGGGGTGGGCGCCGGCCATGGCGACGCCGTGGGCCGCCCACTGGAACATGGGAATGTCGTTGGGCATGTCGCCGAAGGCGATCGTCCGGCGCCGCTGAAGACCCAGGTGCTCGGCGGCCAGCGCCAGGCCGGTCGCCTTGGTGATGCCGCACGGCTGGAGCTCCACCGTGCCGGGCCCCGACATGGTGACCGTCGCGAGGGAACCGACCACCGCACGCGCCGTCGCCGCCAACTCGTCGTCGGTCAGGTCCGGATGGCGCAGCAGCACCTTGCTGATCGGCATGCTCCACAGCTCCTCGCGCCGCTCGACACGCACCGCGGGCAGGGTGGGGTGGGGCATCAGGTAGCCCGGCTCGATGAGCGTCAGCCCGTCGACGCCGTCCTGGTCGACGGCGGCGTACACCTGGCCGACCTCGGCCTCGATCTTGCCGAGCGCGGTCTCGGCCAGCTCCCGGTCCAGGGTGACCGACCACAGCATCCGGTGCGCACCGGCGTCGTACACCTGCGCGCCCTGCCCGCACACCGCGAGCCCCGTGCAGCCGAGGCCGTCGAGCAGGGAGCGCACCCGGGGAGCCGGGCGCCCCGTCACCACCAGGTGCCGCGCACCCGCCCCGGCGACCCGCGCCAGCGCGGCCAGCGACCGTTCGGAGACGGTGTCGTCGCCGCGGAGCAGCGTGCCGTCCAGGTCGGTGGCGACGAGTGAATATGCGGTGCGGTCCATGATCAGAGAATACGGACACCGCACCCGTCCGACTCACCCGCGACCGCTTCCGAACGAGGACGTAGCGAGCGTGTTCGAACCCGCACGCGGATGCACGCGGACGCCCGATCATGTCCAAAACCTGACACATCATCGGCTAAAGCCGGTTCAGGGCCTCTGCACCGGTTGGCGACGGAACGGACCGCCACCCGCCGGTGCCCCGGCCCCGCCCCGGACCCCGGCCGCCGCGCCGCCTCGATCGGGCCCCGCCAGGCGGCGCCACCTCCCGCCGCACTGCCCAAGACCGGTATGTCACCCGTAACGTGTGGCCCGACCACGTGTCACGCGGCACACACCGACCCCGTGACCCGCGGGCATCCGCAGCACCCAGCACACACGGCGCGCACGGCGCACATGGCGAGCACGAAAGCGAGGCAGCACCCGATGCCCCCCTTCGATGTCCCCGAGGGCGATCCCTTCGGCCCGCACAACCTTCCGTACGGCGTGTTCTCGATCCCCGGTTCGCGGGACCGGACGGTGGGCGTCCGGCTCGGCGACCACGTCCTCGACGCGGGCGCGGCGGCCCACGCGCTCGGCTCGCCGTACGCGTCCCTGCTCGCGCGGCCCACCCTCAACCCGCTGCTGGCCGCCGGGCGCACGGCCTGGTCGGACGTGCGGCGCGCACTGACGGCGTGGGTGACGGTCCCGTCCCACCGCGAGACCCTCGAACCCCTCTTCCACCCGCTGTCGTCGGTGACCCTGCACCTGCCCTTCGAGGTCGCCGACTACGTCGACTTCTACGCCTCGGAGAACCACGCCCGCAACGTCGGCCAGATCTTCCGCCCCGACGCCGCCGACTCCCTCACCCCGAACTGGAAGCACCTCCCGATCGGCTACCACGGCCGCTCCGGCACGGTCGTCGTCTCCGGCACGGACGTCGTACGCCCGTCGGGGCAGCGCAAGGCTCCGGCCGACGCCGCTCCCGTCTTCGGCCCGTCCGTCCGGCTCGACATCGAGGCCGAGGTCGGCTTCGTGGTGGGCGTGCCGTCGGGCCAGGGCAGCACGGTGGGGCTCGGCGACTTCCGCGAGCACGTCTTCGGGCTCTGCCTGCTCAACGACTGGTCCGCACGGGACGTCCAGGCCTGGGAGTACGTGCCCCTCGGCCCCTTCCTCGGCAAGTCCTTCGCCACGTCGGTGTCCGCCTGGATCACCCCGCTGGACGCCCTGGACGAGGCACGGGTGGCGCCGCCCGAGCGCACGCACGAGCTGCTTCCCTACCTGGACGACACGAAGGACGACCAGGACGGTCCCGGCGGGTACGACCTGCGGATCTCGGTCGCCATCAACGACCACATGGTCTCCGAGCCGCCGTTCTCCACCATGTACTGGACGGCCGCCCAGCAGTTGGCCCACATGACGGTCAACGGCGCCTCGCTGCGCACCGGCGACCTCTACGGCTCCGGCACGGTGAGCGGGCCCACCGAGCGGGAGCGCGGGTCGCTGCTCGAACTGACCTGGAACGGCCGCGACCCGCTGGAACTCCCGGACGGCAAGCGGACGTTCCTGGAGGACGGGGACGTGGTGACCCTGTCGGCCTGGGCGCCGGGTCCGGACGGCGTCCGGGTGGGGCTGGGCGAGGTCACGGGGCGGGTGGTCGGGCGGGACGCCTGACGGCACGGCCGGCTGACGGCCAACGGTCGGCGGATGGCGGTCGGACGACGGACGGTCGGCGGACGACGGACGGACGGCGGTCGGACGGCGGACGACGGACGGACGGCGGTCGGACGGCGGACGACGGACGGACGGCGGTCGGACGGCGGACGACGGACCGTCGGCGGACGGACGGCGGGCTGGGGCCGGGGGCTTCGGGGGCGGGCTGCGGGGCTGCGGGGCTGCGGCATCCGAAGCCCCAAGGTCCGCACGCCCGGGTTTCCGGATCCGGTGCCCGCCGACCCCTGACCCACACCGCCCGGCCACGTCATACTGGCGTCGGGCGGTGTGCGCGCACGGACCGGCCCGCACCACCCCTTTACAGCCAGAGCCGCCCATCCTTCGACCAGGATCCGGAGCCAGTGGCATGACCGTCTGCCTGCTCCTGCTGTTCGTCGTCGCCGTGACCGCCGCGGTGCCGGTGCCTCGCGCGCTGACCCGCTCCGCGTGGCCCGAGCGGGATCCCGTGGTCGCACTGTGGGTGTGGCAGTGCCTGGTCGCCACCGTTCTGCTGTGCTGTCTGACCGGCCTCGTCCTCGGCGCCACCGCCGTCTTCGGCACCGTCCGCGCCCAGCTCTTCGCTCCGGCGCCGCCCGCGGTGACCGCGGCGTACAACCTCTCCGCCGGGCCGGTCTGGGCGGCCGTCCTCACCCTCCTGCTGGCGGGCGGTGCCGCCTGGACGACCGCGATGCTCGCCCGTGAACTCGTCGAGGCCCGCCGCCGGCGCGCCCGCTCGCGCGCCCACCTGCGCGAGCGCGCCCCCGACCTGCCCGCCGGCCTCCCCGCCGCCCGCGGCCCCCTGCTGGTGCTGGAGGAGGAGTACCCGGACGCCTGGTGGATGCCCGGCAACCCGCCCCAGCTGATCGTCACCACGGGTGCCCTGCACCGGCTCACCGACCACCAGCTGGACGCCGTCCTCACCCACGAGCGCGGCCACGCCCGGGCCCGCCACGACTGGCTGCTGCACCTGTCCACCGCCCTGGCCACCGGGTTCCCGAGCGTCCCGCTCTTCGCCCACTTCTGCGACCAGACCCACCGCCTGGTCGAGCTCTCGGCCGACGACACCGCCTCCCGCCGCTGCGGCCACCTGACCACCGCGCTGGCCCTGATCGAGCTGAACCAGCACCGCGGCGTCCTCTCCTGCGCCTCCAGCCACCGCCTCCTCGGCGAGCGGGTCGACCGCCTCCTGGAGCCCCGGCCCCGCATGCCCCGCCGCCGCCGCGCCCTGACCACGGCGACCGCCGCCCTGGTCCCGCTGATCCCCCTCCTGATCACCTTCGCCCCGGGCCTGACGGCACTGGCATGACGCCCCGCCTGCGGTCGGTCGTGCCGCCGGGCGGGCACGGGGAGCGGTGCGGCACCACCCCGTAAGCGCCCGGCCGGCCCGCGGACCCGGCGCGGACCCGGCGCGGAGCCCGGTGGCAGATCTCCCTCTTTCCCAGGAGAAACCCCAGCTCACCCCGTAACCGGCGGAGGCCGGGGTGGCGCAACATTCCAGCAACACCACTAAGTCCACCGGATAGGTATGGTTCCAGCCATGCCGCCCACCGACCGCATCCGAGACCACGCCGGCCAGGGCGCGACCACCGTCACCGCCCACCGCACGCGGCGTCGGCTGCGCGCCGACCGGGCCCGTCAACTGGCCGACCTGCTCCGCCGCCAGCTCCTCGACAACGCCTTCCCCGACGGCGCCCTCCCCCACGAGGACACCCTCGCCGCCGACTACGACACCACCCGCAACACCGTCCGCGAGGCGCTCGACCTGCTGCGCGCCGAAGGCCTCGTGGCCCGCCAGCCCGGCATCGGCACCGTGGTCGTGGCCCGCAAGTACGCCCACGGGCTCGACCGTCTGATGGGCCTCGCGGAGACCCTGCACGAACACGGCCGCGTCACCAACGAGGTGCGCACGACCGTCCCCGTCCCGGCCCCCGCGCCGGTCGCCGAACGCCTCCGCGTCCCGCCCGGCGCCGACGTCCTCTACATCGAACGCCTGCGCCGCCTGGGCGGCGTCCCCCTGTCCCTGGACCTCACCTACGTGCCCCTCGACATCGGCACCGCCCTGCTCGGCGCCGACCTGGAGAACACCGACGTCTTCCGCCTCCTGGAATCCGTCACGGGCCTGCCGCTCGGCCACGCCGAGATCACCCTGGAGGCCGTCACCGCCGACGCGCACTCCGCCGCCGTACTGGAGGCCCCGCGCGGCACCGCGGTCCTCATGCTGGAGCGGCTCACCCACCTCGCCGACGGCCGCCCGGTCGACCTGGAGTTCGTCCGCTTCCGCGGTGACCGCATCGCGATGAGCGGTCTGCTGCACCGGTCCCTGTGACCCTCTGAACCCCCTTTCGCGCACCCCTTCCTGGAGACAGCCATGCCCTTGGCGCCCCAGCGGGCCGACGTGCCCGTGACCATCGACGAGTCGAAGTGCATCGAAGGCTGCACGCTCTGCGTGGACATGTGCCCGCTGGACTCCCTGGCCATCGACGAGCGCAACGGCAAGGCGTACATGCACGTCGACGAGTGCTGGTACTGCGGCCCGTGCGCCGCCCGCTGCCCCACCGGGGCGGTCACGGTCAACATGCCCTACCTGCTCCGGTGAGAGGCCGACTCCCCATGAAACCGAAGCGCCCCGCGCTCTCCTCGCCCGCCTTGCCCGCCACCGCTGCCGCCGTGGTCCTGCTCCTCCCCCTCACCGCCTGCGGCGGCGACGCGTCCGCCGGCGGGAACGGCTCCACGGTCACCGTGACCGTCGGCTACCAGTCCAGGACTATCAACACGGTCACCGCCGGCACCCTCCTGCGCTCCCTCGGCTACTTCGAGAAGCAGCTCAACTCCCTGAACGACGGCGTCACCTACAAGGTCGACTGGCAGGACTACGCCACCGGCGCGCCCATCACCGCCCAGATGACCGCCGGGAAGATCGACATCGGCTCGATGGGCGACTTCCCCCTGCTCATCAACGCGGCCCGCGGCAAGCAGCTCGGCAAGCCGACCCGCCTCGTCTCGGTCACCGGCTACAACCTGCGCGGCGGCCTCAACACCATCGTCGTCGCACCCGGTTCCTCCCTCACCTCCCTGAAGGACCTCAAGGGCAAGAAGGTCTCGACGAGCGTCGGCTCGGCCGCCGACGGCACCCTCGTACGCGCCCTGCAGCGCACCGGCCTCGACCCCGCCGAGGACATCGAGAAGCTCAACCAGCAGCCCGCGGTGGGCGCCTCGGCCCTGGACGCGGGGAGCGCGGACGCCCTGTCGCAGTTCGTCGCCTGGCCCGGACTGCTTGCCCGGCAGGGCAAGGCGAAGGCCCTGTACGACGGAGCGCAGCTGGACCTGCCCACCTTCCACGGGGTCACCGCCGCCGAGGACTTCGCGAAGAAGCACCCCGCCGTGCTGGAGGCCTTCCTGAAGGCACAGAAACAGGCGACCGACTACCTGGACGCCCACCCCGTGGCCGCCGCCGAGAAGGTGGCGAAGGCCACCGGCCTGCCCGCGGAGACCGTCTACCTCTACAACGGCGCCCAGGGCATCGCCACCTTCGACCCCGCGATCAAGCGGCAGCTCGTCGCGGCCCTCAAGGAGGACGTCTCGGTCCTCAAGGACGCGAAACTCACCGGCGACGTGGATGTGGACGCCTTCGTCGACGACCGGTACGTGAAGAAGGCCCTCGGGCAGGCCGAGTACACCCGGCGGCTCGCCGCCACTCCCCCGAAGCCGGCCGGGGAGGTCTGGCCCAAGGGCGCGCGGAAGACGCTCGCCTTCCCCTCCCCCACCGCGCTGCTGCGGCACCTGGCCGGACACGGCGACGAGGTCCGCGCCGCCTACGTACCCGACACCACCACCGGCACCCTCTGGTTCGCCGACCAGTCGGTGTGGGTGGCCGACGGCGGTGAACTGCTGCCCTTCGTCGCACCGGAGACCGCACGGGCATACGTCGCCGGGCACGGCGGAGCGCGCGTGGTCACATACGCCGAGGCCCTGGAACGTGCCTCGTGATCCGCCCCGTCCGCTACACGCTGCGCATCGCCTCGCTCGCCGTCGCCCTGGGCCTGTGGCAGCTGCTGACCAGCCGGGACATCGACGTGTGGCTGCGCTTCTCGCAGTTCCCCACCGTCACCGACGTGGCGCACACCTTCGCCGACCGGCTGGCGGGGCCCGACTACTGGACCGACCTCACCGACAGCCTGACCCGGATCCTCACCGGCTTCCTGCTCGCGGCCGTCCTGGGCGTGGCCACGGGTGTGCTCGTGGCACGCTCCCGGCTCGCCGAGGACCTGCTCGGCCCGGTCCTGGAGGTGATCCGGCCCATTCCCGCCATCGCCCTCGTCCCCGTGGCGATCCTCCTCTTCCCCTCCAACGAGCAGGGCATCGTCTTCATCACCTGCGCCGCCGCCTTCTTCCCCGTCCTGGTCTCCACCCGGCACGCGGTCCGCGCGCTGACCCCCGTGTGGGAGGAGGCGGTCCGCACCATGGGCGGCGGCCGGTGGCGGGTCCTCGGCTCGGTGGTCCTGCCGGGCGCGCTGCCCGGTGTCTTCGGTGGTCTGTCGGTCGGCATCGGCGTCTCGTGGATCTGTGTGATCTCCGCCGAGATGATCTCCGGTCAGTACGGCGTGGGCTACCGCACCTGGCAGGACTACACGGTCGTCGACTACCCGGGCGTCTTCGTCGGCATGGTGACCATCGGCGTGCTCGGCTGGCTGACCTCCACGGCCGTGGAACTGCTGGGCCGCCGTCTGACCCACTGGCTGCCGCGCACGGCGGACGCCCCCGCCGCCCGTCCGAAGCCCGCGCGGGGCGGTGCGGCGACGTCGCCCGCCCGCGCCGCCGTACGCAAGGTCCCCCAGCCCGAGGAGGCACGCGATGAGCACCTCGTCCGAGACTGAGACGGACACCGGCGCCCCGCCCGGCACCGAGAAGGGCACCGGGGCCGGTACGAGCGCCGCCACCGTCCCCGGACCGGGAGCGGAGGCCGGAGTCCGTCCGCCGACCGGCGCCGGGACGTCCGGCCGCGGCACCCGGCTCGCCCTGCGCGGCGCCACCCTCGGCCGTCCGGACGCGGCCGCGGTGAGCGGTGTGGACGTCGACGTCTCCCCCGGCGAGATCCTCACCGTGGTCGGCCCCTCGGGCTGCGGCAAGTCGACCCTGCTGCGCACGCTGGCCGGCCTGCTGCCGCCACTGGCCGGAACCGCGGAACAGGACGGGCGTTCGATCGACGGTCCGGGCGCGGACCGGGCACTGGTCTTCCAGGAGGACGCTCTCCTGCCCTGGCGCACCCTGCGCGCCAACGTCGAACTCCCCCTCGCCGTCCAGGGCCTGCCCCGCACCGAGCGCCGGGAACAGGCGACGGCCTGGCTGGAACGGGTCGGACTCGCCGCGCAGGTCCGACAGTTGCCGCACCGCGTGTCCGGGGGGCAGCGCCAGCGCGCCCAGTTGGCCCGTGCGCTGGCCGGACGCCCCCGAGCCGTCCTGATGGACGAACCCTTCGGCGCCCTCGACGCCCAGACCCGGGCCGGCATGCAGGACCTGCTGGTGGAGGTGCTGCACGGTACGGGAGCCACCGTCGTCTTCGTCACCCACGACGTGGACGAGGCCCTGTTCCTCGGCGACCGCGTCGCCCTGCTCGGTGCCGGCCGGCTGACCGGCGTGCGCGACGTGCCCCGCCCCCGTGACCGCACCGCGCACGACGATCCGGCCCGCGTGGCGCTCCGGCGTGACGTCCTGACCTCCCTCGGCACATCCCTCGGCACCTGAAAGGCCCCCTGGTGGAGATCCCCGCCCTCACCGACGCCGAAGAGCTCTCCTGCGACGTCCTCGTCGTCGGCGGCGGCACCGCCGGCACCATGGCCGCGCTGACCGCCGCAGAGCACGGCGCGAACGTACTGCTGCTGGAGAAGGCCCACGTCCGCCACTCCGGTGCCCTGGCCATGGGCATGGACGGCGTCAACAACGCCGTCGTCCCCGGCCGCGCCGAACCCGACGACTACGTCGCCGAGATCACCCGCGCCAACGACGGCATCGTCGACCAGTCCACCGTCCGCCAGACCGCCACCCGCGGCTTCGCCATGGTCCAGCGGCTGGAGTCGTACGGGGTGAAGTTCGAGAAGGACGAGCACGGCGACTACGCCGTCCGCCAGGTGCACCGGTCCGGCTCCTACGTGCTGCCGATGCCGGAGGGCAAGGACGTCAAGAAGGTCCTCTACCGGCAACTGCGGCGGCGCGAGATGCGCGAGCGTATCCGCATCGAGAACCGTGTGATGCCGGTGCGGATCCTGACCTCGGAGGGACGGGCGGTGGGTGCGGCGGGCTTCAACACCCGCACCGGGCGGTTCGTCACCGTCCGCGCGGGTGCCGTGGTCCTCGCCACCGGCGCCGCCGGCCGGCTCGGGCTGCCCGCCTCCGGTTACCTCTACGGCACCTACGAGAACCCCACCAACGCCGGTGACGGCTACGCGATGGCCTACCACGCGGGGGCCGAGCTGACCGGCATCGAGTGCTTCCAGATCAACCCGCTGATCAAGGACTACAACGGCCCGGCCTGCGCCTACGTCGCCAACCCCTTCGGCGGCTACCAGGTCAACCGGCACGGCGAACGCTTCGTCGACTCCGACTACTGGTCGGGGCAGATGATGGCCGAGTTCGCCGCGGAGGTCGCCAGCGACCGCGGTCCGGTGTACCTGAAGCTCAGCCACCTCCCGGAGGAGTCCGTCTCCGCCCTGGAGTCGATCCTGCACTCCACCGAACGCCCCACGCGCGGCACCTTCCATGCGGGACGCGGGCACGACTACCGCACCCATGACGTCGAGATGCACATCTCCGAGATCGGTCTGTGCGGCGGCCACTCCGCCTCGGGCGTCCGCGTCGACGACCACGCCCGCACCACCGTCCCCCGCCTCTACGCGGCCGGCGACCTGGCCTGCGTGCCGCACAACTACATGATCGGCGCGTTCGTCTTCGGCGACCTGGCGGGCGCGGACGCCGCGCAGTACACGGCCTACGCGGGTGAACTGCCGCCGGAACAACTGCGCGAGGCGCACGAGCTGGTCTACCGCCCGCTGCGCAACCCCGACGGACCGCCCCAGCCCCAGGTCGAGTACAAGCTGCGGCGCTTCGTCAACGACTACGTGGCACCGCCGAAGTCCGGCGCGCGGCTGTCGCTCGCCCTGGAGTCCTTCGAGCGGATGCGCGCCGACATCGCGGCCATGGGCGCCCGCACCCCGCACGAGCTGATGCGCTGCGCCGAGGTCGGCTTCATCCGCGACTGCGCGGAGATGGCCGCCCGGGCCTCCCTGGCCCGCACGGAGTCCCGCTGGGGCCTCTATCACGAGCGCGTCGACATCCCCGAGCGCGACGACGCGTCCTGGTTCCACCACCTCGATCTGCACAAGTCCCCCTCCGGTGCGATGGAGTTCACGGCACGTCCCGTGGCTCCCTATCTCATTCCGATCGACGAGTTCACGCCGGTCGGCGGTCCCTCCCGGCACCTCGGCGAGGTGCACCCGGAGCAGGTGGCGACGGCCGGGGACCGCGATGCCGCGCCCCTCGCCACCGGGGCCCGCCCCACGGTCGCCCCGGTCAGCGGGTCCACCGATTCCAGTGCCGCCGGTTCCCCCCGGCTGCTGGATCTGCTCGCCCTGGCCGAGAACGAGCCCGAACTCTCCGCCCTCCTCCCTTACCTGTCCGATCCCGAGCCGGGCGTCCGGCGCACGGCGGTCACGGTGCTCACGGAGACCGTCCCGGCCGGCACCGGTCCGGCACTCGCCACCGCCCTGTCCGACCCCGACGGCGAGGTGCGCGCCGCCGCGGCCGCCTCCCTGCGCGAACTGGCCGAGACGCTGACGCCCGAGCCCGCCCTGGGCGAGACCCTCGCCGGGGCGCTGGCCCAGGCCGACCCCGTCGTCCGTGCCACCGCGCTCGACCTGCTGCGCATCCTGCGGCTGGGCAGCACAGGCACCTTCGCCACGGCCCTGCTCGACTCCGACGCCCCGGTGCGCATCGAGGCGGTGCGCGGGCTGGTCTCGCTGGATGCCGCGGAGTCGCTCTCCCCGGCCGCCGAGGACCCGTCCCGCGAGGTGCGGGTCGCGGTCGCCAAGGCGCTGGGGACGCTGCGGGCGGAGCCCCGCACCGGCGGTGCGCTCGACCGGCTCACGGAGGATCCCGACGCCCTGGTCCGCGGCGCCGCCCTCGCGGCCCTGGCGGACACGGGCTGCCCCGCCCCGTTGGCGGCCCGTGCGGTCACCGCGCTGTCCGACCCCGCCTGGCAGGTCCGGGCGGGCGCGGCCACCGCGCTGGCCGCCACCGGCTCCGACAGCGCGGTGCCCGTCCTCGCCAAGGCCCTCGCCGACCGGAACGCCGACGTCCGCAAGGCGGCGGTCCTGGCCCTGACCCGGCACACTGCCACCAGCGAGGACGCCCAGACGGCGCTCGCGACGGTCACGGGCGACACGGACGCCGACGTGAGGGCGTACGCGGCACGGGCGTTGTGACGCCGTCGAGGGATGCGGAGGCTTCCCTCCCCCGCGCCCCTATATCCAGTCGTCGGGCTCGGGCTCCGGCTCGTGGTCCGGCCAGTCGTCGGCGCCGGAGGGCGATCCCGCACCCGTGCGCGGGGCGGACGAGGGGGCTGGACCGGGCGCCGGGGAGTCGGCGGCCGGTCCCTCCAGCCCCGCAAGCACCTCGACCACACCCTCCCCGTACGTCGCGAGCTTCTTCTCGCCGACCCCGCTGATGCCCCCGAGCTGCCCGACCGAGGTGGGCCACACGGTGACGATCTCCCTCAGGGTGGCGTCGTGGAAGATGACGTACGCCGGGACGCCCTGTTCACGCGCCTGCTCGGCACGCCAGGCGCGCAGTGCCTCGAAGGCGGGGGCCAGCTCCGCGGGCAGCTCGGCGGCGGTCGTCCTCGCCTTGCGCTCGCCGCGTCCGTCGCCCGCCGACCTGGCCGCGGCCGGCTTCTTGGGCTCCTTGCGCAGCGGCACCTCCCGCTCCCGCCGCAGGACCTCGCCGCTGGTCTCGGTCAGCACCAGCGTGCCGTACTCCCCCTCGACCGCGAGCAGGCCCTGCGCCAGCAGCTGCCGGGCGACGCCCCGCCACTCGCCCTCGGTCAGCTCCTCTCCGATGCCGAACACGGAGAGCTGGTCGTGGTCGAACTGGATCACCTTGGCGGTGCGCTTGCCCAGCAGGATGTCGATGATCTGCCCGGCGCCGAACTTCTGCCCGCGCTCCCTCTTCAGCCGCACCACGGTCGACAGCACCTTCTGCGCCGCCACCGTGCCGTCCCAGGTCTCGGGCGGGGTCAGGCAGGTGTCGCAGTTGCCGCAGCCGGCCCGGTCCGGGTCCTGCCCGAAGTAGGCGAGGAGCTGGCCGCGACGGCACCGGGCGGTCTCGCACAGGGCGAGCATGGCGTCCAGGTGGGACTGGGCCCGGCGGCGGAACGCCTCGTCGCCCTCGCCGGACTGGATCAGCTTGCGCTGCTGTATGACGTCGTTGAGGCCGTACGCCATCCAGGCCGTGGAGGGCAGGCCGTCCCGTCCCGCGCGTCCGGTCTCCTGGTAGTAGCCCTCGACCGACTTGGGCAGGTCGAGGTGGGCGACGAACCGCACGTCCGGCTTGTCGATGCCCATGCCGAAGGCGATGGTCGCCACGACCACCAGGCCCTCCTCGCGCAGGAACCTCGACTGGTGCGCCGCGCGGGTGCCCGCGTCCAGGCCCGCGTGGTAGGGCACCGCCTCGACACCGTTGCGCGAGAGGAACTCGGCGGTCTTCTCGACCGAGTTGCGCGAGAGGCAGTACACGATGCCCGCGTCGCCGGGGTGCTCCTCGCGCAGGAAGCTCAGGAGCTGCTTCTTGGGGTCGGACTTCGGCACGACCCGGTACTGGATGTTGGGGCGGTCGAAGCTGGCCACGAAATGCCGCGCCGACGGCATGTGCAGCCGCTCGGTGATCTCGCGGTGGGTGGCGTCGGTGGCCGTCGCGGTGAGCGCGAGCCGGGGCACGTCCGGCCAGCGCTCGCCCAGCAGCGACAGGGCGAGGTAGTCGGGCCGGAAGTCGTGGCCCCACTGGGAGACGCAGTGCGCCTCGTCGATGGCGAAGAGGGAGATCTTGCCGCGGGAGAGCAGATCGAGTGTGCTGTCCAGGCGCAGCCGCTCGGGCGCCAGGTACAGCAGATCCAGCTCGCCCGCGAGGAACTCGGCCTCGGTCACCCGCCGCTCGTCGAAGTCCTGCGTGGAGTTCATGAACCCCGCCCGCACGCCGAGCGCCCGCAGTGCGTCGACCTGGTCCTGCATGAGCGCGATCAGCGGCGAGACCACGATGCCCGTGCCGGGCCTGACCAGGGACGGGATCTGATAGCACAGCGACTTTCCGCCGCCGGTCGGCATGAGCACGACGGCATCGCCGCCGGCGATCACGTGCTCGACGATCGCCTCCTGCTCGCCGCGGAAGGCGTCGTATCCGAAGACCCGGTGCAGGGTGGCCAGCGCCTCGCTGTCCCGGTCCCTCACCTGCGCCGTCTCTGTCATCGCCATCTCGCCGATCACGCCCGTCCCGCTCATCGTCCCGTCCCCCGTACGTACTGCCTCGCCCGTCCGGCCTGCCTGGTCCGTCCTGCCCCGACCACTGCCTCAACGATAGGGGTCCGCGCCGACAGCCTCAGAGTTATCCACAGGCTGCCCGAGGCGGGCCGCGTCAAGAACACGACGATCGTTCACACGTTCGCGGGAGACCCGCCCGTTTCCGGCGGATAGTCTGATTGCACCCGCGAGACTCCGTCCCATGGGAGCACTGATGAGCGTCGCACCGAAGGCGTCCACGCCCGACTGGCCGACCCCGCCGGAGGGCGGCTGGACGGCGGACGACCTGGACCGGCTTCCGAACCTTCCTCCGCATACGGAGCTGCTCGACGGGAGCCTCGTCTTCGTGAGTCCGCAGACCATCTTCCACTCACGCGCTGTGAGCTTCTTCGAGTGGCAGCTCCACTCTCTCGCCCCGACGGAGTTCGAGGTCGTCCGAGAGTTCACCATCGACATCGACCGGCAGAACCGGCCCGAGCCGGACGTGATCGTCGTGCGAGGCGACGTGGTGGACGACCCGGAGCAGACCCGCTACCCCGCCGAGGCCGTCACCCTGGCCATCGAAGTCGTCTCCGCGGAGTCCGTCTCCCGCGACCGCGAGACCAAGCCCCTGAAGTACGCCCGGGCCGGTATCGCCCACTACTGGCGGGTGGAGAACGAGAAGGGCCTCGCTGTCGTCCACGCCTTCGAGCTGGAGCCCACCACCCGTGCGTACACCAGCGTCGGCATCTTCCGCGAGCGCATGAAGGTGAGTGCCCCCTTCCCGATGGACCTGGACCTGACCGCCGTCAAACCGCGCCGCGGCGGCGAGTAGCCCCCTCCCCCGCGAACGGCTGTGGTCCGGCACCTCTTCGAGGAGGTGCCGGACCACAGCCGCCAGGACACGAAGACGCGAGCGCCGCGTCAGCGCACGAACACCCCCGCCTGACCCGCCAGGTCCAGGAAGTACTGCGGTGCCACGCCGAGCACCACCGTGACCGCCACGCCCACGGCGATCGCCGTCATCGTCAGCGGTGACGGCACCGCGACCGTCGGGCCCTCCGGGCGCGGCTCGCTGAAGAACATGAGCACGATCACCCGGATGTAGAAGAACGCCGCGATCGCCGACGAGATCACACCGATCACGACCAGCGGGGCCGCGCCGCCCTCCGCCGCCGCCTTGAACACGGCGAACTTCCCCGCGAACCCGGAGGTCAGCGGGATCCCGGCGAAGGCCAGCAGGAACACCGCGAACACCGCCGCCACCAGCGGCGACCTGCGGCCGAGCCCGGCCCACTTCGACAGGTGCGTCGCCTCGCCGCCCGCGTCGCGCACCAGCGTGACGACCGCGAAGGCGCCGATCGTGACGAAGGAGTACGCGGCCAGGTAGAAGAGGACGGACGAGATGCCCTCCGGCGTGGTCGCGATGACACCGGCGAGGATGAAGCCCGCGTGCGCGATCGAGGAGTACGCCAGCAGCCGCTTGATGTCGGTCTGCGTGATCGCGACGATCGCGCCGGCCAGCATCGTGACGATCGCCACGCCCCACATCACCGGCCGCCAGTCCCAGCGCAGGCCGGGCAGGACGACGTAGAGGATGCGGAGCAGGGCGCCGAAGGCGGCCACCTTGGTCGCCGCCGCCATGAAGCCGGTCACCGGCGTCGGCGCGCCCTGGTACACGTCCGGCGTCCACATGTGGAACGGCACCGCGCCCACCTTGAACAGCAGGCCCATGACGATCAGCGCGGAGCCGACGAGCAGCAGCGCGTCGTTGCCCATGGTGTTCGCGAGCGCCGGGGTTACGTTCGCCACGGTGCCGTCGACGACCTGCGCGATCGTGCCGTACGACATGGAGCCCGCGTAGCCGTAGAGCAGGGCGATGCCGAACAGGGTGAACGCGGAGGCGAAGGCGCCGAGCAGGAAGTACTTGACCGCGGCCTCCTGCGACATGAGCCGCTTGCGGCGGGCCAGCGCGCACAGCAGGTACAGAGGGAGGGAGAAGACCTCCAGAGCGACGAAGAGCGTCAGCAGGTCGTTGGCCGCCGGGAAGACCAGCATGCCGACGACGGCGAAGAGCAGGAGCGGGAACACCTCCGTGGTGGTGAAGCCCGCCTTGACCGCCTTCTGCTCGCTCTCGCTGCCGGGTACGGCGGCGGCCTGCGCGGCGAAGGAGTCGACGCGGTTGCCGTGCTGCTCCGGGTCGAGGCGCCGCTCGGCGAAGGTGAACAGGCCGACCAGGCTGGTCAGCAGGATGGTGCCCTGCAGGAACAGGGCCGGTCCGTCGACGGCTACGGCGCCCATCGCCGTGATGCCGGCCTTGGTCGTGCCGTACCCGCGTGCCGCGAGCGCGACGACCGCGGCGAACGCCGCGATCAGGGCGACTGCGGACACGAACATCTGGGCGTAGTAACGGGACCTGCGCGGCACGAATGCCTCGACCAGGATTCCGATGACCGCCGCGCCGATGACGATGAGGACGGGCGACAGCTGCCCGTACTCGATCTTCGGCGCGTCGATCTTGGCGATCGGGTCGGCCGCCGCCGCCGTTGTCCACAGGCTGTGGACGGCTGTTGCGCTCACTTGGCCGCCTCCACCTCAGGCTGGGGGTCCTTCTTGTGTACGTCGGACATGGTCTGTTTCACCGCGGGGTTGACGATGTCCGTGACGGGCTTCGGGAAGACGCCCAGGAAGATCAGCAGCGCCACCAGCGGTGCCACGACCACCAGCTCCCGCACCCGCAGGTCGGGCATGGCGGACACCTCCGGCTTCACCGGGCCCGTCATCGTCCGCTGGTAGAGGACGAGGGTGTAGAGCGCGGCGAGGACGATGCCGAGGGTGGCGACGATTCCGATCACCGGATAGCGCGTGAACGTGCCGACCAGGACCAGGAACTCACTGACGAAGGGCGCGAGCCCCGGCAGGGAGAGCGTCGCGAGGCCGCCGATCAGGAAGGTGCCGGCCAGGATCGGGGCGACCTTCTGCACACCGCCGAAGTCGGCGATGAGCCGCGAGCCGCGCCGCGAGATCAGGAACCCGGCGATCAGCATCAGCACGGCGGTCGAGATGCCGTGATTGACCATGTACAGCGTGGCGCCGGACTGGCCCTGGCTGGTCATCGCGAAGATGCCCATGACGATGAAGCCGAAGTGCGAGATCGACGCGTAGGCGATCAGCCGCTTGATGTCGCGCTGGCCGACCGCGAGCAGCGCACCGTAGATGATGCTGATCACCGCCAGGACCAGGATGACGGGCGTCGCCCACTTGCTGGCCTCCGGGAAGAGCTGGAGGCAGAAGCGGAGCATCGCGAAGGTGCCGACCTTGTCGACGACCGCCGTGATGAGCACGGCGACCGGCGCGGTCGACTCCCCCATGGCGTTGGGCAGCCAGGTGTGCAGCGGGAACAGCGGCGCCTTCACCGCGAAGGCGAAGAAGAAGCCGAGGAAGAGCCAGCGCTCGGTGCTGGTCGCCATGTCCAGCGAGCCGCTGGCCCGGGCTTCGGCGATCTCCGTGAGCGAGAAGTTCCCGGCGACCACGTAGAGGCCGATCACCGCGGCCAGCATGATCAGGCCGCCGGCCAGGTTGTAGAGGAGGAACTTCACCGCGGCGTACGACCGCTGCGTCGCCGCCGTCTTCTCGCCGTGCTCGTGCGCCCGGTCCCCGAAGCCGCCGATCAGGAAGTACAGCGGGATCAGCATGGCTTCGAAGAAGATGTAGAAGAGGAAGACGTCGGTGGCCTCGAAGGAGATGATCACCATCGCCTCGACGGCCAGGATCAGGGCGAAGAAGCCCTGCGTCGGCCGCCACCGGCTGCTGCCGGTCTCCAGCGGGTCGGCGTCGTGCCAGCCCGCGAGGATGATGAACGGGATCAGCAGGGCGGTCAGCGCGATCAGCGCCACCGCGATGCCGTCCACGCCTAGTTCGTACCGGACGCCGAAGTCGGCGATCCAGGAGTGGGACTCGGTGAGCTGGTAGCGCTCGCCGTCGGGGTCGAAGCGGACCAGGACCGTGATCGCCAGCGCGAGCGTGGCCAGCGAGACCAGCAGCGCCAGCCACTTGGCCGCGGTGCGTTTCGCGGCCGGCACGGCTGCCGTGGCGATCGCCCCGACGGCCGGGAGGGCCGCCGTGACTGTCAGCAGGGGAAAGGACATCGGTATCAGACCGCCCTCATCAGCAGGGTCGCGGCGACCAGGAGCGCCGCACCGCCGAACATCGAGACCGCGTACGAGCGCGCGAAGCCGTTCTGCAGCTTGCGCATCCGCCCGGACAGGCCGCCGACCGAGGCCGCCGTGCCGTTGACGACTCCGTCGACCAGGGTGTGGTCGACGTAGACCAGGGAGCGCGTGAGGTGCTCGCCGCCGCGGACCAGGACCACGTGGTTGAAGTCGTCCTGGAGCAGGTCGCGACGGGCGGCCCGGGTGAGCAGCGACCCGCGCGGGGCGACGGCAGGGACCGGACGGCGCCCGTACTGCGCCCAGGCGATGGCGACGCCGACGACCATGCAGGCCACGGTCGCCCCGGTGACCGCGCCGGCGCTGATCGGCGAGTCGCCGTGGCTGTGTCCGGTGATGGGCTCCAGCCAGTGCAGGAAGCGGTCGCCGATGCTGAAGAAGGCACCGCCCGCGACGGATCCGACGGCCAGCACGATCATCGGGATCGTCATGAGCCCCGGCGACTCGTGCGGGTGCGGCGGCTCGTACTCACCGCGGGTCTCGGCGGCGGGCTCCACGTCGGGCTTCGCCGGCGACGGCGTCGGGGCGTTGCGCCAGCGCTCCTCGCCGAAGAAGGTCATCAGCATCACGCGCGTCATGTAGTACGCGGTGACGGCCGCGCCCAACAGGGCGCAGGCGCCGAGGATCCAGCCCTCGGTGCCGCCCTTGGCGAACGCCGCCTCGATGATCTTGTCCTTGGAGAAGAAGCCGGACAGGCCCGGGAAGCCGATGATGGCCAGGTAGCCGAGGCCGAAGGTGACGAAGGTGACCGGCATGTACTTGCGCAGGCCGCCGTAGCGGCGCATGTCGACCTCGTCGTTCATGCCGTGCATGACGGAACCGGCACCGAGGAACAGCCCGGCCTTGAAGAAGCCGTGCGTCACCAGGTGCATGATCGCGAAGACGTAGCCGATGGGGCCGAGTCCGGCGGCGAGCACCATGTAGCCGATCTGCGACATCGTCGACCCTGCCAGGGCCTTCTTGATGTCGTCCTTGGCGCAACCGACGATCGCACCGAAGAGCAGCGTGACGGCGCCGACGATGGTGACCACCAACTGCGCGTCCGGCGCGCCGTTGAAGATGGCACCGGAGCGGACGATCAGGTACACGCCCGCCGTCACCATGGTCGCGGCGTGGATGAGGGCGGAGACCGGGGTCGGGCCCTCCATCGCGTCACCGAGCCAGGACTGCAGCGGCACCTGGGCGGACTTGCCGCAGGCGGCGAGCAGCAGCATCAGGGCGATCGCGGTGAGCTTGCCCTCGTCCGCCCCCGCCGCGAGCCCGGCCTCCCCGTGGCCGCCGAGCACCGGCCCGAAGGCGAAGGTGCCGAACCACAGGAACATCAGCATGATGCCGATGGACAGGCCCATGTCGCCGACGCGGTTGACCAGGAAGGCCTTCTTCGCGGCGGTGGCGGCACTGGGCTTGTGCTGCCAGAAGCCGATCAGCAGGTAGGAGGCGAGACCGACGCCCTCCCAGCCGACGTACAGCAGCAGGTAGTTGTCGGCGAGGACGAGGATCAGCATCGCCGCGAGAAACAGGTTCAGGTAGCCGAAGAAGCGGCGGCGCCGCTCGTCGTGCTCCATGTACGCGACGGAGTACAGGTGGATGAGCGAGCCGACGCCGGTGATCAGCAGGACGAACGTCATCGACAGCTGGTCGAGCCGGAAGGCGACGTCGGCCTGGAATCCCTCCACCGGGATCCAGCTGAACAGGTGCTGCGTCAGGGTGCGGTCCTCGGCGCCGCTGCCGAGCAGGTCGGCGAAGAGGACGACGCCGATCACGAAGGACACGGCGGCCAGCAGGGTGCCGATCCAGTGGCCGGCGTGGTCGAGCCGGCGTCCGCCGCACAGCAGGACCACCGCTCCGAGCAGGGGCGCCGCCACCAGCAGCGCAATCAGATTCTCCACGATTCAGCGACCCCTCACAGCTTCATCAGGCTGGCGTCGTCGACCGAGGCCGAGTGGCGGGAACGGAACAGGGACACGATGATCGCGAGCCCGACCACGACCTCCGCGGCGGCGACGACCATCGTGAAGAAGGCGATGATCTGGCCGTCGAGGTTTCCGTGCAGGCGGGAGAAGGCGACGAACGCGAGGTTGCAGGCGTTGAGCATCAGCTCGATGCACATGAAGACCACGATCGCGTTGCGCCGGATCAGCACGCCGGTGGCACCGATCGTGAACAACAGGGCCGCGAGATAGAGGTAGTTGACGGGGTTCACTTCGACGCCTCCTCGGACCGATCGGAGTCGGACCGCCTGTCGGGCCGCCCGGAGCCCGCCGGGCCGACGGACTTGCGCTCCAGGCGCTCCTCGGCCCGCTGCTCCAGCGCCTTCAGGTCGTTCAACGCCTCCATCGACACGTCGCGGATCTGGCCCCGCTCGCGCAGCGTCTGGCTGACGGTCAGCTCGGAGGGCGTGCCGTCGGGCAGCAGGCCCGCGATGTCGACCGCGTTGTGCCGGGCGTACACACCCGGCGCCGGCAGCGGCGGCAGGTACTTGCCGTCGCGGACGCGCTGCTCGGACAGCTCGCGCTGGGTCCGTGCGCGCTCGGTGCGCTCGCGGTGGGTGAGCACCATCGCGCCGACGGCTGCCGTGATGAGCAGGGCGCCGGTGATCTCGAAGGCGAAGACGTACTTGGTGAAGATGAGGGACGCCAGGCCCTCCACGTTGCCGTTCGCGTTGGCCTGTCCGAGGCCGGTGAACTCCGTGACGGAGGCGTTGCCGATGCCGGCGATCAGCAGGATGCCGAAGCCGAGCCCGGACAGCAGGGCCAGCCAGCGCTGGCCCCTGATGGTCTCCTTCAGCGAGTCCGCCGCGGTGACGCCGACGAGCATCACGACGAACAGGAACAGCATCATGATGGCGCCGGTGTAGACGACGATCTGCACGATGCCGAGGAAGTAGGCGCCGTTGGCGAGGTAGAACACCGCCAGGACGATCATGGTCCCGGCGAGGCACAGCGCGCTGTGCACGGCCTTCCTCATGAAGACGGTGCACAGGGCGCCGATCACCGCGACGGTGCCGAGGATCCAGAACTGGACGGCCTCTCCGGTGGAGGTCGAGTATGCGGCGAGCTGTGCGTTCATCGGCGGATCACCTCCTCCGACGCCGGCTCGGTCGCGCCGAAGGTCGAGTCGCCCTCCTGGACGACCTCGCCCTTGGAATGGGCGACCTGCTGGACCGTGCCGGGCGCGGCCTCGGTGACCAGGCCCCGGTAGTAGTCCTGCTCGTCCGTGCCCGGGTAGATGGCGTGGGGCGAGTCGACCATGCCCTCCTCCAGGCCGGCGAGCAACTGGTCCTTGGTGAAGATGAGGTTGGCGCGGCTGGAGTCGGCCAGCTCGAACTCGTTGGTCATCGTCAACGCGCGTGTGGGGCACGCCTCGATGCACAGCCCGCACAGGATGCAGCGGGCGTAGTTGATCTGGTAGACGCGGCCGTACCGCTCGCCCGGCGAGTAGCGCTCCGCGTCGGTGTTGTCCGCGCCCTCCACGTAGATCGCGTCGGCGGGACAGGCCCAGGCGCACAGCTCGCAGCCGACGCACTTCTCCAGGCCGTCCGGATGGCGGTTGAGCTGGTGCCGTCCGTGGAAGCGGGGAGCGGTGGTCTTCTTCTGCTCCGGGTACTGCTCGGTCAGCCGCTTCTTGAACATGGCCTTGAAGGTCACGCCGAAGCCGGCCACGGGGTTCATGAAGCCGGGGTCGGTCCCCTTGTGCTCCCCGTGTTCCGTGCTTGCCCCGTGTTCCGCGCTGTCCCCGTGTTCCTTGTGTTCCTCAGCCATCGGACGCCTCCTTTCCATCCGTAGATCCGCCCACAGATCCGTCACTGTGAGTATCGGGCCCACCACTGACAATCAGCTCCCGCTCCCGGCGGGGGCGGCGCCTGGGCACCGGCGGCACTTCCTGTCCGGGCATCGGCGGGACCGGGAAGCCTCCGGCCATCGGGTCGAAGGCGGCCTCGGCCTCGGCGGGCGGCTCGGCGGCCTTGGCGCCCTTGTCGCGGTAGATGTCGACGACGAAGGACAACAGCAGCAGGGCCAGGACGCCGCCGCCGATGTAGAGGGCGATGTCGCTGAAGCCGTAGTTCTCGTTCCTGAGGGCCCGCACGGTCGCGACCAGCATCAGCCAGACCAGGGAGACCGGGATGAGGACCTTCCAGCCGAGCTTCATCAACTGGTCGTAGCGGACCCGGGGAAGGGTGCCGCGCAGCCAGATGAAGAAGAACAGCAGCAACTGGACCTTGACCACGAACCAGAGCAGCGGCCACCAGCCGTGGTTGGCGCCCTCCCAGAACGTGCTGATCGGCCAGGGGGCCCGCCATCCGCCGAGGAACAGCGTGGTGGCGACCGCGGAGACCGTCACCATGTTCACGTACTCGGCGAGCATGAACATCGCGAACTTGATCGACGAGTACTCGGTGTTGAACCCGCCCACCAGGTCGCCCTCGGACTCGGGCATGTCGAAGGGGGCGCGGTTGGTCTCGCCGACCATCGTGACGATGTAGAGGATGAAGGAGACCGGCAGCAGCACGATGTACCAGCGGTCGTCCTGCTGGGCGACGATCTCCGAGGTCGACATCGAACCGGAGTAGAGGAACACCGAGGCGAACGCGGCGCCCATCGCGATCTCGTAGGAGATCATCTGGGCGCAGGAGCGCAGTCCGCCGAGCAGCGGGTACGTCGATCCGGAGCTCCAGCCGGCGAGCACGATGCCGTAGATGCCGACCGAGGCGACCGCCAGGATGAACAGCATGGCGATCGGCAGGTCGGTCAGCTGCATGGCGGTGCGCTGGCCGAAGATCGAGATCTCGTTGCCGGCCGGCCCGAAGGGGATCACCGCGATCGCCATGAAGGCCGGGATGGCCGCCACGACCGGCGCGAGGATGTAGACCGCCTTGTCGGCGCGCTTGACGACGACGTCTTCCTTGAGCATCAGCTTGATGCCGTCGGCGAGCGACTGGAGCATGCCCCAGGGGCCGTGCCGGTTCGGGCCGATGCGCAGCTGCATCCAGGCGACGACCTTGCGCTCCCACACGATGGAGAACAGCACGGTCACCATCAGGAAGGCGAAGCAGAAGACCGCCTTGACGACGACCAGCCACCAGGGGTCGGTGCCGAACATCGAGAGGTCTTCAGCGGCGAGGTACGGGCTCATGCCTCCACCTCCTTGGGGGCGGCGCCCTCGGGCGTCGCCGGACCGATGCGGACGAGGGTTCCGGGCAGTACCCCGGCGTCGGAGGCGACGCCGGTGCCGGCCGAGTTCAGCGGGAGCCAGACCACCCGGTCGGGCATCTCGGTGACCTGGAGCGGGAAGGCGACGGACCCGGCGGGTCCGGTCACGGCGAGGACGTCGCCGTCCTTGACGCCCGCCTCGGCGGCCGTGGCGGCCGACACGCGCGCGCGTGCGGCGTGCCGGGTGCCGGCCAGCGCCTCGTCGCCCTGCTGGAGCAGGCCCCGGTCGAGCAGCAGCCGGTGCCCGGCCAGTACGGCCTCCCCGGCGGCCGGCCGCGGCAGCGCGCTCGCGGTCTGCAGCGGTTCACCGGCCCGCGGCCCGTCCCAGGCGCCGAGCCGGTCGATCTCCGCGCGCGTGGTGCGCAGATCGGGCAGGCCGAGGTGGACGTCCATGGCGTCGGCCAGCATCTGCAGCACGCGGCCGTCGGTGGGGGCCAGGCGGCGGGTCATCTGGTCGGGCTTGAGCGCGGCCTCGAAGAAGCGCACCCTGCCCTCCCAGTTGAGGAAGGTGCCGGGCTTCTCGGCGACCGCGGCGACGGGCAGGACGACGTCGGCGCGTTCGGTGACCTCGCTGGGCCGCAGTTCCAGCGACACCACGAACCCGGCCTCGTCGAGTGCCGCACGCGCGCGCGTGGGGTCGGGCAGGTCGGCGACCTCCACGCCCGCCACGAGCAGCGCCTGGAGTTCGCCCCGGGCCGCGGCCTCGACGATCTCGCCGGTGTCGCGGCCGTAGCGGTGCGGCAGGTCGGCCATGCCCCAGAGCGCGGCGACCTCCTCACGCGCGCGCGGGTCGGTCGCCGGGCGTCCGCCGGGCAGCAGCGACGGCAGCGCGCCCGCCTCGATCGCGCCGCGCTCCCCGGCCCGGCGCGGGATCCACACCAGCCGGGCACCGGTCGCCGCCGAGGTCCGTACGGCGGAGGTGAGGCCACCGGCCACGGAGGCCAGCCGTTCGCCGACGACGATCACGGCGCCCTCGGCGCGCAGTGCCTCGGCCGCCTGGGCGCCGCCCTCCTCAAGGCCGACACCGCTCGCGAGGGCGTCCAGCCACTCGGTCTCGGTGCCGGGGGCGGCGGGGAGCAGGGTGCCGCCGGCCTTCTCCAGGCCCCGCGTGGCGTGCGTGGCCAGCGAGAAGACCTTCTGCCCGTGCTTGCGCCAGGCCTTGCGCAGCCGGAGGAAGACGCCGGGCGCCTCCTCCTCGGCCTCGAAGCCGACCAGCAGGACCGCGGGGGCCTTCTCCAGCGACGTGTACGTGACGCCCGTGCCTCCCCCGGACTCCGTCCGGGAGGTGCCCCCGAGGTCCCGGCCGCGGCCGGCGACGTGGGCGGCCAGGAAGTCGGCCTCCTCGGCGCTGTGCACGCGCGCGCGGAAGTCGATGTCGTTGGTGTCGAGCGCCACGCGCGCGAACTTGCTGTAGGCGTAGGCGTCCTCGACGGTGAGCCGTCCGCCGGTCAGGACGCCGGTACGGCCCCTGGAGGCCAGCAGTCCCTGCGCGGCGATCTGCAGCGCCTCCGGCCAGGAGGCCGGCTCCAGCTCGCCCTCCGCGTTGCGCACCAGCGGCGTGGTGAGCCGGTCGCGCTGCTGGGCGTAGCGGAAGCCGAAGCGCCCCTTGTCGCAGATCCACTCCTCGTTGACCTCGGGCTCGTTGGCCGCGAGGCGCCGCATGACCTTGCCGCGCCGGTGGTCGGTGCGGGTCGCGCAGCCGCCGGAGCAGTGCTCGCACACCGACGGCGAGGAGATCAGGTCGAAGGGGCGGGAACGGAACCGGTAGGCCGCCGAGGTCAGCGCGCCGACCGGGCAGATCTGGATGGTGTTGCCGGAGAAGTACGACTCGAAGGGGTCGCCCTCTCCGGTGCCGACCTGCTGGAGCGCGCCCCGCTCGATCAGCTCGATCATCGGGTCGCCCGCGACCTGGTTGGAGAAGCGGGTGCAGCGGGCGCACAGCACGCAGCGCTCGCGGTCGAGCAGAACCTGCGTGGAGATCGGTACGGGCTTCTCGTAGGTCCGCTTCTTGCCGTCGAAGCGGGAGTCGGCCTGGCCGTGCGACATGGCCTGGTTCTGCAGCGGGCACTCGCCGCCCTTGTCGCAGACCGGGCAGTCCAGCGGGTGGTTGATGAGCAGCAGCTCCATCACACCGTGCTGGGCCTTCTCGGCGACGGGCGAGGTGAGCTGCGTCTTCACCACCATGCCGTCGGTGCAGGTGATGGTGCAGGACGCCATGGGCTTGCGCTGGCCCTCGACCTCGACGATGCACTGGCGGCAGGCGCCGGCCGGGTCGAGGAGGGGGTGGTCGCAGAACCGGGGGATCTCGATGCCGAGCTGCTCGGCGGCCCGGATGACCAGGGTGCCCTTGGGCACGCTGATCTCGGCGCCGTCGATCGTCAGCGTGACGAGATCCTCCGGGGGGACCGCCGCTGCTCCCCCTCCCGAGGGAGTGTTGGTGGTCACGGTCATGCCTTCACCTCCGTGCGGTCGGCCCAGGCCGTCGACTTGGCCGGGTCGAAGGGGCAGCCGCGGCCCGTGATGTGCTCCTCGTACTCCTCGCGGAAGTACTTGAGCGAGGAGAAGATCGGCGAGGCGGCACCGTCGCCGAGGGCGCAGAAGGACTTGCCGTTGATGTTGTCGGCGATGTCGTTCAGCTTGTCGAGGTCGGCCATCTGTCCCTTGCCGGCCTCGATGTCGCGCAGCAACTGGACGAGCCAGTACGTGCCTTCGCGGCAGGGTGTGCACTTGCCGCAGGACTCGTGGGCGTAGAACTCGGTCCAGCGGGTGACGGCGCGCACGACGCAGGTCGTCTCGTCGAAGCACTGGAGCGCCTTGGTGCCGAGCATGGAACCGGCGGCGCCCACTCCTTCGTAGTCGAGGGGGACGTCGAGGTGCTCGTCGGTGAACATCGGCGTCGAGGACCCGCCGGGCGTCCAGAACTTGAGGCGGTGGCCGGGGCGCATGCCGCCGCTCATGTCGAGGAGCTGGCGCAGCGTGATGCCGAGCGGGGCCTCGTACTGGCCGGGGCCCGCGACGTGGCCGCTGAGCGAGTAGAGCGTGAAGCCCGGGGACTTCTCGCTGCCCATCGACCTGAACCAGTCCTTGCCCTTGTTCAGGATCGCGGGAACTGAAGCGATGGATTCGACGTTATTCACCACAGTCGGGCACGCGTAGAGGCCCGCGACGGCAGGGAAGGGGGGACGGAGCCGCGGTTGACCCCGGCGGCCTTCGAGCGAGTCGAGCAGTGCGGTCTCCTCACCGCAGATGTACGCGCCCGCGCCCGCGTGCACGGTGAGGGTCAGGTCGAGTCCGCTGCCCAGGATGTTCTCGCCGAGGAAGCCCGCCTCGTAGGCCTCGCGCACGGCCTCGTGCAACCGCCGCAGCACTGGGACGACTTCACCACGCAGGTAGATGAAGGCATGCGAAGACCTGATGGCGTAACACGCGATGACGATGCCCTCGATGAGGCTGTGCGGGTTCGCGAAGAGGAGCGGGATGTCCTTGCAGGTCCCCGGCTCCGACTCGTCGGCGTTGACAACTAGATAGTGAGGCTTGCCGTCCCCCTGGGGAATGAACTGCCACTTCATCCCGGTCGGGAACCCGGCACCGCCGCGTCCGCGCAGACCGGACTCCTTGACGTACGCGATCAGGTCGTCCGGCGCCATGGCCAGCGCCTTGCGGAGCCCCTCGTACCCCTCGTGCCTCCGGTAGACGTCGAGAGTCCACGACTCGTCCTCGTCCCAGAAGGCCGACAGCACGGGTGCGAGCAGCTTCTCCGGGCTGCTGCCCTTGATCTCGGCTGCCACAGTCATCACTCCCCCTCCTCGGCGGTGGGCCCTGCCGGGTGGGCAGGGTCGGATGCCGACGTGTCCTGCGGCGCGTCGTGCGAGCTGAGGTGCTCCGTCGGGGACGGGTCGTGCACGGCCCGGTCCTGCGACGCGTCGTGCGGCCCGCCGTCCCGCGGGTGCACCACGCGCGCGGCGGGCGCCTCGCCCTTGGCCAGCTTGAGGCCGGCCAGGGAGGCGGGACCCGCACTGCCGCCGGCCGCGACGGCGCCGTCCCGCTCGTCGGGGAAGCCCGCCAGGATCCGGGCGGTCTCCTTGAAGGTGCACAGCGGCGCACCGCGCGTGGGCGTCACCGGCCGTCCCGCGCGCAGGTCGTCGACGAGGGCCTTGACGCTCGCCGGCGTCTGGTTGTCGAAGAACTCCCAGTTGACCATCACGACCGGCGCGAAGTCGCAGGCCGCGTTGCACTCGATGTGCTCCAGGGTGACCTTGCCGTCCTCGGTCGTCTCACCGTTGCCGACGCCCAGGTGGTCCTGGAGGGACTCGAAGATGGCGTCGCCGCCCATCACCGCGCACAGCGTGTTGGTGCACACGCCGACCTGGTAGTCGCCGCTCGGCCTGCGCCGGTACATGGTGTAGAAGGTGGCGACCGCGGTGACCTCGGCGGTGGTGAGGTCCAGCATGTCCGCGCAGAACTGCATCCCGGTGCGCGTGACGTGTCCCTCCTCCGACTGCACGAGGTGCAGCAGCGGCAGGAGGGCGGACCGGGAGTCCGGGTAGCGGGCGACGATCTCGCGCGCGTCGGTCTCCAGCCGGGCGCGGACGTCGTCCGGGTAGGCGGGCGCGGGCAGTTCCGGCATGCCCAGGCTGACGCCCCGCTCCGAAGAAGAGGTGGTCACCGGTCGACGCCTCCCATCACGGGGTCGATGGACGCCACCGCGACGATGACGTCGGCGACCTGGCCGCCCTCGCACATCGCCGCCATGGCCTGCAGGTTGGTGAAGGACGGGTCGCGGAAGTGGACCCGGAAGGGGCGGGTGCCGCCGTCGGAGACGACGTGCACCCCGAGCTCGCCCTTGGGCGACTCGACCGCCGTGTACGCCTGTCCCGGCGGCACCCGGAAGCCCTCGGTGACCAGCTTGAAGTGGTGGATCAGGGCCTCCATGGAGGTGCCCATGATCTTCTTGATGTGGTCGAGGGAGTTGCCCAGGCCGTCCGGTCCCAGGGCGAGCTGGGCGGGCCAGGCGATCTTCTTGTCGGCGACCATGACCGGACCGGGCTGGAGCCGGTCCAGGCACTGCTCGACGATCCTGAGGGACTGGCGCATCTCCTCCAGCCGGATCAGGAAGCGGCCGTAGGAGTCGCAGGTGTCGGCGGTCGGGACGTCGAAGTCGTACGTCTCGTAGCCGCAGTACGGCTGGGTCTTGCGCAGGTCGTGCGGGAGGCCGGTGGACCTGAGGACGGGGCCGGTGGCGCCGAGGGCCATGCAGCCGGCCAGGTCGAGGTAGCCGACGTCCTGCATGCGGGCCTTGAAGATGGGGTTCCCGGTGGCGAGCTTGTCGTACTCCGGGAGGTTCTTGTTCATCTTCTTCACGAACTCGCGGATCTGGTCCACCGCGCCCGGCGGCAGGTCCTGGGCGAGTCCGCCGGGGCGGATGTACGCGTGGTTCATCCTGAGGCCGGTGATCAGCTCGTAGATGTCGAGAATGAGTTCACGATCACGGAAGCCGTAGATCATGATCGTGGTGGCGCCCAGCTCCATGCCGCCAGTGGCGATGGCCACCAGGTGCGAGGAGAGCCGGTTCAGCTCCATGAGCATGACCCGGATGATCGTGGCCCGGTCCGGGATCTGGTCCTCGATGCCGAGGAGTTTCTCGACGCCCAGGCAGTACGCCGCCTCGTTGAAGAACGGCGTCAGGTAGTCCATGCGCGTCACGAACGTGGTGCCCTGCGTCCAGTTCCGGTACTCGAGGTTCTTCTCGATGCCGGTGTGCAGGTAGCCGATGCCGCAGCGGGCCTCGGTCACCGTCTCGCCGTCGATCTCCAGGATGAGGCGGAGCACGCCGTGCGTGGACGGGTGCTGGGGGCCCATGTTGACGACGATGCGCTCGTCGTCGGCGCGGGCCGCGGACTGGACGACCTCGTCCCAGTCACCGCCGGTGACCGTGTAGACGGTGCCTTCGGTCGTCTCCCTGGGGGAGGCGTGGGAAGTGCTCACGAGTACGACCTCCGCTGGTCCGGAGCCGGGATCTGGGCGCCCTTGTACTCGACGGGGATGCCGCCGAGGGGGTAGTCCTTGCGCTGCGGAAAGCCCTGCCAGTCGTCCGGCATCATGATCCGCGTCAGGGCCGGGTGATCGTCGAAGACGATGCCGAAGAAGTCGTACGTCTCGCGCTCGTGCCAGTCGTTCGTCGGGTAGACGGGGACCAGCGACGGGATGTGCGGGTCGCCGTCGGGGGCGCTGACTTCGAGGCGGATCAGCCGGTTGTGGGTGATCGAGCGCAGGTGGTAGACGGCGTGCAGCTCGCGGCCCTTGTCGTGCGGGTAGTGGACGCCGCTGACGCCGGTGCACAGCTCGAAGCGCAGGGCCGGGTCGTCGCGCAGGGTGCGGGCGACGCGGACCAGGTGCTCGCGCTCGATGTGGAAGGTCAGCTCGTCGCGGTCGACGACCGTCTTCTCGATGGCGTTGTCCGGCAGGAGCCCCTGCTCCTCCAGCGCGCCCTCGAGTTCGTCGGCGACCTCGTCGAACCAGCCGCCGTAGGGGCGGGCCGCCGGTCCGGGGAGCCGCACGGAGCGGACCAGGCCGCCGTAGCCGGAGGTGTCGCCGCCGTTGTTGGCGCCGAACATGCCGCGCTGGACGCGGATCTCCTCGCCGCCCTGGCCCCGCTGGCCGGGGAGGTTCTCCGCGGACAGGTCCTTCTCGGGGTTGACGTCGCCCGAGTCACCCGCGGTGTTGTTCGCGTCGCTCACCGCAGCAGCCCCTTCATCTCGATCGTGGGCAGGGCCTTGAGCGCCGCCTCCTCCGCCTCGCGGGCCGCTTCCTCCGCGTTCACACCGAGCTTGGAGCCCTGGATCTTCTGGTGGAGCTTGAGGATGGCGTCCATCAGCATCTCGGGCCGCGGCGGACAGCCGGGGAGGTAGATGTCGACGGGGACGACGTGGTCGACGCCCTGGACGATGGCGTAGTTGTTGAACATGCCGCCCGAGGAGGCGCAGACCCCCATGGAGATGACCCACTTCGGGTTCGGCATCTGGTCGTAGACCTGCCGCAGCACCGGCGCCATCTTCTGGCTGACCCGGCCCGCGACGATCATCAGGTCCGCCTGCCGCGGCGAGCCGCGGAAGACCTCCATGCCGAAGCGCGCCAGGTCGTAGCGGCCGGCGCCGGTGGTCATCATCTCGATGGCACAACAGGCGAGGCCGAACGTGGCCGGGAAGACGGACGACTTGCGCACCCAGCCCGCGGCCTGCTCGACGGTGGTCAGCAGGAAGCCGCTCGGCAGTTTTTCTTCGAGTCCCATGTCAAAGGCCCCTCAGTCCCATTCCAGGCCGCCGCGCCGCCATACGTACGCGTACGCGACGAAGACGGTGAGCACGAAGAGCAGCATCTCCACGAGCCCGAAAATCCCCAGGGCGTCGAAGGTGACGGCCCAGGGGTAGAGGAAGACGATCTCGATATCGAAGATGATGAAGAGCATCGCCGTCAGGTAGTACTTGATGGGGAAGCGCCCGCCGCCGGCCGGCGTGGGGGTCGGCTCGATGCCGCACTCGTAGGCCTCGAGCTTCGCCCGGTTGTATCGCTTCGGACCGATCAGCGTGGCCATCACCACGGAGAAGATCGCAAAGCCTGCCCCGAGGGCTCCCAGTACGAGGATGGGCGCATACGCGTTCACCGCTCCTCGCTCCTCTCAGTCGGCACTGACTGCTGGCGGTTGCACTGGACTCACAGCCGCCCCAACAGCCCCACGAGCCCCGCCCGTCCCGACGAAGATCGCGAACATGTGAAGCAGGTCACAAGCCCAACTGCCTCGCATCCTATGCCCGACACTCTGTGATCTGCGACACGGGGTATTGCACAAGCTTTGTGATCTCCACCACCTGACGAACGATCATGAAGTCGGATGAGCAGTGATCTTCACACAAGAAGCGTTCACCTGATCACCAGAGGTGACATTTTCGCTCGTCACTGCTGGCCAGAGGACTTCAGCGAAGTGCGTCTCAATATCAAGATGGTTCCCTTGCATGCAAATTGGTGCTGGACGCACGCCCTTGATAGAGGAGACGTTCACACGTCGGAGGGAGCACCGGAGGCGATGTGGACACGTGCACGCGTTCACGAGCGCGCGGCCGTTCGCGAGCAACGGCGGACCGGCCGCCTCGCACGCGACGGACGCGGGGGCCGGGGTAACCGTTCCGTGACCTGTGCCACATTCATGAGAGGCGTCTGAGAACCGGGCTTGGCCAAGTGTCCCAACAAGTGGTAAGCGCGGGGCAATTCGGGCGTAACGATCAAAGACCGTGATCACAGGCCGGTTACGGCCCGTCCACTATGTCCGTTACGGCGTCAATAAAGAGCGACACGCCCGGGATTTGGCGGCCCGATTGAACAACTGTGGCGCAGCACACGTTTCTTGAAGGTATGGAGGAGCTACTGATACCGGTTGTCCCTATGTCCCACACCGCTCACATACGCAGCCACCGGAAGCCCCGCCGCAGCGCGTCGACGATCGCGATGCGGACCGGAGTTGCCGGTGGCGTCCTCAGCACCCTGGCAGTGGCCGGTGCGTCGGGGGCGGCCCACGCGGCCGAACCGGTGACGCAGACCCTTGAACTGCCCACCCTGACGGCCGACCTGGCCGCTCAGGTCGCCCAGTCCGCGGACGTCACGCAGCAGGCGGCCGCGAGCTACCAGCTGCAGGCCGAGCGTGACGCGGCGGCCGCCAAGGCCGCCAAGCAGGCCAAGGCGGACCTCGCCGAGGCCAAGAAGAAGGCCGCGGAAGCCAAGAAGAAGGCAGAGGAGGCCGCGCGCAAGGAGGCCGCCGAGCGCGCCTCCCGCACCGCCGAGCGCGCCACCCTGAGCGCCTCCGCGGACACCGGTTCGTCCACCGGTGCGAGCAGCGGCACCAGTACCGGCACCTCGACGGCCACCGGTTCGGCCGCCGCCGTCGTCTCCTTCGTGCAGGCCCAGGTCGGCAAGGCGTACGTCTCCGGCGCCACCGGCCCGTCCGCCTACGACTGCTCCGGTCTCGTACAGGCCGCCTTCAAGCAGGTCGGCATCAGCCTGCCGCGCGTCTCCCAGGCCCAGTCGACGGCCGGCACCCAGGTCGGGCTGGACAACCTCCAGCCGGGCGACATCCTCTACTGGGGCGGCGCGGGCAGCGCGTACCACGTGGGCGTCTACGTCGGCGACGGCATGTTCGTCGGCGCGCAGAACTCCTCCACCGGTGTCGTCCAGAAGCCGCTGTCGTACGACCCGCCGAGCGGCGCGGTGCGCGTGCTCTGACCCGCACCCGCACATCACGTACAACGCGGACGCACGTCCGCGCGAGAGGGCCGCAGCCGTTCAGGGGCTGCGGCCCTTCGCGGGCTCCTGGCATGCTCGGGCGCGGGCCGGTCCCCTCCGGCCCGTCCACGAGCCGAAGGAGCCGACATCATGCCCAGTGTGTTCGTTCAGGGGCGGCCCACCGCCTCCTTTCCCCCGTTCGCGCCCGAGGCCCGACGGGGATCGGTGCGGCGCGTCACCGAGGTCGGCGAGGAGGTGCTGCACAAGCCGTGCCGGGACGTCACCGAGTTCGGGCCCGACCTCGCGGCGCTGATCGACGACATGTTCCGCACGATGTACGTCGCGGAGGGGGCCGGACTGGCGGCCAGTCAGGTCGGCGTCGGCCTGCGCCTGTTCGTCTACGACTGCCCGGACGACGACGGTGTCCGACATGTCGGGCACATCGTCAACCCGGTGCTGGAGCCCCTCGCGCCGGCCGCTCGGCGGCTGCTGGACGAGGGCGAGGGGTGCCTGTCGGTGCCGGGCGCCGTCATGGCCGTACCGCGGCCCGACCGGGCCGTCGTGCGGGGCCTGGACAAGGACGGCGCGCCGCTCCTCGTCGAGGGCACCGGCTACTTCGCGCGCTGCCTCGCCCACGAGACCGACCACGTGAACGGACGGGTCTACCTGGACCGGCTCTCCGGCCGGGAACGCAAGGCGGCGCTGCGGCAGTCGGCGGCCCGGCGCGAGGAGGTCTTCGCGCGCCGGGCCGCCAACGCCGCGGCCTTCGCCTGAGGTCGGGCCGCCGACGGCACGGCCGGCGCCTGGTCAGGCCTTCGGCGCGACCTTGCTCAGTCCGTTGATGATGCGGTCCATCGCGTCGCCGCCCGTGGGGTCCGTCAGGTTGGCGAGCATCTTCAGGGTGAACTTCATCAGGATCGGGTGGGTGAGGCCGCGCTGGGTCGCGATCTGCATGACCTTCGGGTTGCCGATGAGCTTCACGAAGGCGCGGCCCAGGTTGTAGTAGCCGCCGTAGGTGTCCTTCAGGACGCGCGGGTAGCGCTGCAGGGCGATCTCGCGCTGGCTCGGCGTCGCCCGGGCGTGGGCCTGCACGACGACGTCGGCGGCGATCTGGCCGGATTCCATGGCGTAGGCGATGCCCTCGCCGTTGAAGGGGTTGACCAGGCCGCCGGCGTCGCCGACGAGGAGCAGGCCCTTGGTGTAGTGGGGCTGGCGGTTGAAGGCCATGGGCAGGGCGGCGCCCCGGATCGGGCCGGTCATGTTGTCCGGGGTGTAGCCCCAGTCCTCGGGCATGGACGCGCACCAGGCCTTGAGGATCTCGCGCCAGTCCAGCTCCTTGAAGGCGGCGGAGGTGTTGAGGACGCCGAGGCCGACGTTCGAGGTGCCGTCGCCCATGCCGAAGATCCAGCCGTAGCCCGGCAGCAGGCGGTCCTGCGCGCCGCGCCGGTCCCACAGCTCCAGCCAGGACTCCAGGTAGTCGTCGTCGTGGCGGGGCGAGGTGAAGTACGTGCGGACGGCGACGCCCATGGGCCGGTCCTCGCGGCGGTGCAGGCCCATCGCCAGGGACAGCCGCGTGGAGTTGCCGTCGGCGGCCACGACCAGCGGCGCGTGGAAGGTGACCTCGCGCTTGTCCTCGCCCAGCTTGGCGTGGACGCCGGTGATGCGGCCGGTGCGGTCGTCGACGATCGGCGCGCCGACGTTGCAGCGCTCGTACAGCCGGGCCCCGGCCTTCTGGGCCTGCCGGGCGAGCTGCTCGTCGAAGTCGTCGCGCTTGCGGACGAGTCCGTAGTCCGGGAAGGAGGCCAGATCCGGCCAGTCCAGCTGGAGGCGGGAGCCGCCGCCGATGATGCGCAGGCCCTTGTTGCGCAGCCAGCCGGCCTCTTCGGAGATGTCGATGCCCATGGCGACGAGCTGTTTGACCGCGCGCGGGGTGAGGCCGTCGCCGCAGACCTTCTCCCTGGGGAACGCGGTCTTTTCGAGGAGCAGGACGTCCAGTCCCGACCTGGCCAGGTGGTACGCGGTGGTGGAGCCGGCCGGCCCCGCGCCCACGACGATGACGTCGGCGGTGTTCTCGGAGAGCGGCTCGGTCTCGACGGTCACGGCGGGATCTCCCCAAGTTCGAAATCTGCGTGCCGACCGGCACTGGTCATGGGCAGTCTATTCAGCGTCACCGATCACCCGGCTGAAGGGCTGCCCAGTGAAGCGACCTCTCCCCGTTGTACGGTTGCGCGTCCCCACCGACGAGGACGCCGTCGCCTGGCACCGGATCTTCGACGACCCGGACGTCATGGAGTTCCACGGCGGGAGGTCCGCGGAGCTGTCCGTCTACGAGGAGCTGACCGCCCGCCAGCGCCGGCACGACGCCGAGCACGGCTTCTGCCTGTGGACCATGGTGGACGAGTCCGGGCAGGTGGTGGGGTTCACCGGCGCCCAGCCCTGGCCGGGCGACTGGGGTCCGAAGGGCGAGATCGAGATCGGCTGGCGGCTCGGACGGGCGCACTGGGGCAAGGGGTACGTCACGGCGGCGGCCCGGCAGACGCTGGAGCGGGTGCGCGGCGCGGGTGTGGCGGAGGTGGTCGCGATGGTCAACGCGCGCAACATCCGGTCCATCGCGGTCACCGAACGACTGGGCATGCGGCTCTCCGAGGTCTTCACGACCCCGGTCTCGCAGCAGCAGGGGCACTGCTACCGACTCCCCCTGCAGAGACGTGACGGAGAGTAGTCGACTGTCACAGTAAGCCACTTGGCGCTTCCCGGCGGTGCCCCGCGGGGCTACTCTGCCCGGTACCGCTGGGGGGTGACGTCCGTGCGCCTGGTACCCGACACATCCGACGTACGCGTACCGCGCCTGGTCGGCCTGATGGCCGTGGACGCGCGGGAGACGGTCCTGGAGCGGGGCCTGTCCCTGCACGCGCCGGACCGGCCGGACCTCCGGCTCGCCCTCGTCGACCACGTCGTACGCCAGTACCCGCAGCCCGGCGCGCGGGTGCCGCGGGAGTCGATGGTGTACGTGTGGTTCGACTTCGGGGAGGGCGAGGGCGGCGGAGGCATCCGCGAGCCCCGGCTGCCCCGGCCGCCGCACGGCGGGCTCCGGCGGGAGCTGGCCGAGCCCGGCGAGGACCCGCCGCCGCGCTGTGCGACCCTCAGCTGTCCTTGAACCCCCGGTGCAGCGTCACCACGCCGCCCGTCAGGTTCCGCCACGCCACCCTGGACCAGCCGGCCCCGCCCAGCCGCGCGGCGAGCGCCGCCTGGTCGGGCCAGGCGCGGATGGACTCGGCGAGGTAGACGTACGCGTCGGGGTTGGACGACACGGCGCGGGCGACCGGCGGCAGGGCGCGCATCAGGTACTCGGTGTAGACGGTGCGGAACGGCGCCCAGGTCGGGTGGGAGAACTCGCAGATGACGACCCGGCCGCCGGGCCGCGTCACCCGGTACATCTCGCGCAGCGCGGCGTCCGTGTCCTGCACGTTGCGCAGCCCGAAGGAGATGGTGACGGCGTCGAAGACGTCGTCCCTGAACGGCAGCCGGGTCGCGTCGCCCGCGGTGAACGGCAGCCAGGAGTGCCGCTCCTTGCCGACCTTCAGCATGCCCTGGGAGAAGTCGCAGGGGACGACGTAGGCGCCGGTGCGGGCGAAGGGCAGCGAGGAGGTCGCCGTGCCCGCCGCGAGGTCCAGGACCTTCTGGGCGGGGCGGGCGTCGACGGCCTGGGCGACCGCCTTGCGCCACGCCCGGTCCTGGCCGAGCGAGAGCACGGCGTTCGTCAGGTCGTACCGTTCCGCGACGTGGTCGAACATCGAGGCGACTTCGTGCGGCTGCTTGTTCAGGGAAGCGCGGGTCACGGGCCCATTGTTGCAGCACCGTGCCGTGATCCCGCGTCGCATCCCCACCTCACGGCAGCAGCCGCGGTCGCCTCCGCGCGGCGACGTCCTCCACCCACCCGAACAGCAGCACGAACAACGCGACGAGGACCCACCCCACCGCCAGCAGGAACCACTGGCTCTCCAGCGGCAGGTACGCCTCGAAGGCGGGCACCTCCCAGAGCCGGTCGATCAGCGGCACGGCCAGGACGAGGGCCAATTCGTGCCAGAGGTAGACGGTCACCGCGCGGGCGTTGAACACGGTCACCAGCCGGTCCAGCCGCCGCAGCCGGACCAGCCCCGGGAAGCCGGTCCCGAGCCGCGCCTTGGCGTACATCAGCAGCGTCACGAACCCGGCCGACCAGAGGGCCTGCGCGAACGGGATGTCGTCGAGGTCGTAGGTGCCGTACTCGCCCCGGTGCGCGAAGGCGTACCAGGCGCCGCAGGCGAGGGCCGCGAGCGACAGGGCGACGACGGCGGCCGGTCGCAGGCGGGCGAGCACGCCGTCACGGTGCGCGAAGCCGAGGATCCAGCAGAAGAGATACGTCGCGAGGTCGAGCAGCCCGGTGCCGAAGCGGTTCTCCGGCGGCTGCCGGAGGAACTGGAACGCGACGATCGGCGCGAGGGACAGCAGCAGCACCGGCACGGGCGCGAGCCGGAAGACCCGCAGCAGCAGCGGGGAGAGCAGCACGAACCACAGGTACGTCCTGAGGTACCAGAGGATCTCCCAGGCCTGCTCGCCCCAGGCGCTGCCCGGCGGGTCGCCGAGCGGCACGACCCAGTAGACGATCTGCCACCCCGGCATCCAGCCGCGCACCAGCATCGCGCCGACCACGAAGAGGCCCCAGCACCAGAACGGCGGCAGCAGGCGGCGCAGCCGGCTCCGGAGCACCGTCGCGGCGGGCCGCTGCAGCGACCGGGCCATCAGGGTGCCGGCCAGGGCGAACATGACCCCCATGGAGGGGAAGACCAGCCCGGCCCAGGGCCAGCCGAAGGCGTGGTAGGCGACGACCCGGACGAGGGCGAGGGCGCGCAGGGTGTCGAAGTACCGGTCCCGCGCCGCCGGGACGGCGTCCCCCTCGGCCCGCACCGCCCGCACGGCGCCCTTGCTGTGCGCCCCCATCAGCCGGTCCCCGCGGGGTTCCCCACCTCGCCCGTCCGTTTGAGCTTCTGCCAGCGCAGCCGTCCGCCGGTCAGTGCGGTGACGCAGGAGTGGATGAGGACGAGGTACATCATCTGCCGGTACGCCAGCTGCTGGAGCGGCATCATCAGCAGGTAGCGGTACTTCTCCCGGTCGAGCCGGAAGGCGTACGCCGCGCACACCAGCTGCACGCCCAGCACTGCGAGCCAGGCGAGGAGCGCCGCGCGGAAGTCGACGAAGAGCATCGAGTAGACGGTGAACACGTCGATGAGCGGGGCGAAGACCGGCGTGACCACCTGGAAGAGCACGACCAGCGGCATCCCGACCCGCCCGAAGCGGCCCGAGGGCCCCTTGTCCGTCAGGGAGCGGCGGTGCTTCCACAGCGCCTGCATCGTGCCGTACGACCAGCGGTAGCGCTGGGACCAGAGCTGGCCGAGCGACCCGGGCGCCTCCGTCCAGGCGCGGGCGTGCTCCTCGTAGACCACCCGCCATCCCGCGCGGTGCAGGGCGATGGTGATGTCGGTGTCCTCGGCGAGGGTGTCGTCGCTCATGCCGCCGACTTCGAGGACCGCCTCGCGCCGGAACGCGCCGATCGCGCCCGGGATGGTCGGCATGCAGCGCAACAGGTCGTACATGCGCCGGTCGAGGTTGAAGCCCATCACGTACTCGATGTGCTGCCAGGCGCCGATGAGGGTGCGCCGGTTGCCGACCTTGGCGTTGCCCGCGACCGCGCCGACGGACGGGTCGGCGAAGGGCTGCACGAGGTGCCGTACGGTGTCCGGCTCGAAGACGGTGTCGCCGTCCATCATCACGACGATGTCGTACCGGGCGTGCCGGACGCCGTTGTTGAGGGCGGCGGGCTTGCCCGCGTTGGCCTGCCGCACGACGCGGACGCCGGGCAGTCCCAGGGACTCGGCGATCTCGGCCGTACCGTCCGTCGAACCGTCGTCCACGACGACGATCTCGATGGGGTGCGTACTGCGGGCGAGCGATCTCAGGGTCGCCTCGATGCACTCCTTCTCGTTGTACGCCGGGACGACCACGCTCACCGGCCGGGTGACGGGCGGGCCCCAGCTGAAGCGGCGTCTGTTGCGCTGCCGGTGATGGCGGCGGGCGAGGACCAGCATCATCGCGAAGCGGCCCATGACGGCCACGCCCACGATCACGAGCCCGGCCGACAGCGCCGGCACCGTCCACTCGGCGACGGCGACGGCCGCGATCAGCGCCCTGCCCTCGTAGAGGGTGGCGCCGGTGGCCTTGTGGTGGGCGGCCTGGAGGCCGCCGCCCTCGGAACCGGCTGCGGAACCGGCTGCCGAACCGGGTGCGGAGCCCGCCCCGGCGGGGGCGTCCGCGGAGGGCTGCTGCTCGGCCATGACGCCGCTGACCGTGGTGAAGGTGTAGCCCTTCGCCTTCATCTTCTCGATGTACTTCGGCAGCGCCTCGATCGTCTGCGACCGCTCGCCGCCGGCGTCGTGGAAGAGGACGGACGCACCCTCGTCGTCCTCCGGCGTGGCCCACTCGACGATCTTCGAGACGCCGGGCCGTTTCCAGTCGTCGCTGTCGGTGTCGATGAAGACGCTGGTGTAGCCGTCCTCGCCGAGGCTCTCGTAGACGGGCCAGCTGTAGTTGTCGATGGCGTTTGTCTCGGAGGAGTAGGGCGCCCGGAACAGCGTGGTGGTGATGCCGGCCGCGCCCGCCAGGGCGAGCTGGGTCTGCTCGATCTCGCGGGTGACGCGGGCCTGGCTCTGGTAGGAGAGGTCGACGTGGGTGAAGGTGTGGACGCCCACCTCGTTGCCCTGCTCGACCAGGTCCCGCACGATGCCCGGGTGGCGCGCGACCATCGAGCCGACCAGGAAGAACGTGCCGGGCACGTCGTACTCGTCGAGGATCTCCAGCACCTGCGGCGTCCAGGTGGGGTCCGGGCCGTCGTCGAAGGTCAGCACGATCGTCTTGTCGGGCACGGAGACGGTGGTGGCCTGTCCGCCGGGGAAGGAGAGGATCGGCCCGCCGTCGAGCACGTCGTCGGGAACGTCGCTCGCCGAGGCGCCGGTGCGCACGCGCTGGTCGCCGCCGACCTCCGCGCGCAGATAGCCGTCGAGGAGCATCACGCAGGTCAGCGCGAGCAGGAGCAGCAGGGCGAGCAGGACGCGCGGGCGTTGCAGCGCAGCGGCCCGGCCTGCGGCCCGTTCCATGCGGGAGGGGGCACGGCGGCGGCCCCGCGCGGGCGGGGTGGGGGGCGTGGTCATGAGGTGGGGGCGTCCGGTCGGTCGGTGAGGGCGGTGGTGGGAGCGGCGGCCGTGGGATCGGTGCTGGGGATCGCGGTGGGAGAGACCGAGGGTGCCGGGCCCGGCGGCACGCCCGTGGGGGCGACGTCGCCGCCCTGTGGACGCGTGCCGCCCCCCGGACCGGGGCCGCCCTCGGGCGCACCCCCGCCGCCGACGCCAAAGGGCAGCAGCGAGGAGGGGCTGACCGAGATGCCGACGCCCATGAAGGCCAGGCCCAGGACGGCCGTGTAGCCGACGCACACGGCCCCGAGCAGGAGCCCCAGCCGGCGCAGCAGCCGGGCCCGGCGTCCGGTGCTGTCGACGAACACGGGCCCCTCGGCGGCCCCTTTGCCGCGCCTGCGACGCCGACCGCGCGCGACGGCAGGCGCCCCGACGGCGGACGCCCCAGCGTCAGGCGCCCCGACGCCAGGCGACCCACCCGCAGGCGCCCCGACGGCAGGCAACCCACCCACAGGCGAGCCGACAGCGGGCGGCCCACCCGCAGGCGAGCCGGCAGCGGGCGGCCCGACGGCGGGTGCCCCAGCCGGAGGCAACCCGACGCCAGGCGACCCGGCGGCAGGCAACCCGGCGGCAGGCAACCCGGCGGCAGGCGACCCACCCGCAGGCGGCCCGGCGGCAGGCAACCCGGCAGCGAGTGCCCCAGCAGCCCCAGGCAACCTGACGCCAGGCGACCCCGCGTCAGACAACCCAGCAGCGGGTGCCCCACCCGCAGGCGACCCGACGCCAGGCAACCCGACGCCAGGCGACCCACCCGCAGGCGAGCCGGCAGCGGACGGCCCGACGGCGGGTGCCCCAGCCCGAGGCAACCCGACGCCAGGCGACCCGGCAGCGAGTGCCCCACCCGCAGGCAACCCGATGTCAGGCGGCCCGGCGGCAGGTGGTGCGTCGCGGGGTGCGGAGGCAGGATTGGAGTGCATGCCCCGGACGTTAGGGAGCCTTGCCTGCCGCGCCCTGGCAGGTTCCTGAGAGGTCCCGGTGAAAAGCGGCCGATCCTGTCCGTTTCCTGGGAGATGGCGCCCGACGCCGCCGTTTCCTCAGCGAAGACCCAGGCCGGCATGCCATCTTCGCTCCTCCGGACACAGAGACCGACGAGATCGGGAGCGTACGCACATGAGGGCTTACCGGAAGGCGGCGGCCGGGTGCGCCCTGTTGCTCACCCTGGCAGTGGCGGGCTGCGCGGGAACGGACGACTCCGCCGGGACCACCGACGCGGCCCCGGCCGCACCGTCCGAGTCGCCGTCGTCGGCGCCGGCCACCGCCTACGCCCCCTACGTCAGCGCCACCACCGCCTGCGCCACCGACACGGCGGGCTCCCCGGCGGCGTACAACCTGGCGTTCGTCATCTCCTCGGGCGACGACTGCGTCCCGCGCTGGAACGGCGTCCAGGACATCGACGACGCCTCCGTCGCCGCCAGGGCCGGGAAGCTGAAGGAGTCCGGCGCCACCGTCCGCGTCTCCTTCGGCGGCGCCTCCGGCACGGAGCTGGCGGCGGCCTGCGACAGCGCGTCGGCGCTGGCCGAGGCGTACGGCGCGGCCCTGGACGCGGCCAGTGCGACGCGGGCGGACTTCGACGTCGAGGGCGGCGAACTGGCCGACGCCGAGTCCCGCGCCCTGCGTTCGGAGGCGATCGCGCTGCTCCAGGAGCAACGGGCGGACCTGGAGGTCTCCTTCACCCTCCCGGTCATGCCCTCCGGTCTGGACACCGACGGCCTGGCCCTGCTGGCGTCCGCCAACGATCACGGCGTACAGGTCTCCACGGTCAACCTGATGACCATGAACTACGGCGAGTCGTACACCGGCGACATGGGCGACTACGCCCTCACCGCGGCGAAGGCCGCCCACGCCCAGCTCAGGACCGTCTTCGGCACCTCCGACGCGGACGCCTGGCGGGGCATGGCGCTCACCTCGATGCTCGGCGTCAACGACGTCGCCGGGGAGACGTTCACGCTCGCGGACGCCGCCGAGGTCCGCGCCTTCGCCGAGGAGAAGGGCATCGCGTGGGTGTCGATGTGGGCGGCGTTCCGGGACCGGCAGTGCGGGGACGACGCCTCCGCGCAGGACGCGCTGACCGACTGCAGCGGGGTGGAGCAGGAGAGCGGCGCTTTCGCGGAGGCGTTCGCGGGATAGCGCGCGCTCAGCGTCGCCGGTACACGATCCGGCCCGCTACGACGGTCGCCACGCACGTGGCCGCGCCGTCCCGCACGAGCGCGGCCCGGTCGGGCACGTCGAACACCGCGAATCGCGCGGGTTTCCCGGGAGCGAGCCCGGGGAGCAGCACGAGCGGCACCGGTGAGAACGACGCGGGCCCGGGCAGGCCGGCCGGACGCCCCGCCAGGGCGAGCCCCGCTCCGCGCACCGCGTCCAGGGCCGCGCGGCCCCGCAGTTCACCGGCGACGGCGACCGTGCCGTGCGCCAGCATGCGCTGTACTCCGCGGCGCGCGCTGGCGCCCCGGGCGGACGGGTTAGCGGCAAGGAGCGCGAGCGCGCGTGGCCCGAAGACCGGCTCGGTACCGAGCCGGGCCGCTTCGCGCGGATCGGGGTGGTAGGCCTGCTCCAGGAGTTCCGGACCGTACGGGTTGAGCAGTCCGGGCGTCAGGAGTCCGGGCCACCGGCGCACCCGTGCCCGCGGGTGGTCGGCGGCCAGCGCCTCGTACGGGCCGACGGCGGCGAGATGCGCGCCGTCGACCACGACGGCCGCCTCGGGCGATGCTTCACAGACGTGGATCGTCAGCACGGCGGCGTCAGTTGGAGGCGAGCAGCTTCAGCTCGGGGTGGGCCGTGCCGCCCTCGATGGCCGTGGACGAGATGTGGGAGACGACCCGCTCGTCGACGGGGTCGTTGGCCGGGTCGTCGTGCACGACGAGGTGCTCGTACGTGGTGGCCCGCTGGGCGGGCACCCGCCCCGCCTTCCGGATGAGGTCGATGATCTCCATCCGGTTGGAGCGGTGCTTGGCACCGGCGGAGGAGACGACGTTCTCCTCCAGCATGATCGAGCCCAGGTCGTCGGCGCCGTAGTGCAGGGAGAGCTGGCCGACCTCCTTGCCGGTGGTCAGCCAGGAGCCCTGGATGTGGGCGACGTTGTCGAGGAACACGCGGGCGATGGCGATCATCCGCAGGTACTCGAAGAGCGTGGCCTGGGTGCGGCCCTTCAGGTGGTTGTTCTCGGGCTGGTAGGTGTACGGGATAAAGGCGCGGAAGCCGCCGGTGCGGTCCTGCACGTCCCGGATCATGCGCAGGTGCTCGATGCGCTCGGCGTTGGTCTCGCCGGTGCCCATGAGCATGGTGGAGGTCGACTCGACACCCAGCCCGTGCGCGATCTCCATGATTTCCAGCCAGCGCTCGCCGGACTCCTTGAGCGGCGCGATGGCCTTGCGCGGCCGCTCGGGCAGCAGCTCCGCGCCGGCACCCGCGAAGGAGTCGAGCCCGGCGGCGTGGATGCGGGTGACGGCCTCCTCGACCGACACCTTCGAGATCCGCGCCATGTGCTCGACCTCGCTCGCCCCCAGGCTGTGGATGACGAGCTCGGGGAACTCCTTCTTGATGGCGGCGAAGTGCTTCTCGTAGTACTCGACGCCGTAGTCCGGGTGGTGGCCGCCCTGGAACATGATCTGCGTGCCGCCCAGCTCGATCGTCTCCGCGCAGCGGCGCAGGATGTCGTCGAGGTCGCGGGTCCAGCCCTTGGCGGTGTCCTTGGGCGCGGCGTAGAAGGCGCAGAACCTGCACGCCGTGACGCACACGTTCGTGTAGTTGATGTTGCGCTCGATGATGTACGTCGCGATGTGCTCCGTACCGGCGTACCTGCGCCTGCGTACGGCGTCGGCGGCGGCGCCCAGCGCGTGCAGCGGGGCGTCGCGGTACAGGTCGAGCGCCTCTTCGGGGGTGATCCGCCCACCGGCGGCGGCGCGGTCGAGGATGGGCTGAAGGTCGGCCTTCTCGGTCACCGGCGTCCCTTTCGCAAGGTTCGTAAGGGTTGTGGACAGACCTGCCCAGCCTACGCCAGGCGTTTCACGCGCTCGTGGTCAGGCCGCGTAGGCCCCGGCCAGGACGCCGAGGAAGGCACCGGCGATGAGGAACGGGCCGAAGGGGATGGCCGTCTTGCGGTCCGCGCGCCGGGCGACGAGGAGCGCGCCGCCGTACAACGCCCCGAGCAGGAACCCGGCGAAGGTGCCCAGCATCAGCGTGGGCCAGCCGTACCAGCCGAGGACGGCACCGGCCGTGAGGGCGAGCTTGACATCGCCGAAGCCCATGCCGGCCGGGTTGACGAGGAACAGCACGAGGTAGCCGGCGCCGAGGGCGAGGGCGCCCAGCAGGGCGGTGGTCCACTCCCCCGCGTGCTCGGGCACGAGCGAGGTCAGCCCGAGCAGGACGAGCGCGGCGCCGGCCAGCGGCAGGGTGAGCGGGTCGGGCAGCCGCCGCACCTTCAGGTCGACGGCGGCCAGCAGCACGCCGGCCGGGGCGAGCAGCAGCCAGACGGCGACCTCGGGGCGGGTCCCGGTGGCGGCGGCGAGGGCGGCGCAGACGAGGGCGGTGACGACGGCGAGGGACGCGGCACGGGGGCCGTAGGAGGTGTGGCCGGCCGCGCACCGCCCGCACCTGGCCGGGCCGAGCCAGCCCCGGACGGGGTGCTCCCACGGACACAGGTCGCGCCACGCCTCCCCGGCGGGCACGCAGAAGCGGTAGGCGGCCCGCGGCAGCAGCGCGCCCGTCAGCGCGCCCCAGAGCGCGCCGACGAGCACGACCACGAGATCGACGTCGATGTCCTGGTCGGTGCCGATGACGGTGCCGATGCCGATGACGGTGCCGCTGTCGATGCTCATCCGGTGGCGGCGACGCCCTCGCGCCAGGCCGGCAGCAGCTCGTCGAGCAGCGCCTCGGTGCGCGGCGGCAGTCCGCGCGCGCCGCTGCGGTCGACGAGGTCGGCGGCGAGGGCACGCAGCCGGTCGGGGTCGTCGGTGCTGTGCGTGGCGCGCAGCAGTTCGTGCCACAGGCGCTCGTCGGCGGGGGCGGTGCGCAGGGCGGCGTTCAGCGCCTCGATGGCCTTCTCCGCGCGGTCCTTCTCCAGGTGGAACCCGGAGAGCGCGAGCCCGGTGTCCGCGACGAGCAGGGGCAGCTGGGCGTCGACGATCTCGTGGGTGAGCCAGCGGTAGCGGCCCTCCGGCCGGTCGGCGAGCAGCGGTCCGCGCACCAGCACCAGCGCGTCGGTGAGCAGCCGCCCGCGCACCTGACGGCTGTCCACGCCGCGGCCCTGCGTGGCCTCGTGGTAGAGGGAGCGCAGCACGTCGAGGTCGGAGACGACGGACTTGGCGAGGGTGAGCCGGCCGGTGGCGTCGGTGGTGAGCCGCGGCGTGCCGTCGGTGTCGGTGCCGAGCCAGGCCCGCAGCCGCTCCATCAGCGCGTCGCGCACGTCCGCCGTCACACCGCGCGGCCACAGCGCGGAGGACAGCACGCGCGGGTGGACCCCCTCGCGGTGCAGCAGGAGCAGCGCCAGCGCCTCGTGCAGCAGGACGCTGCGCTCGCCGTCGGGCGCGTCCAGGCCGATGATCTCGTACGGTCCGACGAGACGGGCGTACACGGCGGGCCGGCCCTGCTCGCTGATGTCGACGAGGAACGGCGGGGTGTTGGCCGGTCCTCCCGGCCCGCCGGGGCCGCGCTCCGGGTCGGCGTCGGTGAACAGCTCGACGACGGCACGCTGCTGGGCGGTCGGCAGCAGCTGGGCTTCCAGCTCGAGCCCGAGCAGCGGCGCGAGCAGCCGCCCCGCGCCGGTGATCTCCATCTCCCAGGCCGCGCCGGGCAGGTCGGTGCCCTCGGTGCCGACGAGGTAGCCGATGCCGAGCCGGCCCGCGTCGGCGGCCAGCTCCGCGAGCTGGAGGGCCTCCTCGTCGGACGGCTGGGCGGCGAGCAGGACGAGGTGCGGGGCCCAACGCGTGTGCTGGGCGGGCCCGGTGCGGCCGGTGAGCACGGAGTCGTGCCCGGCGGCGCCGAGCGCGCCGCGCCGCTGCCGGGTCTCGGCCGACATGGTCTCGAAGAGGTCCTCGAACCCGTCGAGGTGACGGATGCGGTTCGGCGCGAGCGGGGTGAGGTCGTCCCCGAACCCGACCAGGGTGATGGTCATGCGGTCGGACCAGCCGTTGGTGGCCAGCTCGGCGGCGACCGACGCGAACACGGCGGCCCGGTCGGCCTCGGTCCCGCTGAGCGAGACGATGCCGGGCACGGCCTCCAGGTTGAGCAGCAGCCGGGAGTCGTCCATGGTGCCGAGGCTCACGAGCCCGGGGTAGGGCGCGGCGGTCTCCGCGTCCTCGTAACCCCCGGCGTCGGAGCGGGCCAGCATCCAGAAGGTCTGGTCCTGCCCCTGCTGCCAGGGCGATGGCGGCTTCCCGGCTGGCTGGGCGAGCTGGAGGTGCAGATCGCCGTCACCGCTCATCCAGGCCGCGTAGACGACGGGCAGCGGGCGGGACTCGGCGGCGAGGGAGGCGGCCAGCCCGCGCAGCGACCGGTCGAGCAGGCGTACGCCCTCGGGGTCGGCGCCGACGAGCAGCGCGTCCTGCACGTCCTGGGCGTCACCGGTCGGCGTGGGCGGCTCCATGCCGCGCCGTCCGCCGACCGCGCCGAGCGCCGACTGCCACAGCGCCTGCCGGCGCCGGCGCCCGAGGGCGCCGAGGAGCCCGGCGGCGAGGAGGGGCGCGGCGAGGAGCGCCTCGGACAGCCCGAAGGAGTCCTCGGCCCGTCCGGCGGCGGGGGCGGCGTGCTCCTGGCCCGCGCTGGGCGCCGGGGTCGCGGGCGTGACCGGTGTGACGGGGTTCGCGGGCGTGGGCGCCGGCCGCTGCTCGGGGAGGGACACCCGGGCGTCCCCGCCGCCTTGGGCTCCGCCGCCCTGGGCGTGATCGCCGGTGCGGGCGTAGTCGCTGATCTGCTGCCGCACCTGCTCGGAGACGCTCGGCGCCTCGTCGGGCATCTCGACCAGCTCGCCGCCGCGGGCGTCGCCGGGCATCTCCATGATCCAGCCGGGCCGGATGAGGGAGGCCTCGGACAGGCGGGACCCGTCCGGCTGCACACGGTCCTTGTTGAGCTCGAAGATCTCCTTGTACCGCCGCCCGTCACCGAGGTGCCGTTCGGCCACCTCCCACAGGGAGTCGTGGTGACGTCCCTCGGGCGGCTGGATCCGGTAGTACTTCGTGTCGCCGTGCGCGGCGGCGGCACCGCCGTCGGCCCGGGCCGCGGACTGCCCGGCCTGACCCGCCTGCTCGGCGAGGGCGCCCGCGGTGGCGGCGGCCTGCTCCTGCTGCTGCTGCTGCGCGAAGAGTCCCGGCGTCTGCTGGGCGGCGGCCACGGCCGGCTTCTGGTTGCCCTCCAGGCTCTGCCCGAGCTGCGACAGCCCCGGAGTGAGGCTCGCCGCGGTGGCACCGACGAGGAGCAGGGCGGCGACGAGCTGCCGGGCCAGCAGCTGACTGGGCCCGGACCCCGGCACCCGCCCCGGCACGCCGACACCGGACACCGCGGCCCTGACCTCGACGAGCACACAGGCGGTGAACTGCGCCCAGGCGAGCCAGACGACGACGGTGAGGATGGACAGGAAGGTGTGGACCGTGATCTCGCGCTGGAGCCAGTCGAGGCCGGGCGCACCGTCGGGGAACGGCCAGCCGATCTGGGTGGCCAGCGCGAGGGGCACCCCGACGACCAGCACCAGCAGCACGGCGAAGGCCAGGAACGCCTTGACGAAGTCCCCGAACGACCGCCGCCGTACCCGCACCGGCTGCGGCGTGCGGTTCCTCGGAGCAGAGGGTGCCGAGGGAGCCGTCGAGCTTGAGGAGCTTGATGTGCGGCGTCGCGGCATGGGCGGAGTCCTGGGTCGTGGTCGTCGGCGGAGGGGCCGCGGGGGCGTCCGGTATGAGGGGTGTGCTGAGCCTACAGAGATCTTATGGACTCCCACCGACAGCGGCGAAGGGGCAAGAGGGGCCCACCTCACAACTTCCGCCCGCTTCACCCCCTTTGCCCGTTCCCTCGGGCGCCCTCTTCACACCCCGCACACAATCCCCGAAAACCGGTCAGAGGCCGCGCAGGCACCCCTGAACGACTTCGTTCCCTGTCGTACCCGTCGTGCCCGGCGACAGCCGTACCCTTCGTATGGTGCTGACGCAGACGTACATCCTTGTCGTCTGATCCGCAGAGAGGACTTCGGGCCATGGGCAAGAGCGACCTCGCGCTGCCGTTGACCGAGCTGGAGGACTACGGGCGCCGGCTGCGGTCACTCAAGACGCGGCTGAACCACACCAAGAAGCTCTTCGAGTCCTACAAGGACGACATCGGCGACGGCAGCGTCAACGACGCCCTCGGCGACTTCGAGTCCAACTGGGAGGACGGCCGCGAGGACATCACCCAGCAGCTCGACGCCCTCGCGAGCATGTCGGACGCCGTGGTCCGCGAGTTCAAGAAGCTCGACGACGAACTCACCAAGCAGGTCAACGACGCCGTGAAGACGGAGGACAAGCGGGGCGGCAAGGGCCGTAGGGGCGCCGACAAGTAGCCCATGGCCTGGGTCCCTTCGCATCGTGACCGACGGTCATCGGGTCTGGTCTCCCGCGTGGGCCGACTACGTCCGGTACCGATGCGGTGAGGCCGTCGGCGGTCGCCGACGAGGACCGGATCGTCGGCCGTCTCCGGCAAGGCACCCGAACCTGGGCCGAGACGGACGCACAGACCGACGTCCCCGCCCGGCCGTGCCGGCCGATCACTTCCGTACCATGGCTCACTCAGCCCACCCGCGGAAGGACTCCCCCGATGGAAGCCCTGTCAGCCGACGACGTCCGGGAGATAGCCGGTTACCGGCTGCGTGCGCGGCTGGGTGAGGGCGGCATGGGGGTCGTGTACCTGTCGCACACGCGCGGCGGGCAGCCGGTCGCGCTGAAGGTCGTACGGCGTGACTACGCCCAGGACGCCGAGTTCCGCAGGCGTTTCGCCCACGAGGTGGCGGCGGCCCGACGGGTGCAGGGCCCGTACACCGCGCCCGTGCTCGACAGTCTCACCGACGGGCCCGAGCCCTGGCTCGCCACCGGGTACGTGCCCGGGCCCTCCCTCGCCTCCGCCGTGTACCAGCACGGCCCGTTGCCGCTGCCCACGGTGCTGCAACTGGTCGCCGGCATCGCCGAGGCCCTGCAGACCATCCACGCCGCCGGTGTCGTCCACCGCGACCTGAAGCCGTCCAACGTGCTCCTCGCCTCGGACGGGCCCCGCGTCATCGACTTCGGGATCGCCCGCGCCGCCGACACCACCGCGCTGACCGGGACGGACGTGCGGCTGGGTACGCCCGCGTACATGGCGCCCGAGCAGGCCGTGGGCGGTGACGTCACCCCCGCCCTGGACGTCTTCGCGCTCGGACTCGTCGCCTGCTTCGCGGCCACCGGACGGCATCCCTTCGGCGAGGGGTCCTCCCACGCGCTGCTGTACCGGATCGTGTCCAACGAGCCCGATCTGACCGCCTGCCCCGAGGAGTTGCGCGGTCTCGTCGGTGCCTGTCTCGCGAAGGAGGCGGGCGCGCGGCCGACTCCCGCGCACCTCGTCGAGGCGTGCCACACGCTGGCCGGGACGTCGGGGCTGGCCCGCCAGGAGGGGTGGTGGCTGCCGACGGCCGTTTCCCGGCAGATCGCGCAGCAGGAGCAGACGCTGCGCCTGTACTCGGCTGCCGCTCCCGGCCCGGCCGACGCCGTCCCGCAGCCCGCGCACCCCGTGGCCCCCATGCCGGCCGCCCCGCCCGTGCCGACGCAGCCCGGGCTCTCCCCGCAGGCCGCGTTCGCCGCGGCGGCGCCCACGCGGCCCGCGGGCGCGCCGGGTGAGGCGTTCATGGCCTCGGCGCCCCCGGCTCCGGCCCAGCCGCCGCAGCCGGACGGCCGGGCCCATCAGGGGCCCGGGACGCCGCCCGGGCGCCGACGCGGGCCGCTGGTCGCCGCTCTCGCCGTCGTCGGCGTTCTCGCCGTCGGCGGGGGCTCGGTCCTCGCCTACCAGCTGACGGCGGACGACGACTCCGGCCGGAAGGACCGGGCGGCGTCCGGCAGTGCCACGGACCCGGCCTCCTCCGGTGCCGATGCCGGCGCCGGCTCCGAGACCGGGCCCGCCGGTGCCGGCGCGGTCGAGCAGGACCCCGGGGCCGGTGCGTCCTCGGCCGGTGACGCGCCGAAGACCGAGGCCGGATGGCAGGTCAGCGTTCGGGACAAGAACCTCGTCCTGCGGGCGCCCAAGTACTACGCGAACGCCCAGGACGTCGGCTCGGGCACGCTGTGCAACCCCTCCGACGTCACCACGCTCGACGTCGACGACCTCGACCTGAAGACCAACGGGTCCTACGTCCCGACCTCCGGGCGGTGGCTGACGTACACGGACTGCCCCGACCCGATCAAGGTGAACGGCATCCGCCTCGCCGACGGCGGCGGATCGTTCGGCGTGCTGGCCGAGCGCCGCCCCACACCCACCGAGTGCCGCGACGCCGCCCGCGCGGCGACGCTGCCGAACCCGATCCCGCTCAGCAGGATCAGGGACGACTCGCTGCTCGAGGTGGGCACCGCGCTGTGCATCGAGTCCGGCCAGGGGGCGGTGACCCAGCTCTGGATCACCAGGGCCAACGACGAGGGCCCCGAGAACGACAACCTGCGCACGTACGTCCTCACGGCCACCCAGTGGAAGCCCGAGTGACCGTGAGCGCGGCCGTGACCGCGTTCTAGCGGTTCACCGACTGGATCTCCTGCACCTTCACGTCCTGCGTCGCGCCGAACGTGCCGTCGGGCAGAGCGCCGCCCTCGCCCGTGGTGCTGGTCCACGAGATCTTCCAGGTGACGGTGGCCCGCAAGGGGTACGAGCCGTCGGTGCCGGAGGAGCGGAGGTAGGTGACGCCACAGGGCGGGGTCTTGTTCGCCTTGCCCTCCGCGTACGGCTCTCCGATGCTGCCGTCGGCGTTGATCCGGCAGTCGCCCGAGGCGGGGTGCGTCCGTGCCTCGCTCGTGCCGGGGTCGACGTGCAGGGCGACGGGTTCGGCGGTGGTGGTGGCGGAGAGGCCGGTGCCGGGGAGGCTCGCGGTGACCGAGATCTTCTTGAACCTGGCCCTGTCCAGCCAGATCCAGGTGGGGAGGTTCACCTTCGTGGCTCCGGCGGGCCGCATCTCGATCTCCGTGCCGGGGACGGGGAGTTCGTCGTAGGCGTACTCGGCGAGCACCTTCGGCGACACGGCGAGGGGCTCGTCCGGCGTGTTCCCCTCGTCCACCCAGAACGGCTGCTTGTTGCAGGAGTTGGCCTCGGGGTCGTCCTTGCGGTTGGGGTTCTTCACCGCGGCCCAGAACATCCCCTCGCCCTGTTTGTCGAGGTTGTAGTCCTTGTACGGCTCCCCGTCCTTGTAGTACGCGTCCAGCGTGTCACCGACGAACCTCCCGACACCGCCCAGGAAGGGCACGCCGTCGATGCTCCGCCACAACTTCACCGTGGTCTCGATCTCCTTGGGCGAGAAGGCGGGCTCGTACCAGCAGGCGGGTGGCGTCCAGTCACTGTTCTCCGGCGTGAGTGTGCTGGTCCCGCCCGTCCGGGAGCTGCCGTTCACGGTCGTCCTGACCTTGGTCTCGGCCGTGATGACGGGACCCTTGGCGGAGCCCCCGCCACTGCCCTCCGTTCCACCGCCCGCGGTGCGGCCGCCACCGGCGTGGGCCGCGGACGGTACGGCGCTGAGTACGAGAGCCAGGGCAGGGACGACAAGCAGGCGCTTCGAGGCGTTGGTGAGCATCACATGCACCTCTTCGCCGCCTCGGTCGACGACACACTCGTGGTCTGCCAAACACCTTCGGCACTCTTTTCCAGCCGGGTGTTGTAGAAGACGTAGTCGTTGGGAGACGCCTTGACCGACCGGTCCACCTTGCCGGTCTTGCGGTCCTTCGGGTAGGTGTCGGTGCTGTCCATGCAGTACGAGACCGTCGCCGACCCGTCCTTCGCGAACGTGACCTCGCGCTCGTAGTACCGGGTCTTGCCGGTGAAGCTGCGGTTGTTGTCGTAGAAGGACTTGATGTAGGTGGCGGCCGACATCAGAGCGTCGTCCTTGGAGTAGAACTCCAGCGCCGGGTGCTTTTCGGCGTCCACGACGATCGCTTCGTCGATCGAGTTGACGCGCCTCTCGTTGTCCGCCAGTACGGCGTCCTTCTTCGCATCGCCCGTCGCACCACCCTCGAAGACGTTCTCGATGTCCTTCGGCAGCTTGACCTCCGGCCGGTCCACACCGTCCTCGCTCGCGGACGGCGACGGCGACGCGGACGCCGAAGCCCCCGTGTCCGCGCCCGCGATCTCGTCCTTGCCCGAGTCGTCGGAGTCCGAGCCGCCGCCGCAGCCGGTGAGCAGCAGGGCCACCGCCGCCGTCAGAGCGGCGGCAGCGGCGGCGGTCGTCGTACGTGTGCGCATGTGAGTCGTACCTCCGTTGTGGGGGGATGGATGGCGGTTACGTGCGGGGCGGCATCGGTCAGCCCACCTCGTTCTCCGCCACCGCCCGACCGTGGACCACCACGTCGCCGCCGTAGAACGCCCCCGTGAACACCGGGGAGTAGGTGAGCTGGACCTCGACCTGCACCCGTCCGGCGTCGGCCGTCACACAGTGGGTCGCGGCGATGTCGCCGCCGGTCATGTTCATCTCGGCGGCGAAGGCCTTGACCCGGGCGTCGCAGTTCCCGTAGTTGATGGGGGCGGGGCCGCCCACGTCGTCGTAGAGGGCCTCGCGGTCGATGTCCTGGGCGGCGTAGCGGGCGGCCTGTTCGGCGATGTCCGCGGCGCGTTCGCGCTGGGAGATGGACAAGCCGCCGTCGACGACGAAGGCCGAGAGGGCGAGGAAGACCAGGGCGAAGACGATGACCGCGCCGGCGCCGGAGCCGCGGTCGTCCAGGCGGGCGCGGAGCTTCGCCGGCCGGTCGGGGACACGGATGCTCACGCCGTCCTCCGGTACGGGTCCAGCGGGGAGCTGAAGCTCGCCGAGAGGGTGGTCGGGATGTCGAGGCCGAGCATCGACAGGCCGCGCACCTCGCAGCTGACCTCGACCGTGAAGAGCGTGTCCGGCTCGAAGCCCGCGCTCTTCTGGACGACGGAGACGGGACCGGAGCAGACGTCCGCCAGGTCGGCCCGGGCCGCCTTCCTCGCCTCTGCCATCGCCGTGCCGTGGTCCTTCTGGATCGAGCCCGCGCGTGCCGCGTCCCGGGCCGCGCCGTCGAGGGCGCCGCGGCCTTCGACGAGCTGGCCGAAGCCCACCAGGACGAGGATGAAGAGGATCATCACCGGGGCGAGGATCACCACCTCGATGGTGGACAGGCCCCGGTCGTCGGTCCCGAGGCCGCCGGTTCGGAAGTCGCCGGTTCGGAAGTCGCCGGTCCCGAGGGCGCCGGTCCCGGTCGTTCGCGCGGGGAATCCGGTGCGAGGGCGGGAGGCGGTCATCTAGTTCTCCCCCTCCTGCACGAAACGCTCCACCGGCCCCGACGACTGCGCGTGCACCGTCAGGTCCAGGCCGGGGAAGACCGTGGGGACGCGGGCGGTGATCTCCACGCCGACCGTGTCCTGTTCGGGCTGGAGGGTCTTCACGTCCGGTGCCAGGACCAGCTGGGGGCCCAGCTGGCGGATGTAGCTGTCGACCACGTCCCGCGCCTCGCCCCGCCAGCCGCCGGGCTGGTCGTGCGCCGTCGCACGGGCCTTGCGCGCACCCGCCTGGGCCGCTGCCTGTGCCACGTGGTCGGCGAAGAAGTACAGACCGAACTGCACCGTCGCGAAGATCATGAAGAACAGGACCGGCGTGAGGAACACGAACTCGATCGCGGTCATGCCGGAATCGCCGCGGGTGGCCGCCGTTTCACGCGCGCTCGCCACCCTGCGGCGTACCCGTCCGAGTACGCTTGCCGGCATCCCCGTGTACCCCGTTACGTCCGAGCGGCCTCAGCAGGTGCCGCTCGCGTCGGCGCCCTCGATGCAGTCGCCGACGCCTTCGGCGCCCTTCTTCATGGCCTTGGTGATGATCGCGGCCACCACGCCGACGAGCGCGACGACGACCGCCGAGATGATGACCCACTCGACGGCGGACGCGCCGCGGTCGAGTTCTCCGGAGCGGACGCGCTGCACGCGGCCCTGCAGGAAGGTGACCAGGAAGTCCACGGCCGGGATACCGGTGCGGAAGTTCCGTCCGTTCATGGTGATGTGTCCTCTCGAATCAGATTCTGGAAGCGGCTCGGAGCTGGAGGAGCTGAGTCACACCTGAAACACCCGCATCGCCGCCGGGTAGATCAGGAACACCAGGAACCCGGCGCACAGCAGGAGCTGGGCCACGAGCATCGACTGGGACTTCTCACCCGCGCTGCCCTCGATCTCGGCGAGTTCGCGGTGCCGCATGGTCTCGGCGCGGGAGGCAAGGGACTCGCGGACCTTGGCGCCGTCGTCCGCCACCAGGGCGAGCGAGGTGGACAGGTCCTTGAGCTCCTCGACGCCCAGTTCCTCGCCGAGGTGACCGAGGGCCTGCCACTGGCTGATGCCCGTGATGCGCGCGTCGGACAGGGCGTTGCGGATCCGGTTGGTGGCCCAGCCGTCCGACACCTCCGCCGCCGCCATCAGGGCCTCCGGCAGACCGCGGCCGCCGGCCAGGCTCATGGAGACCAGGTCCAGGTAGGCGCCGATCACGCGCCGCAGGTCACGGCGTTTGTCGGCGGCGTCCCGGCGTACCTCCAGGTCGGGGAGGAAGAAGAAGACCACCGCGCAGAGCAGGGCCAGCCAGACCGGGATGATCGGGCTGCTGCCGAAGCCCAGCTGCCAGACGATGGCGAACAGGAGCGGACCGAAGAACAGGCCGCCCACGGCGAGCAGCACCTTCGTCGCCAGGAACTTCTCCCAGCTGCGGTCGAGCACCGCCAGGTCGGCGCGCAGCGAGCGCTGCTGCCAGCCCTGCTGCAGGTACAGCTCGGCGACCCGGGCCCCGACCCGGGCGCGCAGCGAGTCGAGACGGCCGGTGTCCTCGGCCCTGCGCGAGGACGACTCGTACGCCGCCCCGCGCGCCCGCATGGCGTCGATCCGGGCGACCTGCTGGATCGGGCTGCGTCTGCTCGGCATCAGGGCGCGGACCAGGGCGTAGATGCCCAGGCCGATGACGGCGCCGACCAGGACCGGCATTGTCAGGTTCATCGTCGTACCCCCTCGTCCCCAGACGCCGGTGACGGCTGTGCCGGTTGCGGCAGGCGCTGTACGGGCTGTACGGGCTGTCCCGGCCGGCCGGAGGGGCCCGGCGGGCGGGGCCGTACGAACTGGACGTCGGAGCCGTCCCGGACCAGGAAGCGTTCCGGCGTCTCGATGGTCGACAGCTTGCGCATCCACCAGAAGCCCAGCGCGAACAGGCCGCACACGCAGGCCAGGACGAGCTGGCCGACGGGTGAGCCGTACGGCTCGACGAAGTCCCGGTTGAAGATGGAAAGGCCGAGGACGAAGAGCACCGACACCGCCACGACGATCTGGACCGAGCGGCGGGTCGAGGCGCGCTGGGCCATCACGCGCTGGCGCATGTCGACCTCCTCACGGGCCGACTTGGCGAGCGCGCCGAGAACCTGGCGCAGGCCGGGGCCGCGCAGCCGCGCGTTGAGGATCAGCGCGGCGACGATGATGTCGGCGGACGCGTCGTCGATCTCGTCGGCGAGGTGCTGGAGCGCGTCGGGCAGCGGGGTGCGCGAGCGCAGCCGGTCGACGAGGGCGTCCAGGTGGGGGCGCAGGACCGGGGCGGCGGCGCGGGCCGAGGCGGGGATGGCCTGCTCCAGGCCGACCGCGCCCGCGATGGTGTCGCGCAGCGACTCCGTCCAGGAGGCGAGTGCCTCGACCCGTTTCATGGCGGCGCGTTCCTCGGCGGCGCCGCCGAAGAGGCGGTCCCAGAAGAAGACGAGGACACCGGCCGCGATGCCGAGCACCGCCCAGCGGGTCAGGAGCAGGACGACGAGGCCGACGAGTGCCGCGGCGGAGCCGCGCCGGCCCGCCCAGCGGATCAGCTCGTTGACGCGCTCGCCGGCCTGCCGCTTCTCGTGTTCGGGCTTGGCGGGCAGCCCGCGTACGGCGACGAGGAGCAGGGCGAGGCCGCCGCCGGCGGCGACGCCGCAGGCGAGGGCGGACAGGACCGTGGTGGAGAACAGTCCGCTCATGGAGCCGAACGAGTTCAGTGCCGCGAGCGTGCTCGTGCCGTTCGGGTCGCTCATGTCCGTCTCACCCCCAGGTTCCGTTGGGCCGGTAGCCGTAGGCGATGAGTTCCTCCAGGCAGGCGATGGGGGCGTGCGGTACGACCCGGCCGTCGCCGGTCTCGGCGAACACCTCGCTGGACAGCACGCGGCCGTCGACGCCGTTGACCTCGCGGACCGAGGTGACCGTGCGCTGGAGGCGGCCGCCGCTCTGGAAGTCGTTGCGCCGCTGCACGAAGACGACGAAGTTCACGGCGCCGGCCACCAGCATCTGGCTGGCCTCGATCGGCAGCCGCTCGGTCGCCTGGAGGGCGTACGTGGAGATGCGGTTGAAGACCTCGTGCGAGCTGTTGGCGTGGATCGTGGAGAGCGAGCCGTCGTTGCCCTGCGACATCGCGTTGAGCATGGTGACGATCTCGTCGCCGAGCACCTCGCCGACGATGACGCGGGAGGGGTTCATGCGCAGCGAACGGCGGACCAGTTCCGCCATGCTGATGGCGCCCTGCCCCTCGGAGTTGGGCAGCCGTTCCTCGAACGCAACGACGTTGGGGTGGAGTTCGGCGAAGGTGTCGAGGCCCAGCTCCAGTGCCCGCTCGACCGTGATCAGCCGCTCGTGCGGCGGGATCTCGTTGGCCAGGGCGCGCAGCAGCGTCGTCTTTCCGGCGTTGGTGGCACCCGCGATCATGATGTTCTTGCGGGCCCGGACCGCGCAGGCCAGGAAGTGGCCCAGCTCGGGGGTGAGGGTGCCGTTGCCGACCAGGTCGGAGATGAAGACCTTGCCCAGGCGGGCGCGGCGGATGGAGAGCGCCGGGCGCCGGGCGACGTCCATGACCGCCGACAGACGCGAACCGTCGGGCAGCCTGAGGTCCAGCTGCGGGTTGGCGGAGTCGAAGGGGCGGGAGGACAGGCCCGAGTAGGCGCCGAGGATCTGGATCAGCTCGATGAGCTCCTCGTCGGTCTCGGCGACCGGCTCGCCGCGCACCTCGCGACCGTCGGAGTAGCCGACGAAGACGTGGTCGCAGCCGTTGATGTCGATGTTCTCGACCTCGGGGTCGTCGAGCAGCGGCTGGAGCCGTCCCACGCCGAAGAGCGCGGCGTGCACGGCCGCCGCGTACGCCTCCTCGGTCTCCGCGTCCAGCGGCGTACGTCCGGCGTTGATCTCGGCGCGGGCGTACTCCTCGAGTATCTGCGCGATGACGGCGCGGGCGTAGTGCCGCTCGTCCTCGTTGGACATCGGGGTGACGCCGGCGGCCTGGTCCTGGCGGCGCTGCTCGGCGATGCGGTCGCCGGCGTCCTGCCGGAACCGCTTGACCAACGAGTGGTCGACAGCGGTCATCGCCCGGCCCCCGCGTGACCGGACATCCCGGCGGGACCGGCGGGACCGGCGAACCCGGCCGGCCCGGCAGGCCCTGCGGCGCCGGGAGCGGTGGGCACGGACCAGGCGGCGCCGAACTGCTGGTACAGGTCCGAGGCGACCTTGCGGGCCGAGCGGATGAGCAGCGACTTGTCCAGCCGCCCGCGCCTGCGCCCGGCCAGCTGGTCGGCGCCGGCCGGGTCGTCGGCGATCGTGCCGACCACGCGGGCGCCGGTCTGGGCGTGCACCAGCATGTCGTTGACCTGGCCGGAGAGCTTGGCGGCGTTGTTGGTGTCGGCGACGAGGACGACGCCGATCAGCGGCAGGCCGAGGCTCGCGGCGCCGCGCGCTCCGCCGTGCAGCTTGTTGGACAGCGCGGCAGCACGGTCCCGGACCCGGGCGATGGCCTCCGGCTCGGTACGGGAGAGGAGGAGGACGAGGGAGGCGTGCGGGAACAGCTCGGTCGCCGGGGAGTCCCCGCTGACCCGGCCGCAGTCGGCGATGACGTCGGCGGGGGCGTTCGGGGAGTCGGCGAGGGAGGCGAAGGCCCTGCCCAGGGTGGGCCACAGGCCCGCGAGACCGGCGGCCTGCTCGGAGATGCCGAGTCCGACGAGAACCTCCAGGCCACCGCTGAGCGGCTGTACGTGGTCCCAGAGCTGGTCGGGCACGAGGCCTCGGCGGGCGGTAGCGGCGATCGACAGCATGCCGGTGTTCGGGTTCAGCGGACCGCCGTGCGCGGCGGCGGACCGGTACACCAGGTCGCCGCCCGCCGGGTCGGTCTCGGCGAGCAGGACACGGCGCGGCCAGACCGCCGCGAGGGCGACGGCCGCGGTGGTGACGCCGGGGGAACCCTTGTCCGCGGCGAGGGCGATGAGAGCCATGGCTTCTTCGGTCGCCTTCTACTTGGCGGGAACGCGCACGAGGGCGACCTCGCCGGCGGACGCGGCCGACGCGAGAGCGGCGGCGTCGCCCTCGTCGACGAGGAGGGTGATGGACTTGCTGCCGGTGCTCACGGTGGAGTCGCCCTCGCCCCTGGCGTTCTCCACCGAGGCGTTGGCGATGAACCCGTTGCCGGCGGAGGAGGACGAGGAGTCCTTGTCGGACGCGTCGGAGCCACTGGAGCCACTCGTGCCGACCCGGTACGCGGCGACCGTGTCACCGCCCTTGATGTCGGCGTAGTACTGGCCCTCCTTGAGCGCCAGACCGACGGACGCCTTGCCGGCGGGCATCTGCACCTTGCCGGCGAACATCTCACCGACGACGACGGTGCCCTTGTAGATCGTGGACTTGGCCTGGAGCTTCATCAGGCTCGCGCGCTGGTCCCACGACACGAAGTTGGCGCCGGAGTCGTCGTTCACCATGACGACCTTGATGTTGTCCTCGGTGATGGACGCACCGGGCTTGACGTCCTCGGTCACCTGGATCGCCTCGACCCGGTCACCGACCTGCAGCACGAGCATCGTCGCGCCGAGCGCGCCCAGCAGGATCAGCAGTACCGCCAGCGCGGCCAGCGCCGGTTTGCGCTCGCGAGGAGGGCTGGGAAGCCGGTCGCCGACCGACGGCTGAGCCGGAGCCGCGGAACGTCCCGCGCCCGCCCCCGTACGCTCCTGGATCTTCACGCAACCGCTCCCCGTACAGCCAAGAGAATTGTCTGCCACGTACCGACTCGGACGTCGATCGCCCAAGTAGGCAGAATCATCTGCAATTTCGGATACTTCGCCCGCGCCCGCCCGACCGGTGGCGTCCCGGGGCAATCCCTGACGCACCCGCCCGACCTGGGTGAATAGCCAGTAGTAAGGCGAGCGTCAAGCCATCGCACCGTATCAGCCGCACATAGGCCCCTCAAGGCACGTCCGCCCCCCGCCCGCTCACCCCGTCCACCGTTACTCATCTGCAACTTCGCACGCGTGGAACCCGCTTGAGCACCGCTCGCCGGGCAGCCCCTCCCACTGTGCTCGCGCGAATCAAAACCGGCCAGTGCCGGACGTCGCCGCAGTGCCATTCGTCACTGTGCGCCCACGGGCCCTGCACGATTCACCCACGAGGGATCCGGCCGCCCGTGCCATGATCTTCGCTCGGACCGGTGACCGGACGGGTACGCGGCGGGAGCGGGGGATACGGGATGGGTCTACTTCCGGTGAACGGAGCGGCGTTGAGAGCCGACCCCCGGGTGGCGGAGGCCGCGCGGGACATCGGCGTCCGGTACGGCGTCGACTACACCGACGACGCGGCCGTGACCGCTCTTCTGACGGAGGGCCGGAAGTCCCTGGAGGCACAGCAACGCCGACCGGCGGCCTGGCTGGGCCTGCTGGCGCTGACGGCGGGCCTGTTCCTGCCGTTCGGACTGTCGGTCTCCCCGGCCCTGGAAGCCCATCAGTTCGCCGTACTGGGTGCCGCGGGCGGCCTGACGGTCGTCGGCGCGGCCCTGCTCGTACACGCGCGAACCCAATGGAAGCGCGCCCTGCGCACCGGCCCCCTGGCCGGCTACCGCGTGGTCCTCGGCGTCGCGCGCGCCCACGGCATCCCGTTGGCGCACATACCGCCGTGGCTGGAGGGCCGGACGACGAGCGGCGGCGGGAGGGGCGCGGCCCCTGTCCCGACGTACCCACCGGTGGATCCGGCACCGGAAACCACACCCGAGACGAACGCGGCACCATCACCCTCCGCCCCCGCATCCGTACCACCCGTACCTCCGAAGCCCCCGGCCGTCGCGCACTACGAGCGCATGGCGGACGCGGGCGGCTGGCACGACGAGGCGGGCTGCCTCCTCGTCCTCGCCGGCGCCGGCGGCGCGACCTGGGCCGCGACGGCGGGCTCCCCGGTCGGATACGCGGCCCTCCTCCTCGTTCCCGCGGCCCTGTCCATCTGGCTGGCGGGCCGTCGCCAGGGCCGCGAGAAGGAGGAGCTGCGGGAGCAGGCCCTGCGGTACGTCAAGGCACTGGAGCAGGCCCAGGCGACGGGCGCCCACGTACCGGAGCTGTCCCCACAACTGCGCGCACTGGTCGACGGCGACTGACCCCGCCCAACCGGTCTCCGCCACCCTGCTGGTACGCCCCCTACCTCGGTGCCAAGGACTTCAAGATGGAGATGCCCGCCAAGATCAACCTGCCGACCTGGGCCTGGCTCGACAACGCCGACTTCCACGAGGCCCGGGCCACGGCGTCCATCGGCGAGCCCTACGCCAAGGGCAGGGCCGACCGGACCCCGCCCTGCGGCATCATGTACCTCCGCTCATCCGGAGACGGCACCTTCGAGAACGCACAGGCCGTCACCGCCCAGGAGATCCAGTCCGTCAACCGCTGACCACCACACAGAGCAGGCGCACATGTCCTTCCTCAAGTTCTTCTCCGACGATGTCAAGGAGATGGCGAAGACTCTCGAGAACAGCGGAAGCCGTATGAAAGAGGCATCGCAGGAAATGAAGCGGGCCGACTCCAGCCAGGTCGGCCACTCCGAACTCCAGTCGGCCTGCGACGACTTCGCCGATTCCTGGGACTACGGCTTCGGGCAGCTGTCCAAGCTGACGAAGGGTGTCTCCAAGTTCGCCAACAAGGCGTCCGATGAGTTCCTCAAGATGGACCAGGCGCTCTACGACGAGCTGAAGAAGTCAGCGGCAAAGGCGAAGAAGTGACTGCTCACGCCTCGATTCGCGGCGGCCACTCCACGCCTGCCGCGGACAGCCGGTTGAAATGCGTACGCCTCCGCTGCCGTGCCACACCGAGACCGACGAGATAAAGGACGAAGAACGCGAGCCAGATCCCCGCCGCGATGAGGACGTTCTTCACCGTGTAGCCAGGGAAGATGAGGAAGATCGCCATGACGACCGGCAGAATGAGGATGTTGCTCAGAACGCGCGGGTTGTACCGGCCACTCGCGTCAACCACCATCTGCGAGTAGAGCAGTTCCACTTGGGGCCGCGCTTCTGGGACCGGAGTGAGACCGAGCCCCGGCCGCATGCCCGGCAGCGGCCTCCTGCCCGCAGCCTGCTGCTGGGCGGCCTGGAGCGCAGCGGCCCGCTCCCGAGCGTCAGGCATGCGGACGAACAGGAAGAACGGATTGTTCAGGGCCGCGTTACCGGGAGCGTGTCCGACGTAGCGATACCCGAAACTCTCGGCGACGTACGCGAAGGCCGCGAACTTCTTCAGGCCGGGGAAATGCGGTCTGACCGTGAACTCGCGCGCCTCCTCCGTGACAGCTTTCATCAGCTCGTTCAGGAGATGCCGTTCATCCATGACCGCCTCCTCCTCGGCTCGTACGGGGGCGGCCCCATCGTGACACACGGGCGCCGCTGGTAACTTACCGGCTCAGCCAGCACAAAAGCACGGGGAGAAGTCCGATGAGTTCCGAAAAGTACCCGAATCTGGGGTTCGATCCAGCGCCCGGCGATCTTGAGGCCGTCCGGGATCTGGCGAAGGCGGTGGGCCGTGTCACCAGCGGTAGTGACACGGCCCAGACGGAGCTGAGCAAGATGGGAACCGCGGACGGAATTTGGGCGGGCAAGGCCGCCACGGCGTTCCAGGACACCTACTCTCCCGTTCCCCCGTATCTGAAGAAGGCCCTGGGATCACTGGACACCGCTCACCGGGCTCTGAGCAGCTGGGAAACACAGCTGGACGGATTCCAGTCCAGGGCGCGGAAGCTGGAGGAAGAGGCGGCGGAAGCGGCTCGCAAGGTCAACTCCGCCCAGAGCGCGGTGGATTTGCTGCCTACTTCTACCGCGGGGCTGTCGGACGACGACGTGAAGCAGCACGAGAAGGAGTCCAAGGAGAAGAAGAAGTCCCTGGAGACCGCCACCGGCGAACTGTCCGCGATCCGCAGCCGGGCGCACACGCTCCAGAACGAGCACGGGCAGGCCGCGGCGGACATCACGCGCCGGGTCAAGGGCGCCGCCGACGACGCACCCCCCGAGCCGGGCTGGTTCGAGGAGGCGCTGGACGCGGTGGGTGACCTGCTCTCGGACGCCTGGGACACCATCACGGACCCGAACTTCTGGAAGCTGATCGGCGACATCCTGGCGGACATCGCCATGGTTGTCGGCGTCCTGGCGCTCTTCTTCTCCGGCCTGGGGATGGCCGCGTTCGTCATCGCGGGGCTCGCGCTCGCCTTCCACCTGGCCGCCAAAGCCGGCGGGGCCGACGTGACCTGGGAGACCATCGCCTGGGACGCCGTCGGTGTGTTCGCCGGCGGTCTCAGCCTGGCCGGCGCCCGGCTCGCGCAGTCCGGTCGTGCCCTGGTCAACGCCGGCCGGGAACTGCGGCTGTCCTCCGGCTTCATGAAGGCACTGGGCAACGTACGGTTCGGCAACATCCTCAACGGCCTGCGCGGACTGCCCAGCGGTGTCGCCAACTCCGCGCGGGGACTGGGCATGGCCGGCAAGGGCTGGTCGTTCGTCGCCGCCGGTACCGCCGTCGACAAGGCGGCGACCTGGACCGGTGCCGCGCTGGCGATCGGTTCCAACATGCACAACGGCACGTGGGACCAGGGGCGGTGGACGGACGGCGAATTCAAGATCGGTGACATTCCGGTCGTCGGACCGTTCACGGACTACTTCGGTCCCACCGACGACCGCGAGGTCATGGCACCCGGGCCGACGTCCCCCACCTTCGACACGCAGACCGCCCTCAGCTCGTCGGGCGGCACCTTCACCAAGCACCTCGACCCCTCGCAGCTGGGTACGGCCGCATGAGCGCGATCTCCCACGGCCCGACCGAAGACGTCGGACGCAGCACAACCGCTCCCTTCCACTACGCCTTCCACCACGACGTGCCCGACGAGTTCGTCAGGCTTCCGGAACCGACGGAATCCGACGGCTGGCGCGAGGCCATGGCGGAACTGCTGCCGGGAGCGGACACGGAGGCACAGGACGCCGCCAGCGAGGGACTTCGCCGCCAGCTGCCCCTGCTGAGCGCCAGGGAGAACGTGCTCCTCACCGCCATGTGCGTCGGCACCGAGGAGGTGGACGGCGGTGAGCGCCTGTCCATGGGCCTGCTCGCCGTTACCGTCCGCCCGAGCGAGCACAGTCCCGTCCAGCGCCTCTTCACCGCTGAGGGCATCTACCAGGCGACCGCCAAGAAGTTCTTCCGCAACGTCGCCGAGGACCGCCTGGAAGAGATCAGCTTCCCGCTGGGAGAAGGGCTGCAGGGTCCGCAGGACATGGTGCTCGCCACGAAGCTTCCGTGCGGGCCGGGCGTGATGTCGACGTCCCTGCGCACACTTGGGCTGCCTCCCATCGAGGCCGGGATCGCCGTACCTCCGCTTCCCATGGCGGCTCTGCAGTTGATCGTCCCCGCACCCCACAGCTACTGCGTGTACGTCACCATCTCCACGCCGTCCGTCTTCCTGCTGGACTCCTACAGCGCACGTCTGGCGCACATAGGCCGCACACTCGGATTCGGCGAGCCGTCCGAGGACGCGGGATGAGCACACGACCACCCCGATGCCGCCGTCCCATCAGCACGCGAGGCCCGCGCCCGAGGCGGCCGATGTGCTGAAGCCACAGCTCGCAGCATTGCTGAGGGACGGCTCGCAGGGCCTGGAGCAGCATGACGCCCGCAACCTTCAGCTCTCGTGGCGCAGATTCGCCGCCTTCGCCTACGTCGCCGAGCAGTACGGATACCGGTACGACGGGCTGTCCCCGCTCTCCCCCGAGGGGAGTCCGAACCCGTACTTCGCCTTCCGCCGGCTGCCGGACGCGCCGGAGCGGGCGGCGTGGAACGCACAGCACCACACCGCCGCGCCGGACAGCGGGCCGCTGCCCGGCATGCGCCCCGGGGGCAGCCGCCTGCGGCCGCTGCCCGAGGTGCGGCACGACGTCGATCTCCTGCACGCCCGCATCATGGTCGACTACAGCCGCACCCACCGGCGGCGAGGACTGACCGCCCTGCTGGTCCTCCTGGTGGCCATGCTCATCCCCCTCTCCCAGACCGGCTTCAGCACCCCCTCGCTGCTCGTGTGCGGCGCCGTCTGGCTGTTCTTCGCCGCCCTGTGGCTGACGGGCCTCGTCATCGCACGGCACCGATACGCGCAATACAGCCGCGTACTCCGGGACTCCAGGGTCGACTGGCCCCCGGACCCCTCACTCGCCCAGCACCACGGAAAGCCGCGCGAGGTGCCTCGCCCGACGGAGCCGGGTCACGACGAGTCCGACTGACGACCGCTCGCGTCGACGACCATCCGTGAGCAGAGAATTTCCACCTGGGGCCACGCTTCCGGAACCGGCGTGAGACCGAGTCCCGGGAGCATTCCCGGCAGTGGAGTCCTGTCTGCGTCGGCCCGCTCATGAGCATCGGGCATGTGCAGGAAGAGAAAAAGGGGATTGTTCAACCCGGGAAAACGCGGTCTGACCGAGAACTCTTCCGCTTCCTCCCCGACCGCCTTCATCAGCTCGTTCAGGAGACGCCGTTCGTCCATGACCGCCTCCTCCTTCGGCTCGCACGGGGCGGGGTAGCGTACACGGAGCCGTACCCGACACGGAGGGGGTGCGGCCCGGTCGTGTTCAGGAACCAGGTGAAGCGGAGGCCGGTGGCATGAGTCCGGCGAAACACTCATGAACCCCAACACCTCTTCCGCGGCGCGCTCCCTGAGCAAGAAGCTCTCGGAATCCGGGCAAGAGCTGTCACACGCCGCGATGATCAGGACGGGCTTCGTCCTCGCACTCATCGCCTGTGCACTGCCGGTCAAACCACCTGGACCAGCCCTGTCCGTACGCCGACCCCGACCCCTTCGACGGGCCGTACGACGGCCGGCCGTCATTGCCGACCGCCGACCGTCGGCGCCGGAACCGACCGAGGACCGTGAGTCGTCGTGAACCCCGAAACCTGGCCGGGCCTGCCCCCGGACCCGCGAGCACTGAGCTGGTACGACCGTGCCGCGCTCCTGACCGCCCGGGCCGCCGCGTTGGAGGTCCTGGCCCCGCGCAGTATGGCGCTGCGGAACATGCTGTGGACCTGGCCGGCCACGGCGGTGGTTGCGGGCGGCTGGTGCCTCGCGTGGGTGGGGCTCGGCGGGTACCTCGACCTGGACGATCCCGGAGAAGCGGACCTGTTCGTGGCCGCCGCGCTCGCGATCGTCTCGCTCCTGGCAGCGGCAACGGCCGCCGTGGCGTTCGGGCGCGTGGCCCGGCGGGGTCGCTCCACGCAACGGCTGCTGGAAGCGTGGACGGCGCTCGACCGACTCCCCCCGGCCCGCGCGCTGCCTCCCGGGGCCATCCCGCAGTCACTCGCCACGACATGGGACCTGATGCGCGCGGGGCAGCCCTGGAAGCACACCGTCCCGGTGGACGGACGCCGGTACCTGGTGTTCCTGTCCGGCAAGTCACTCCTGTGGATGACGGTGCCCGTCGCGCCGCTCATGGCCGGGATCGTCCTGGCCCTGGTCGCCCTGACGGGGGACCTCGGCCAGGAGAACGGCGTTGCCTACGCCCAGGTGGCCGTGGCAGGGGCGGGCGCCGCGATCGCCGCTCTCGGTCTCTGGGGCGTGGGCAAGGGGCTGCGGCACTACACGTGGGCGCTGCGCGAAGCCCGGGCGAGAATCTCGGAGGAGAGGACCTGGCCCGCCTTCTGTCCCACAGGGAGCTCACATTGATGCGCCGCTCCATGTCCGCTGCCGCCGCGCTCGCCCTCCTGGGAACGCGGGCGGTCAGTCACCGATGAGATCCACAGGCCTCTCGAAGACCGCCAAGACGCGACTCGGCCTCGAGGCCGACTGTGCCACCTGGTGCCGAATCGACAAGATCCCGGACCCGCCCGCTGAAATACGGAGTGCCCCGGACGGAGCGCCGCTACGCCCTGCGTACATCCGCCCGCTCGGCATGCTGGGCGTGGCACTGACAGTGATCCTCTGGCCCCTCGGGGCGCTTCTGGCCTTGCTCGCTTTCCTGGAGGAGGCCGCGGAGTGGCTCCTGAGCTCCGAGGAGCGCGCCAGGACTCGTGCTCGTGCCCGGGACGACGAGGAGCGGAAGGAGGCCGTTGGGGCCCATGCGCTGGACAAGCTCTTCGACGGGGACTGGACGGCGGCGGCCGGACAGTTGCTGCTGCGCTGGTACGGGCACTCGTCGCACCCCACGCGCCTGCTCGTACTGACGCCGGACGGCATCACGCTGGCCGCTCCTCCAAAGCGGGTGTCGGTCCGGCAGACGGAGCGGATGGTGGTCGTCGCCCGCATTCCGGCATCACAGGCCCGCGTTGAGGACCCACTCCTCGGCGTCCACCCCAGTGACAGGCTCCGCATCGTGTTCTCCGACGGGTCATGGCTGACCGTCATCACGGACGAAGCACGCAGCGAGGTCCACAAGCACCTGATGCGAAGGCTCCGCACGGTCTCCTGAGTCCTTGCCGTACGCAACACGAACAGGGCACAACCACCCCACCGAGCGAACCTTACATCCGCACATGTCCTGGTTCTTGGAAAGTTCACTCTGGCGAACCTGATAACCCGACCACTAGCGTTAGTCGCCTTGACCGAATCTTTTCTCACGTCGCACGACACACGACGCAGCCAGATCAACCACGGGGAAAGGAACCTGTATGGGCGCCGCGGACCTGATAGTCGTCCTCGCAAGCTATCGACTGCAACGCATTTCGTGACCATGACAGACGGGACTAACGATCATGTCGGACTTGACTGTCGACTTCGAACTATTGAAAACCTCCTCGAAGCAACTGAATGCAATTCGCAGGGAGTTCAAAGACCTCGACGATTGGAAAGATGACATCACATCAGTGGTGGGAGCCTCCGAACTCAGGAGCGCCATGACGGACTTCATCGACAACTGGGACGACAATCGAAAACGCTTGGTTGAATCGCTGGAGGAAGTCGGAAAGATGGTGGAAGGAACACGCGACGCCTTCAAGGGTCTCGACGACGAGTTGGCCAAGTCCGGCAAGAAGAAGCACAAGTAGCTATATACCAGTACACGTACCACGTTAATGATCCAGGGGGAGAAACGGTGAGGCCCAGGGACTGGCAGCCACTCCGCGAGAGCGACCCTGTACCCGGCGATCCGGTAGGCGTCCGCGGCCAAGTTACGCACATGAAAAAGATCGCCGAATACTTGCGGACACAGGCGAAGTCACTTACTGCCATGGCAGATGCCGACAACCTCAAAGGGAAGTACGCCGACGAGCTGGCAGAAAACGCTCGCGGTTTGGGCCGCAAACTCGACCTGGCGGAAGACCGGTACCGCGAGGTCAAGGGGCACCTCTCCGGTTGGGCAGACGAATTGGAGGAGTTCCAGAAGGCTGCCGACAAAGCACTCGAGGACGCTCAGGACGCTCAGCGGATCATCGACAGCCAGTCGGGCAAGGGCGGTAAAAAGCCCACTGGCGACAAAAAGAATGATGACGCTGACGCGTCGGCCGACGAGGATCCGGCCCTGAAGCGGGCCAAGGAAGACCTGGCGGACGCACGTCGGCGCCTCAATACAACCGAGGGCGATTACCAGGAGCGAGCCAACCACTACGCCGGAAAGATCCGGTCGTCTATTGACGACGACATGAAGGACAGTTGGTGGAACGACTTCAAGGGATGGGTCGCCGACGCCGACTGGCTCGGCGACATCGCGGACTGGGCCAGTTGGGCAGCGACCGCCGTCGGGGTCGTGGCCATGTTCTTCCCGGCCGTAGGCGTCATCGCCTTGGCTCTAACGGTTGCCGTTGCCGCGATCCACATCACGCAGGACATAACCGGAAACGGCTCATGGTTCGATGTGGTCATGGATCTCGGCGCACTAAAACTTGCACGCACAGGGATGAAGGCAGCAAAAGCCGTAAAGGCTCTCCAGAAGAGCTCTCGCAAGACCGCTGCCGGCCTGGCCGAGGGACAGGCGAAGTCTCAGGCCGGGCGGGCGAACGCGGGTGCTCGTAAGACAGCCGTGCGGGCCGAGCGCAAGCGGGGCGGCACTTCCCGGAAAAATCGCGAGCGCGCCAGGGCGAAGCGGCTTCGCATGGAAGGTGAGAATCGGACGGCAGGCAAGCGTGCGTCCAACGAGGTCCGCGACGCCGAGATGCCACAGATCACAGCGGCGGAGAAGGCCGGCGCCATTGGAGACAAGGCCCTGGCCAAACAGATGAAGGACATCAACAAGTGGCGGGACGCCTACCCCGACAACCCTACGCTCGCCTCAAACGCCAGTCAGGCGCAGCGCCACAAGGATGCGGTCCAGGGGGCGTGGGCTGCTTCCACGGGGCTCGACGCCGCGGACAAGAGCGCGGATGCAGTTACGAACGACGGATACAGCCGGATGAAAGACCGCATGACCGCACCTGTCGGCTCACAGTGGTGAAGGAGACCGAACGATGACCGCAACCCGTGATACCGAAGGCACGGGCCACGCAGTCCCCTGGTTGCCGTACGGCGTCGCAGGGGTAAAGATCGTCTTCATCCTGGCAGTCTTCCGTCTCCTCTCCACGCCCTTCTCCGAGGAGATGTTCGGGGAACAGTGGCTGCCGATGCCGACGTGGGACTGGGCCCTGGCGTCCGCGACCCCTACGCTGCTCGTCCTGCTGGCGCGTCGACCGGTCGACTGGTCCGCGCTGTCCGGCGAGCTCACCATCTTGCGCATCGCGCTCACCTTCTACCTCGTGTACGGCCTGGCGTTCGCGGCACTCCAGGGCAAGGCAGTCCTGTGGGCGTCCGTCCTTGCCGGGCTCGTCGGCCTTGTGGCCATACACCTCCTCAACCGGAAGGAGCCCGTCCATGACAGCTGAGCAGAGTGCGGCTGCAGGCCGGGCAGGTGCGCCGGCCACGGGATACCGCCTACTCCTCCCTTCCCAGTGGGCGCAGATCCCTCTGCGCCAGGGCACGGAGGAAGCCGTCGAGGCAATTCTGCAGGAGGCATACGCACGCATCCCCGCGGATGCTCCTCCAGACAAGATCGGCCCCTACAAGCGCGAGCTGACTCGCCGATTCCGCGCAGCGGTCGCCGGAGCCCAGGAACGCAGTGCTCTCGACCTCTACCTTCCCGTAAAACCTGTGGGAGATGAGGAGTTCAACCTGGGCGCTTCGATCCTCGTCACCGAGACCATGTTGCCCGTGCGTAACCCTCACGGGCCTCGGACGCCCCCCGGCGAGACAGCCGTTCAGCTACTGACCAACAACGGTGTGGAGGGCGGCGACCTCAGCTCCGGCGAGGTCGACGGCGCCCTGGCTGTCCGACGTGAACACGTTGCCGCCGCAGCACCTGACCGAGGAGCAGCAGCAGGGTCTCGTCGCGTCGAATACATGGTCTCCGTGCCGGGAGATCCTGACCGATGGTTTGTTGCAGCGTTCTCTACAGTCGGCGGGGGCGACCCGAGGGACGAACTGGCGGAGGCTCTCGTGGAATGGTTCGACGCGGTCATGGCTACCTTTCGCTGGAGGTATGCGTGAGCGAAACATTCTGGCCGATCATCGACATCGAGTATGTCGACGCCTACGCGTGGGTTATTATTCCTCCGCGAGCGGGGATATCCGCCCCTTTCGAAGAGTGGGAGGACATCCATGGCTGGTGTCTGGAACGCGCCGAGGACCTGTGGGCGGACAGGCAGCTGACTCCCGGTCCTGGTGGGATTCCTTTCGTGGGGGAAACGCTGGCGCGCTACGCCGAGGCATTGTGCCCTCCGGGCTCGGAGCACTGGCTGTTCCTGCATCTCGACCACCCAACAGATATCCCACTTCCCGTGTGCGCGGCCATTGGGCCAGCCCGTGATCCACGCGAGGCCACTCTGCGAACGCTCACTGAGGCCGACGACACCACAGCCGTCGAACCACCTGTTGTGAAATCCTTCATCTCTCCTTGTCTAGGAGCGGGCACAACAACATTCCGGTACGTTGTACAGGAAGATTCCCCACACCTCGCCGCATGTGTCCGATATGCATGGCAGGTGGAAGAGCACGGTGCAGATATCGTCATTTGGACAGGGACCGAAGACGTCGCTCGCATCCTCAACGCAGCTGACGATGTGGAGGAATTGGCCCGTTCCTTGGCCATCTTCGTACCTTGAGAAACGCCGCGTGGGAATCTCGGTCCACCGGCGTCGGAGCGGTGTCGGCCGCGTCGAGATCTCGGGGCTGGCCGTAGGGGAGCGCTCATCGTGGCCCGCACTCCCCAGCCGAAGTCAGGACCTCCCTGTGGCGTGGGTCCCCCATGCGCCAACTCGCCGATCGGCCTCCATCGTGCCACCGGGTTCTCCGACGCCCGCACTTCGTGAGGCCTGCGAGGCCTTCCCGGCCGGACACGGCCCTGGCGCCACACCTCCGCTGGTCGTCGGGGAACGGCCGCGGTTGCTACCGCATCGAGCGAGAGGTGGACATGGACGGCCATCGCTCGGAGGACCTGTCCGTCGGAGACCTGCGCCTGCGGAAGAGCTTGTTCAAATCGACGCCCCCGTCGGCCAGAACCTCAGCGAACTACCCGTGGTGGCCGGGAGCATCGCCAGGAGCACGGGGCCGGGAGCACGGCCTTCTCCGGACGGCCGAGGACTCACCCGGTGACCGCCCGCCCGGCACACGCCCGTGAAGCCGCGCACACCGGACGGGCGTGGGGCGCTACTTGCTCCGCGCCTGCTTCGCCAGTTCGTCGTCGATCTGCTCGAACTTGTCGGCGGCCGTGGTCAGGTAGTCGCCCATGCCGTCGAGGCCGTCGAGGGTGTCCTTGGCACCGCGGGTGAACTCGTCGAAGTTGTCGTCGAAGGCCTTGGAGGAGGACTTCGTGACGTAGCCCGACTCGACCAGGTTCGCGATGTACTTGCGGAGGCCGTCGAGCTTCTCCTGGAGCTTTTCCTTCTCCTTCACGACATGCTTGGCGGCATCCCGCATGTCCTGATATGTGATGTCAAGATCTTTGGGCATGAAGCCGCTTCCTCTCACAATGCCGCAGGGCCAACCCCCGTGGCTCCTCGTTTGCGGACCGAACCGGCGCACCGGTCGGGCCGGTCGTGTGTCACGACCGGTGTGATCGTCCGCTCTTGAGGCAGCAGCTTACGGCCGGGGCCACTGGTGTCACATCCCTGCGTTGCCAACGGGAACGTCCGGTCACCGCCCTGTTGCCGGACCGCGACACCCAGCGGATATCGTCGCCTGGACTGTGAGCCGTGTTGTGGAAGCGGCCGCGGGGGCTCGCCTGGGGAGGACAAGCGTGCGACTGACCCTGACCGTCGTCGACCCGTACGGCGGCGGCACCGCCGACGTCGTGCTCGACGCCGATCCCGAGTCCACCGTCGGGGACATCGCCGAGGAGCTGGCCAAGCAGGTCGGGGTCGCGGGTGCGCAGGTCATTCCGATCGGGCACCAGGGCCAGGCGGGGGCCGGCGGCGCGCCGCTCGTCTACGTCGACGGGTACGCCGTCGATCCGTCCGCCACGGTCGTCGGGTCGCCGTTGCGCGAGGGCGCCGTCGTCAGTCTCCAGGACCCGTCCGGGTGCCTGCCCGGGGAGCCCACCGGACTCGTGGAGCTGCGGGTCGCCGGCGGACCGGGGGCCGGGTTCGTGCACCGGCTCGGGGTCGGGAAGTACGACATCGGGAGCGGGCCGGCCGCGTACGTCCGGATCGAGGATCCCGAGGTCGACGCCCGTGCCCTCACCCTCTCCGTCGCCACCGACGGGACCTGCAAGGTCGCCGTACACGGGGACAAGAAGGGCGTCACTCTCGACGGGGAGTCCGTCGAGGAACGGGAGGGTGACGACTGGCCGCTCGGGGGGCAGATGGCGGTCGGGAACTCGCTCGTCGAGCTGGCCCGGTACGCGCCGCCCAACGCCGCGCTGAAGTGGTCCGAGGACGGGGTCGGGCTGGACTACAACCGGCCGCCGCGGCTGCGTCCGCCGGAGCGGCAGACCACCTTCCGCCTGCCCTCGCCGCCCCGCGACTACGAGGCCCGTCCGCTGCCCTGGCTGATGGCGTTGACGCCGCTCGTCGGTTCCGTGGTCGCCGTGCTGGTGTTCCAGCGCTGGTACTACCTGATCATGGCGGGGCTCAGCCCGATCCTGTTGTTCGCCAACTACTTCAACGACAAGAAGCACGGGCGCAAGTCCCACGCCAAGCAGGTCAAGGAGTACGAGGAGCAGAAGGCGCGGATCGAGAAGGACGCGCAGGACGCGCTGGTCGCCGAGCGGGACGAGCGGCGGCAGGCCATTCCGGACCCGGCGGTCGTGCTGTCCGTCGGGACCGGGCCGCGCACCCGGCTCTGGGAGCGGCGGCGGACCGATCGGGACCATCTGCTGCTGCGGGTGGGGACCGGGCGGCTGCCCTCCGAGGTCGTGCTGGACGATCCCGAGCAGGACGACCACCGGCGGCAGGTCACCTGGAAGATCGAGGACGCGCCCGTCGCGCTGTCACTGCGCGGGCTCGGGGTCGTCGGCATCGCCGGGCCCGGGGACTCGGCACGGTCGCTGGGGCGCTGGGCCGTCGCCCAGACCGCCGCGCTGCACAGCCCGATGGACGTGCAGTTCTACGTGCTGAGCGAGAACTCCGCGCAGAGCGAGTGGGACTGGATGCGGTGGCTGCCGCATTCCCGGCCCTCGGGCGGGCAGGACGTCAACGTACTGATCGGCACCGACGCCGAGACCGTCGGCGCCCGCATCGGCGAGCTGACGCAGATCCTCGACGCCCGCAAGAAGGCCGCCGAGCAGAAGGGCGGCGGCGCCCAGGGGTCCAGTTTCTCCGATCCCGACATCGTCGTCGTATGGGACGGGTCGCGACGGCTGCGGTCGTTGCCGGGCGTCGTACGGCTGCTGCGGGAAGGGCCCGCCGTGTCCGTGTTCGCCGTCTGCCTCGACGCCGAGGAGCGGTTCCTGCCGGGTGAGTGCCAGGCGTTCGTCGTCGCCGAGCCCAGGGCCGAGGAGAGCGGGCGGGCGGGGCAGGACGAGCGGCAGCCCGTCCGGCAGGTCGCCGGAGGGTTTCCGTCCTTCCAGGCTTGGCACGCCGACTCCCCCGCCGAGCCCCAGCAGCAGGCCCGTACCGAGAAGCTGCGGCTGCGGGTCGAGGAGGCCGGGGTCGAGCGGATCACCGGCGTGCGGCCCGACTTCGTCACGCCCGCCTGGTGCCTGCGGCTGGCGCGTTCACTGTCCGCGCTGCGCGACATCAGCGGCGAGACCGAGGACTCCGCGCTGCCCGGTGCCAGCCGGCTGCTCGACGTACTCCAGCTGGAGCCGCCGACGGCCGACGCGATCGGCGCGCGGTGGCGGATGGGCGGCCAGTCGACGATGGCCGTCATCGGCGAGTCGTACGACGGGCCCTTCGGCATCGACATGCGCAAGGACGGGCCGCACGGCCTCATCGCCGGTACCACCGGTTCCGGCAAGTCCGAGCTGCTGCAGACCATCGTGGCGGCCCTCGCCGTCGCGAACACGCCCGAGAACATGACCTTCGTCCTCGTCGACTACAAGGGCGGGTCCGCGTTCAAGGACTGTGTGAAGCTGCCGCACACCGTCGGCATGGTGACCGACCTCGACGCGCACCTCGTGGAGCGCGCCCTGGAGTCCCTCGGGGCCGAGCTGAAGCGGCGCGAGCACATCCTCGCCGCCGCCGACGCCAAGGACATCGAGGACTACCAGGACCTGGTGCGGCGGGACCCCTCGCATGCTCCGGTGCCCCGGCTGCTCATCGTCATCGACGAGTTCGCCTCCATGGTGCGGGACCTGCCCGACTTCGTCACCGGACTCGTCAACATCGCCCAGCGGGGGCGCTCCCTCGGCATCCACCTGCTGCTCGCCACACAGCGGCCCAGCGGTGTCGTCTCCCCCGAGATCCGCGCCAACACCAACCTCCGGATCGCGCTGCGCGTGACCGACGGCGGCGAGTCGTCCGACGTCATCGACTCGCCCGAGGCCGGGCACATCTCCAAGAACACCCCGGGCCGCGCCTACGTACGGCTCGGCCACTCCTCCCTCGTTCCCTTCCAGTCGGGCCGGGTCGGTGGCCGCAGGCCCGGCGCCGCCGACCCCGCCGCACTCGCACCCTGGGTGGGGCCGCTGGGCTGGGAGGACCTGGGCCGGGCGGCGCTGACCAAGCCGAAGACCCAGTCCCGCGAGGACGACGAGATCACCGACCTCAAGGTGCTGGTCGACGCGGTGCGCGACGCCAACCGGTCGATGGGCATCCCCGCCCAGCACAGCCCCTGGCTGCCGGCGCTGGACGAGACGCTGCTGCTGGACGAGATCGAGGTCCCGGCGCTCGCCGGCGCCGCCCCGGGCAAGCTGCCGCCCGCCCCGTACGGCATCGAGGACCTGCCCTCCGACCAGGCCCGCCGCCCGGTCGTCGTCGACTTCTCGAACTTCGGGCACCTGATGATCGGCGGTGCGCCGCGCAGCGGCCGTTCCCAGGTACTGCGCACCATCGCGGGCTCGCTGGCCCGCACCCACTCCACCGCCGACGTCCACCTGTACGGCATCGACTGCGGCAACGGCGCGCTCAACGCGCTGACCCGGCTGCCGCACTGCGGCGCGGTCGTGGGCCGCAACCAGACCGAGCGGGTCGTACGGCTGGTGAACCGGCTCAAGGGCGAGCTGTCGCGCCGTCAGGACCTGCTGGCGGACTCGGGGTTCGCGGACATCGGCGAGCAGCGGGCTTCGGTGGCGCAGGACGAGCGGCTGCCGCACATCGTCGTGCTGCTGGACCGCTGGGAGGGGTGGGTGCCCACCCTCGGCGAGGTCGACCACGGTTCGCTGACCGACGAGCTGCAGACGATGATGCGCGAGGGCGCCAGCGTCGGCATCCACCTGGTCCTCACCGGTGACCGCACGCTGCTCGTGGGCCGCATCGCGACGCTCACCGAGGACAAGTACGGCCTGCGTCTGGCCGACCGCAGCGACTTCGCCTCGCTCGGCATCCCGTCCCGCAAGGTGCCCGAGGAGATCCCGCCGGGCCGCGCCTTCCGCAACGAGGCCGGTACGGAGACGCAGTTCGCGCTGCTCTCCGAGGACACCACCGGTCAGGGCCAGGCGGCGGCGATCACCGCGATCGGCGAGGCCGCCACCGCGCGCGACGCCGGCGTCCCGCGGACCCGGCGTCCGTTCCGCGTCGACAGCCTGCCCAGCCGGATCTCCTTCCCCGAGGCGTGGGAGATGCGCGATCCGGAGGCGTCCCGCTCCAAGCTGTGGGCGCTGATCGGCATCGGCGGCGACGAGATCGTCGGCTTCGGTCCCGACCTCGCCGACGGCGTGCCGTCCTTCGTCATCGCGGGGCCGGCCAAGTCGGGCCGCTCCACGGTGCTGATGAACGTCGCGCAGTCCCTCCTCGCCCGGGGCACCCGCCTGGTCGTCGCGGCGCCCCGCCAGTCGCCGGTGCGTCAACTGGACGGTGTGGAGGGCGTGCTGAAGGTCTTCACCGGGGACGACATCGACGAGGACGAGTTCGAGGAACTGATCGACCGGGCCAGCCCGGAGGAGCCGATCGCCGTCCTGATCGACGACGGCGAGATCCTTGAGGACTGCGACGCCGAGAGTCACATGAAGAAGATCGTCTCGCGGGGTGCCGAACGCGGCCTCGCCCTCGTCATCGCCGGTGACGAGGAGGACGTGTGCAGCGGCTTCTCCGGCTGGCAGGTCGACGCCAAGAAGGCCCGCCGCGGCATCCTGCTCTCCCCGCAGGAGTCCTCCAGCGGCGACCTCGTCGGCCTGCGCATCTCGCGCCAGATGGTCGGCGGCCAGGTCACGCCGGGCAAGGGCATGCTGCACCTCGGCGACGGGGAACTGCGCACCGTCGTGGTGCCGGGCTGACCGGTGGGCGGCGGATCGGCGAAACCGGGGCGGCGCAGGGCGGCGGGGCCCGCCCTGCGCTACGAGCACCGGCGCGACGGGCGGTCGTCCGTCCGCCCGCCCGGCTCCCGGCGTGGGGGTGTGGTGTCCGGCTGCCTGCTGGTCGTCGGTTCCGTCGCCGCGTTCCTCGCCCTCATCGGGCCGCTGGTCGCCATCGACATGCGGTGGGGGCACCGGGCGTGGGGCGACGTGGCCCCCGCCTGGCCGGGCGGGGTGTACGCCTTCGGCGCGACCCTCGGCGCACTGCTGCCCCTGACGGCCGCCGCGCTCGTGGCGCCGCTGACCCGGATGAAGTGGCGCAGGAGCAGGCTCCGTTCGCTCGCCCGGGTCCTCGCCGCGCTGCCCGGGCTCGCGGCCGGCTGGCTGGTGCTCGGCGTGATCGGCGCGTCCTGGCGGCCCCGGGAGCGCCGGGACTGGGACGGGGCCTGCTACCGCGAGGGCGGCGCCTGCTGGGTGCACGAGCGGTTCCCGTACCTGGGGGCCGTCGGGCTGGCGGCCACCGTGGCCGTGTCCGCCGTCCTGATCGCGCTGCTCGTGCGCCACGTCATGCGCAAGGAGCGCGAAAAGTCCGTGCCGCCCGGCGCCGGCCCGGCTACTTGATCTTCGACAGCCTCGCCTTCGGCCGCCCCGACTCCTCGCTCTCGGACGCGTAGTCGAGGTCGTCGCCGACCGGGGTGAAGGTGACCGTGGTGGGCGCGGGGTTGCAGCCGTCGTGGTTGCCCTCGGCGCCGACGGACCCGGCGACGATCTGCTTCTCCGTCACCTTCTTGAGCGTGATCACGTCGACGCAGACGCCGCCCAGCGCATCGGTCTGGCGGAGCCGGCCCAGCTCCTCGCCGACGTTCACCTGCTTGATGCCGATACGGAAGGTGCCCAGCGGCAGCTTGCCGTCCAGGGCGGCTGCCTGCCCCTCCCAGGTGCCGACGTAACGCTGGGGCAGGGCGCCGGCGGTGGCGGCGGGGGGCTCGTGGGAGCCGTCGTCGCCGCCCGCGTTGTTCGTGTCCTTGCCCGAACCCGGCAGCAGGTCCAGGACGAACACCGAACCGACCGTCACCGCCGCCAGCGCCCCCGCCACCGCCAGGGCCACCGTGCAGCTGAGCCGCCGGCCCCGCCCGCCCGCGCCCTGCGTGGAGGCCGCCGCGACGGAGAGCGCGAGCCTGCCCGGAGGATGCGTGGCACCCGGGTCCGCGCCGGGTTCCGCATCCCTCGGGCCGGGGAGGGAGGAGGGCACGCTCCCGGAGGAGGGCGGATACGAGGGTGCGGGCGAGACGGACGGGGGCGCCGGCATCACCGGCGGCGGCCCGAAGGCACCGGCGGTGTGAACCGGCGCCTGCCCCTCCGGCTCCCGGGGAGCGTCCGCCCCGGGGACGCCGCCCCCCGTGACCGACGGCCGGCTGAACCCCACCGGCCCCGACGCCTCCCCCGCACGCGCCCCCGACTCCGCCGCCTCCAGGTTCAGCAGCTGTACGGCGCCGCGGCTGACCCGCTCCACCAGCGGCCCAGGCAGCCAGCCGCCGGTCACCAGGCGGGCCGCGCCCTCGGGGGCCAGGCGCCGGGCCACCTCGCCGGGGGCGGGACGGGCGGCCGGGTCCTTCGCGAGGCAGGACGCGACCAGCTCGCGCAGCTCCCCGTCCAGGCCGTCCAGCCGGGGCTCCTCGTGGACGACCTTGTAGAGCAGCGCTGCCGAGGAGTCCCCGGGGAAGGGCGGCTGCCCCGTCGTCGCGTACGCCAGGACCGCGCCCAGCGAGAAGACGTCCGCCGCCCCGGTCACGCCCTTGCCGAGGATCTGCTCGGGCGACATGTAGCCGGGCGAGCCGATCGAGACGCCCGTCGAGGTCAGGGAGGCGGTGCCCTCCGTGGCACGGGCGATGCCGAAGTCGATCAGGAGGGGGCCGTCGAGGGTGAGCAGGACGTTGGACGGCTTCACGTCGCGGTGGACGAGGCCCAGCTCGTGCACCGCGGCCAGCGCCTCGCCGAGGCCCGCGCCGAGCACCCGTACCGAGTGGGCGGGCAGCGGGCCGCCGTCCGCCACGGCCGCCGTGAGGGAGGGACCGGCCGCGTACGCCGTGGCGACCCACGGCACGCGCGCCTCGGGATCCGCGTCCAGTACGGGCGCGGTCCAGGCGCCGCCGACCCTGCGCGCGGCGTCCACCTCGCGCCGGAACCGGGCCCGGAACTCCTCGTCCAGCGCGAAGTGCGGGTGCACGATCTTCACCGCGACCGTGCGGCCCCCCGCGCTGCGGCCCAGGTACACCCGGCCCATGCCGCCGGAGCCCAGCCGGCCGAGCAGCCGGTAGGGCCCCACGACGGTGGGTTCGTCGTCTTCGAGCGGCCGCATCGCGCCCACCCCTCCCCCGTACGCCGATACCTGTCAGCAGGGTAGTGGGCCGCCCCCGGAAGGCCCCAGGGAGAAAGGGGCCCGGTGCGGATCAGGGCCGCAGCAGCTCGACCTTCACGTCCGCCGGGAAACCGGTGGTGGGGCCGACGCGGCGGGCGAACTCGGTGACCGCCTCCAGCTGCGGGCCCCCGAAGCGGAAGTCGAGCGTGGTGAAGTACTTCGCGAGGGTGTCCTCGTCGAAGGCCTCCCAGCGGGCGGCCTGCTCCGCGACCTTCTCCACCTCGTCCAGGGAGAGGTCACGGGAGGCGAGGAAGGCCTCGTGCACCTTGCGGGCGATGACCGGCTCGCGCTCCACGTAGTCGCGCCGGGCCGCCCAGACCGCGAAGACGAACGGCAGACCCGTCCACTCCTTCCACAGGGCACCCAGATCGTGCACGTCGAGGCCGTAGCGCGGGCCGTCGATCATGTTGGCGCGCAGGGCCGCGTCCCCGATGAGGACGGCCGCGTCGGCCTCCTGCATCATCAGGCTCAGGTCCGGCGGGCAGGTGTAGTAGTCCGGCTGGACGCCGAACCGTTCCGCCAGGAGGAGCTGGGCGAGCCGCACGGAGGTGCGCGAGGTCGACCCGAGGGCGACGCGGGCGCCGTCCAGGCGGTCCAGCGGGACCTGGGAGACGATCACGCACGACATCACCGGGCCGTCGCAGCCGACGGCGATGTCGGGCAGCGCGACGAGGTCGTCGGCGTTCTTGAGGAATTCGACCAGGGTGACGGGACCGATGTCGAGATCGCCGCGCACCAGCTGCTCGCTGAGCTTCTCCGGGGTGTCCTTCGTCAGCTCGAAGTCGAGGAGCGTGCCTGTTCTCGCGAGCCCCCAGTAGAGGGGCAGGCAGTTCAGGAACTGGATGTGGCCGACGCGCGGCCGGGTGCGAAAATTGTCCACATCGCGAGGCTAGCCCTCCTCCGTGGTCCGCCCGTCGCCGACCCCCGGCGTCAGCCGAACGGCGCAGGTGTTCAAACGTCCGGGTGAAGTGATCTTGACCTCTGTTGCGCCGGGGTCCCTGCGTGCTAGGCTCACAGCAAGTTGCAGTTTGGTTTCCCTTGCAGTACAGAGCCTGCGGAGCATGTGACCGCGGGCTCTCGTCGTTCTCAGACGTATGCAGTTGTGCGGCATTCAAAGTCTTCACACTTGCTGGGTTCTGGAGCAGGGCAACCCTTTGGGCCCAAGGAGGGCTTATGGCTACCGGAACCGTGAAGTGGTTCAACGCCGAAAAGGGCTTTGGATTCATCGCCCAGGAAGGCGGCGGCCCCGACGTCTTCGTCCACTACTCCGCGATCAATGCGAGCGGCTTCCGCTCCCTCGAGGAGAACCAGCAGGTGTCCTTCGACGTCACGCAGGGCCCCAAGGGTCCGCAGGCCGAGAATGTCACTCCTGTCTGATTGACAGCAGTACCCAAGGAGCCCCGCGCCGTTTTCGGCGACGGGGCTCCTGCCCTTGTGAATGCTCCGTGAATTCGCCCGCCGGAGCCGCCGGGCTGTCGGCTGTCAGTGGCTGCCACTAGGGTCCGCCCATGACCATCGACCCCGCCTTCGTCGCCACCACCCGGACCTTCTACGACGCCGTCGCCGAGGACTACCACGCCCGCTTCCGCACCGTGCTCGACGACGCCCCGCTGGACCGGGCGCTGATGGGTGCCTTCGCCGAGCTGGTGGGTCCCGGGGGACAGGTGGCCGACCTCGGCTGCGGGCCCGGCCTGGTCACCGCGTACCTCGCCTCGCTGGGGCTGCGGGTCTTCGGCCTCGACCTGTCCGCCTCGATGCTCGCGATCGCGCGCCGCGAGAATCCGGGGCTGCGGTTCGAGCAGGGGTCCATGCTGGAGCTGGACCTGCCCGACGGCGCACTCGCCGGGGCCGTCTCCTGGTACTCGTCGATCCACACGCCGTGGGAGCGGCTGCCGGACCTCTTCGGCGAGATACGGCGCGTGCTGGCCCCGGGCGGGCACCTTCTGCTCGGCTTCCAGGTGGGCGACGAGCCCCGCCACCACGACCGGCCGTGGGGCCACCCGGTCGCCCTGGACTTCGAACGCCGGCAGCCGGAGCCGATGGCCGGGCTGCTGGCGCAGGCCGGGTTCACCGTGCTGTCCAGGACGGTGCGCGTACAGGAGGCGGACGCCTCCGCGCAGGTCCCGCAGGCCTGCCTCATCGCCCGCCGCTGATCCCCCCGCCGTCCCGCCCCTCGTACAGCCCCTCCACGGCTCCCGCGAAGTCCCGCATGATCGCCTCGCGCCGGAGCTTCATGGACGGGGTCAGATGGCCCTCCCACTCGGTGAAGTCCCGGGGCAGGATCGCGAAGCGGCGAATGGACTCCGGGCGGGAGACCAGCTTGTTGGCCTCGTCGACGGCACGCTGGAGCACCGCGCGGACCTCCTCGTCGTCGGTCAGCAGCTCCGGCGGCACCGGGTGCTTGCCGTTCATGCGGCGCCAGTGGGTGAGGCCGTCGGGGTCGAGGGTGAACAGGGCGGAGACGTAGGGGCGGCGGTCGCCCAGGACCATGCACTGGGAGATCAGGGGGTGGGAGCGCAGCCAGTTCTCCAGCGGGGCCGGGGCGACGCTCTTGCCGCCCGCGGTGATCAGCAGCTCCTTCTTGCGGCCGGTGATCGTCAGGTAGCCCTCGTCGTCCAGGCTGCCGAGGTCGCCGGTGGCGAACCAGCCGTCGGGTGCGGCCTGGACGACACCGCCCGCCTGCGGGTCCCAGTAGCCGTGCAGGACCTGCTCGCCGGCGACGAGGATCTCGCCGTCGGCGGCGATGCGGACGCGGGTGCCGGGCAGCGGCCAGCCGACGGTGCCCAGTCGCGGCTTGAGCGGGGGCGTGACGGTGGCCGCGGCGGTGGTCTCGGTGAGGCCGTAGCCCTCGAAGATCTCGATGCCGGCCCCGGCGTAGAAGGCGGCCAGGCGGCGGCCCAGCGGGGAGCCGCCGCAGATGGCGTACTTCACCCGGCCGCCCATGGCGCTCCGGATCTTCCGGTAGACCAGCGGGTCGTAGAAGGAACGGGCGGTCTTCAGGCCCCGGCCGGGACCGCCGCCGGTGCCCGTCTGACGGGCCTCCCTGGCCTCGCCGTAGCGCACCGCCACCGAGACCGCCCGGTCGAAGGCCGAGGCCCGGCCGCCGGACTCGGCCTTGGCGCGGGCGCTGTTGAAGACCTTCTCCAGCATGTACGGGATGGTCAGCAGGCAGGTCGGGCGGAAGGCCGCCAGGTCGGGCAGCAGGTCCTGAGCCTTCAGGCTGGGCGCGTGTCCGAGGCGGACCCGGGCGCGGACGCAGGCCACGGCGACCATGCGGCCGAAGACGTGGGACATGGGCAGGAAGAGCAGGATCGAGGGTTCCTCGCCGGTCTCCGCCTTGAAGACGGGGTAGAGCAGCTCGATCGCGTTGTCGACCTCGGCGAAGAAGTTGCCGTGGGTGAGCACGCAGCCCTTCGGGCGGCCGGTCGTCCCCGAGGTGTAGATCAGGGTGGCCAGCGTGCCCGGGCCGAGCATGCCGCGGCGCACCTCCACCTCCGCGTCGGGCACCCGCGCGCCCAGCTCCGCGAGCCGCTCCACGTGCCCCTTCTCCATGACCCACAGGTGCTTGAGATCGGGCATGCGGTCCAGCTCGGGGCCGAGGGCGGCGGCCTGCGCGGTGGTCTCGGTGACCAGGGTGACGGCACCGGAGTCCTGGAGGATCCAGCGGGTCTGGAAGAGGGAGGAGGTCGGGTAGACGGGGACGGTGACCAGGCCCGCCGCCCACGCGGCGAAGTCCAGCAGCGTCCACTCGTACGTCGTCCGCGCCATGATCGCGATGCGGTCGCCCGGCGTCAGGCCCTCCGCGATCATGCCCTTGGCCACCGCCAGCACCTGCCCGGCGAACCCGGCCGCCGTCACGTCGGACCAGTCGCCCTGCGGCGACCTGCGGCTGAGGACCACCTGGTCCGGCACCGCCGCCGCGTTGTCGAAGGGCAGGTCGGCGAGGGAGCCGCGGCGCACCGGGGGTGCGAAGGGCGGTACGTACGCCTCCCGTACGGCCCCGTCCAGCATCCGCGTCTCGGGCGCCACCAGGGTGGGGCCGGGCGAGTCGGCGTAGGCGGCGGACGCGGCGAAGGAGGGAAGCGGGGTGGACACGGGCGGCTCCTGGGACGTGCAGCAAAGACACTGCTTCTGCTGTCGCTGCTCTGCTGCATGACGTACGTGCCTCGCGCGCCGAGGCGTTCATCACCGGTCCCGCGGACAGGGGTTACCGGCGGTCAGTTCCGGGATCGTACGGCGCCCACGTGGGGAGTTGGTGCGTGTTCGGGAATGGTCCCGGGCCGGGTGTGTGCAAACTTGGGAGTTACCTGAAGGTAAGTCATGTTCGTTCCAGTATCGCCGTGACGCCCTGGCCGCCCGCCGCGCAGACGGAGATCAGGCCGTGCCCCGGCCCCTCGCGCTCGGCGAGCAGCGTGGCCAGGGTCGCCACGATCCGGGCGCCGGTCGCGGCGAAGGGATGGCCGGTGGCGAGGGAGGAGCCTGCCACGTTCAGGCGGGCCCGGTCCACCGGCTCCAGGCCCCGCTTCTCCCAGGCGGCCAGCGTGGCCAGCACCTGGGAGGCGAACGCCTCGTGGATCTCCACGAGGTCGAAGTCCCCGATTCCCAGCCCGGCCCGCTCCAGCATCCGCGGGACCGCGTACGCCGGGGCCATCAGCAGCCCGTCCTCCCCGTCGGCCACGTCCCCGCCGACGAAGTCCACGGCCGCCGTCTCGTACGCCGTGAGGTACGCGAGGGGTTCGATGCCCCGGGCCTCGGCCCACTCCTCGCTCGCCAGCAGCACCGTGGCGGCGCCGTCGGTCAGGGGCGTGGAGTTGCCGGCCGTCATGGTGGCACCGGGGGCGTCGACGCCGAAGACCGGCCCCAGCGCGGCCAGTTTCTCCACCGTCGAGCCGGGGCGCAGGTTCTGGTCGCGGGCCAGGCCCCGGAAGGGGATCACCAGGTCCTGGAAGAGCCCGCGTTCGTACGCCGCCGCCAGCCGCTGGTGGCTCGCGGCGGCCAGCGCGTCCTGCTCCTCGCGGGAGACACCCCAGGCGCGCGCCGTGACCGCCGCGTGCTCGCCCATCGACAGGCCGGTGCGCGGTTCGGCGTTGCGGGGGATGTCGGGGACCAGGTGCCCCGGGCGGACCTTGGCCAGCGCCTTCAGCCGGGCGCCGGTGGACTTGGCCCGGCGGGCCTCCAGGAGGATGCGGCGCAGCCGGTCGTTGACGCCGAGCGGCGCGTCGCTCGCGGTGTCGGCGCCGCCCGCGATCGCCGACTCGGTCTGGCCGAGGGCGATCTTGTTGGCGGCGGCGATCACGGCCTGGAGCCCGGTCCCGCAGGCCTGCTGGATGTCGTAGGCGGGGGTGCGCGGGTCGAGCGCCGAGCCGAGGACCGTCTCGCGGGCGAGGTTGAAGTCCCGGCTGTGCTTGAGGACCGCGCCGGCCACGAACTCGCCCACCGCGCCCGGCTCCCGGAGCCCGTGCCGCTCGACCAGGCCGTCGAGGGCAGCGGTGAGCATCTCCTGGTTGGAGGCGGTGGCGTACGGCCCGTCGGAACGGGCGAAGGGGATGCGCGCGCCGCCGAGGACCGCGACGCGGCGCGTGGGCTGCGCTGCCAGAGGGCTCATCTCGACCTGCTCCTCACCCGTGCCATAGGCTTACCTCCGGTAACCTTACTCCAGAGTAAGCAGTTGTGGGCACGGTGAGCTCGGTGAGCCTCGCAGCCGGCCTCTGGACCACGTCGCAGCCGCCTGGGAGACAGACATGGCCGACCGCTACCTCAGCTTCACCGGCACCGCGCCCGGCCGATTCCTCACCCGCCGGCTGGGCCTGCCGCAACCCGCCGAGCTGCGACGGGACGCGCTCGACGGCGGCCTGCTCCACCTCACGGCCGGCAAGTCGGACCTCGACCTCGCGCCCGTCCTGGCCCGCACGGGCCTGGCCCGGGACGAGGACGGCCGCCCCGCCGCCGTCGTCCTCGACGCCACCGGCGTACGGGACGTCGACACGCTCGCCGAGGTGCACGCCGCACTGCACCCCGTCGTACGGTCCGTCGCCGCCAGCGGCCGCGTGGTCGTGCTCGGCGCCCCGCTCGACCCGGCCGACCACCACCAGGCCGCCGCCCAGCAGGCCCTGGAGGGGTTCACGCGCTCGCTCGGCAAGGAGATCGGGCGGGGCAGGACGGTCAACCTCGTACGGCTCACCGACCCGGCACCCGCCGAGTCCACCCTGCGCTTCCTCCTCTCCCCCGCCTCCGCCTACGTCAGCGGCCAGGTGATCGAGGTCGGGCCCGAGCAGACCGAAGGCGCCGACCCCGACGACTGGGCGCTGCCGCTCGCCGGGCGCACCGCCCTGGTCACCGGGGCCGCGCGGGGCATCGGCGCGGCGGTCGCCGAGACGCTGGCCGGACAGGGCGCCCACGTCGTCGTCCTCGACGTGCCGCAGGCGGAAGACGCGGCACGCCGGGCCGCCGAACGCCTCGGCGGCACCGCCCTCGCGCTCGACATCACGGCGGCGGACGCGGGCGAGCGCATCGCCGCCGCGCTGCCCGGCGGGCTCGATGTCCTCATCCACAACGCGGGCATCACCCGCGACCGGCGTCTGGTCAACATGCCCGCCGACCGCTGGAGTTCCGTGCTCGACGTCAACCTCGCGAGCGTCCTGCGCACCACGGACGCGCTGCTCGCGGCGGGCGCGGTCAACCGGGGCGGCCGGATCGTGGCGACGGCCTCCATCGCCGGGCTCGCGGGCAACGCGGGCCAGACCAACTACGGCGCGAGCAAGGCGGGCGTCGTCGGCCTGGTCCGCTCCCTGGCGCCGAGCGCGCTCGCCGGGCACGGGGTGACGGTGAACGCGGTGGCGCCCGGGTTCATCGAGACGAAGATGACGGCGGCGGTCCCGCTCTTCATCCGCGAGGCCGGCCGCCGTATGAACTCACTCGCGCAGGGCGGCCTGCCCGTCGACGTCGCCGAGACCACCGCCTGGCTCGCCCACCCGGCCTCCGGCTCGGTCAACGGCCAGGTCGTACGGGTCTGCGGCCAGAGCCTGCTGGGGGCGTGATGACCACCGCGAGCCCGACCACCGGCACCCTGACCGGCCTCCCCGCCCTCGCCCCGCTCCTCGCGCGCGGCGCACTGCTGTCACCCCTCAAACGCCCCCGCCCGGACGCGGACTTCCCCCGCACCCGGCTGGTCCTGCCCGGCCTGCGCGTGGACCTCGCGCGACTCGCCGCGTACGAGCGGGTGTGCGGGTTCCCGACCGGCGCGGACGCGCTTCCGGTGACGTATCCGCACGTGCTGGGCTTCCCGGTGGCGATGCGCCTGATGAGCGGCCGGGACTTCCCGCTGCCCCTGCTCGGGCTCGTCCACACCTCCATCGCCGTCACCCGGCGGAGTGCCATGCCCGCGACCGCGGAGTACGAACTCACCGTGTACGTCGACGGGCTGGCCCCGCACCGGCGCGGCACCGAGGCGTCGGTGGTCACGGAGCTGCGCGCCGGAGCCGACGTCGTGTGGGAGTCCCGCAGCACGTACCTGGCCCGGCACCGCACCGCCGCGCGGCCCCCCGCCGAGGAGGCCCCCGCGGGAAACCGGGAGCCCCTCCCGGTCCGCGCCGAGTGGCCGCTCGCCGGTGACACCGGACGGCGCTACGGTGCCGCGTCCGGTGACCGCAACCCCATCCACCTGCACCCGCTCACCGCCCGCCTGTTCGGCTTCCCGCGGGCCATCGCGCACGGCATGTGGACCGTGGCCCGGTGCCTCGCCGAGCACGGGACGCCGGACGCGACGGCGGTGCGGGCGGAGTTCCGGGCGCCGGTGCTGCTGCCGGGGACGGTGACGTACGGGGCCGGCGAGGGCGGCCGGTTCGAACTGCGCGGCGCCCGCGACGGCCGACTGCACCTGTCCGGCACGGTCGAGCCCCGCCCAGCCTGACCCGAAGCCCACCCGACCCGAACCGGTCCCCACGCGACGTGGGCCGGAACCCACACGGCCTCAACGAGAACCCGTCCGGCCTGAACCGAACCCGGCCTGGCCGGAAACTGCCCGACCTGGGCCGGGAAGTCCCCGACCTGGGCCGGGAAGTCCCCGACCTGGGCCGGGAACTGCCCGACCTGGGCCGGGAACTCCCCGACCTGCGCAGGAGCCCGTCCGGCACGGCCAGCCCTCTCACGCCCCGACCGGAGCCCACCCAGCCCGAACCAGAACCCACCCGACCCGGGCCGGAACCCGTCCGCCACGGCCAGCCCCCTCCCGCCCAACCAGAGCCCACCCAGCCCGAACCAGAACCCACCCGCCCCGGGCCGGAACCCGTCCGCCACGGCCAGCCCCCTCCGGTCTCAACCGGAGCCGGCCCGGTCTGGGCCGGGAACTACCCGGCCTGGGCCGGGACCGGCTGGTCCGTCGGCTCGGGTTCCTCCGGTGGGGACCACGGCCGCCCGGTCATCAGGTCGCCCAGGCCGGCCCAGGCGAAGTTCATCAGGGTCGCCGCCGCCTGCTTGGCGGTGACCCCCTCGGTGCCGCCCGCCCAGTCGGCGAGCGACTCGGCGGCGCCCACCAGCGCCTCGGCCAGCCCGGCGACCTCGCCCTCGGGCAGGTGCGGGTCCCGGTGCGCGTCGCGGGCCGCGGCGGCGATCAGCTGCGTCACGAACGCGACGATCTCCTCGCGCATCGCCGCGACCTCGGCGGCGAACCGCTCGCCGTGCGTACGGGCGTGCAGGTGCAGCACCCGCCACGCGTCCGGGTGGCTCGCGGTGTGGCTGAAGAACGCCCGCAGCCCCGACCAGAGTTGCCCGTCGGCGGGCAGCCCCGGCCGCACACCGGCCCGCACCGCCTCGGTGAGGGCGCGGGACTCGCGGCCGATGCAGGCGCTGAAGAGGTCGTCCTTCGAGTTCAGGTACAGATACACCAGCGGCTTGGACACGCCCGCCAGCTCGGCGATCTCGTCCATCGACGCCGCCATGTACCCGCGCCTGCCGAAGACGCTCACGGCGGCGTCCAGCATCTGCTGCTCACGGACGGCACGCGGCATCCGCTTGGTCTTCCCTGCACCCATGCGAATCAGCGTACGGTCCGTGCGGCGATGTCCAGGACGTCAACTGAAAGACGCCCCGCACCAGGTGCGCGGGGCGTCCTTCGTTCCGTCGGTCAGCGGTCGGCGGTCAGGCGGCGACCGGAACCGGCTCCGGCGTCTGCTTGTCCCGCTCCGGCTCGTCGATCGGCGAGGCGTGCGCCTCGTCGTACGCCTTGCGGTCGAGCAGTCCCTCACGGGCCGAGACGATCACCGGTACGAGAGCCTGTCCCGCGACGTTCGTGGCCGTCCGCATCATGTCCAGGATCGGGTCGATGGCGAGGAGGAGGCCGACGCCCTCCATGGGCAGGCCCAGGGTGGAGAGGGTCAGGGTGAGCATGACCGTGGCGCCGGTGAGGCCGGCCGTGGCGGCGGAGCCGACCACCGAGACGAAGGCGATCAGCAGGTAGTCGCCGATGCCCAGCTGGATGTCGAAGATCTGCGCGACGAAGATCGCGGCGATCGCCGGGTAGATCGCGGCGCAGCCGTCCATCTTGGTCGTCGCGCCGAACGGCACGGCGAAGGACGCGTACTCCTTCGGGACGCCGAGGCGCTCGGTGACCTTCTGGGTCAGCGGCATGGTGCCGACCGAGGAGCGGGAGACGAAGGCCAGCTGGATGGCGGGCCAGGCGCCCTTGAAGAACTGGAGCGGGCTGGCCTTGGCGACGGTGGCGAGCAGCGTCGGGTAGACCACGAACATCACGATGGCGCAGCCGACGTAGATGTCGGCGGTGAAGGTGGCGTACTTGCCGATGAGGTCCCAGCCGTAGGTGGCGATGGCCTTGCCGATGAGGCCGACGGTGCCGAGCGGGGCGAGGCGGATGACCCACCACAGGGCCTTCTGGAGGAGTTCGAGGACCGACTCGCTCAGGTTCAGGATCGGCTGGGCCTTCTCGCCGAGCTGGAGGGCGGCGATACCGGCGACGGCGGCCATGAAGACGATCTGCAGGACGTTCAGTTCGGTGAACGGCGTGATGACGTCGGTCGGCACGATGCCGGTCAGGAAGTCGATCCAGGAACCGGTGTGCTCGGGCTTGGCGCCGTCGGCCGCCGTGAGGCCGGTGCCCGCGCCGGGGTTGGTGACCAGACCGATGACGAGGCCGATGGCCACCGCGATCAGCGACGTGATCATGAACCAGAGGAGGGTGCGCGAGGCCAGGCGGGCCGCGTTGTTGACCTTCCGCAGGTTGGTGATCGAGACGAGGATCGCGAAGAAGACCAGCGGCGCGACGGCCAGCTTCAGCAGGCCGATGAAGGTGTCACCGACCTTCTCCAGGGTGGTGACCAGCCAGGATATGTCCTGGCTGCGGGCCAGCCAGCCCAGCAGGACGCCGAGGACGAGACCGGCGAGTATCTGGGCCCAGAAGGGCACCTTGAGGTACTGCGGGAACTTCGTGGGCTTCGTGGGCTTCGCCGCGGAAGACGCTGAAGACTCTGAGGACACGGACATGCTCCGTAGGGGGACGGGACGCGGGATGGGACGCGCTGAGCTGACGTGGGGACGACTGGATGAGGGGGGGAACGTCAGGGGCGACAGTTCGCGGACGCGTTCCGGCAGAGGTCCACGTGCAGGCGCGCCACGAGCGCGAGGCGCTGCGGTGTGGAGGGCGCGACTGCTTGCTTCATGCACACGACTTTAACACCCATGCTTTGAGACACTCAAAGCCATACTTTGAGAGGCTGGAGTGCACTACTGCCCGCGAAATGCAAAGCGCCCCGGTTTCCGGTGATTTCGGAAGCCGGGGCGTGCGCGTACGTGACGGACGTTACGAGGTCTGACCCTGCGCCCGTGCCGTGTCGTCGGCGGTGTCCTCCTGGCCGCGGTTGGCCTCCAGGTTGGCCTTCATGCGGGTGACGCGGCCGGAGACCTGCTCCGAGGCCCGGTCCCGCTCCTTGCGCAGTGCGACGTAGCTGATGGGGGCCGAGATCAGCAGGGAGAGCAGGAGGATCCACATGCCGTTGGAATCGCCGAGACCGCGCGGGAACACTCCGGCGTAGACGAGCCCCCAGACGACCACGAGGCAGCCTGCGAAGATCCCGAGGCGCATCAGCGTGTAGCGGAGCATCTCAATCCACTCTTCCGTTTCTGGCACAAAGAGGCACTGTCCAGTGAAACATGCCGGACCGTCGATCTTGCAGGGGGGTGGGCCGGGGGGCGGGCCGGGGGTCAGCCCAGGGTCAGCAGCATGACGACGTCGTCGCGGTCGTCGCCGGGCGCGACCCGGATCGCGCCGGGGACCCGGCCGACCTCCTTGTAGCCGCAGGACTCGTAGAACCGCTCCAGACCGAGCCCGCCCCGGCAGGTGAGCCGGACCGCCTCTATGCCGTCGCAGGTGCGGGCGGCGTCCGCGGCGGCGGCCATCAGGTCCCGGCCGTAACCGCGGCCCTGGTGGCGCGGGTGGACCATGACCGTGTAGAGCCACAGCCAGTGCCTCATCAGCCGGTGCGTGTTGAGGGCGAGGAACGCGGTGGCGGCCACCCGCCCCTCCCCGTCGAGGCCGACGAGCAGCCGGGTACGCCCTTCGGCCATGCCGACCATGTGCTTGACCAGCTCGGGGCGGATGTCCTCCCGGGTGACCGGCGGCACGAAGCCCACGGAGCCGCCGGCGTTGGAGACGTCGGTCCACAGGTCGAGGACGCCGTCGCGGAGGTCGGGGGTGAGGGCCGGATCGAAAGTGAAAGTAAGGGACACAGTGCAATAGTAACTATTACGCGAGTCTCTCCGCGGCGACTTTCAGGTCCGAGACCAGCCCCCGGTAGGCCCCGTCCCGGTCGTCGGCCCGCAGCACCGCCGACGGGTGCACGGTCGGCACGAGGCGTTCCGGGTGCCCGTGGATCTCCTCCTCCAGCACCGTGCCGCGCACCTGCGTGACCCGGAAGGACGAGCCGAGGAGTGCCTTGCCGGCCGTGGCGCCCAGCACCACGATCAGTTCGGGTTCCACCCGGTCCAGCTCGGCGGCCAGCCAGGGGCCGCAGGCGGCCGTCTCGCGCAGGGTGGGCGCCTTGTGGATACGGCGCTTGCGGGGTTCGGCCCGGGTGAACTTGAAGTGCTTGACGGCGTTGGTGACGTACGCGTCCGCCGGGTCGATGCCGGCGTCCGTCAACGCACGGTCGAGGAGCTTGCCGGCGGGGCCGACGAAGGGTTCGCCCTGGCGGTCCTCCTGGTCGCCGGGCTGCTCGCCGACGAGCATGACGCGGGCGGACGCCTCGCCGGCGCCGAAGACGGTCCGGGTGGCGTCCCGGTGCAGGGGGCAGCCGCGGCATCCGGCCGCCGCCTCGCGCAGGGCGGGGAGGCCGCCGCGCCTTGGGACGAAGGGTTCGGCGGTGTAAGCGTCCTCGGTACCGGCCATGCGGTGGGGGTACCCGCCGTTGCCCTGCGGACCCGTGCCGGGTGCGAGTGGGTGGGTCGGTGCTCCCGCAGTTCCCCGCGCCCCTGGGCCGGGACAGCCCCCGGCGCCTGTTCGGGCGGCGTGAGCGCATGCCCTCAGGGGCGCGGGGCTGTGTCGATGTGCGGCTCCGGGGCGTGGGCGCGACCAGCCCCGACCGGCCCGCGCCCGGCGGACAACCGGACCGCCCCTTGTCACACCCGCATCGGCTGCGGCGACTCACGCCGCGCCGGGTCGGGACCCTCGTACTCCCGGAGGATCTCGTACCGCGTGTTCCGCTCGACCGGGCGGAACCCGGCGTCGCGGATCAGGTCCAGCAGGTCCTCCCGCGTCAGCTTGTTCGGCGTGCCGAAGTCGTCCGCGTCGTGGGTGATCTTGTACTCGACGACCGAGCCGTCCATGTCGTCCGCGCCGTGCTGGAGGGCCAGCTGGGCGGTCTGGACGCCGTGCATGACCCAGAAGACCTTGACGTGCGGGACGTTGTCGAAGAGCAGGCGGGAGACCGCGAAGGTCTTCAGGGCCTCCGCGCCGGTCGCCATCTGCGTGCGCGCCTGGAGGCGGTTCCTGACCTTGCCGTCCTTCATGTCCACGAAGTCGTGCTGGTAGCGCAGCGGGATGAAGACCTGGAAGCCGCCGGTCTCGTCCTGCAGCTCACGCAGGCGCAGCACGTGGTCCACGCGGTGGCGGGGCTCCTCGATGTGGCCGTAGAGCATGGTGCACGGGGTCTTCAGGCCCTTCTCGTGCGCCAGGCGGTGGATGCGGGACCAGTCCTCCCAGTGGGTGCGGTGGTCGACGATGTGCTGCCGCACCTCCCAGTCGAAGATCTCCGCGCCGCCGCCGGTGAGGGACTCCAGACCGGCGTCGATCAGCTCGTCGAGGATGTCGGAGGCGGACATCCCGGAGATGGTCTCGAAGTGGTGGATCTCCGTCGCCGTGAAGGCCTTGAGCGAGACGTCCGGCAGCGCGGCCTTCAGCTCCCTGAGCGAGCGCGGGTAGTAGCGCCACGGCAGGTTGGGGTGCAGGCCGTTGACGATGTGCAGCTCGGTGAGGTTCTCGCCCTCCATCGCCTTGGCGAGCTTCACCGCCTCCTCGATGCGCATCGTGTACGCGTCCTTCTCCCCCGGCTTGCGCTGGAAGGAGCAGTACGCGCAGGAGGCGGTGCACACGTTGGTCATGTTGAGGTGGCGGTTGACGTTGAAGTGGACGACGTCGCCGTTCTTCCGCGTCCGCACCTCGTGCGCGAGGCCGCCGAGCCAGGCGAGATCGTCCGACTCGTACAGCGCGATGCCGTCCTCGCGGGTCAGCCGCTCACCGGAGCGGACCTTCTGCTCCAGCTCGCGCTTGAGCCCGGCGTCCATGCGATACCTCTTTCTGAGACAGACGGGTAAACCGTACGCCCCGGCCATCGGGGTCCGGTGACTAGACCTCTTCGGGCAGTTCGCCCACCCGGTTCTCCCACTTGGTGGAGAGAACGATGGTGGTACGGGTCCGGGACACGCCCTTGGTGCCCGACAGCCGCCGGATGATGCTCTCCAGGCCGTCCACGTCGGCGGCGCGCACCTTGAGCATGTAGGAGTCCTCGCCGGCGATGAACCAGCAGTCCTCGATCTCCCGCAGTTCCTTGAGGCGCTGGGCCACGTCCTCGTGGTCGGCGGCGTCGGAGAGCGAGACGCCGATCAGGGCGGTGACGCCGAGGCCGAGCGAGGCGGAGTCGACGGTGGCCCGGTAGCCGGTGATGACACCGGCCGCCTCCAGCCGGTTGATGCGGTCGGTGACGCTGGGTCCGGAGAGTCCTACCAGGCGCCCCAGCTCCGCGTAGGAGGCCCGGCCGTTCTCCCTCAGGGCCTGGATGAGCTGCCTGTCCACCGCGTCCATGCGATCGAAGCCTTCCACTGAAGAGTTCTGAAGATGTGGGTAACAAACGTGTGGTTCACGAACAATGTGGGGGAGGGAGGCGGTGCTGCGGCGCCGCTCAGCCGGTGGGCCGGGCCCCGCCGAGGTCGCCGCGCCAGCGGCGGTAGAGATCGTGCCCGACACCCGCCGCGTCGAGTACGCGTCCGGCGATGAAGTCCACCAGGTCCTGGATGTGCGTCGCCCCGGCGTAGAAGGCCGGGGAGGCGGGGACCACGCTCGCGCCTGCGTCGTCCAGGGTCACCAGGTGCCGCAGCGTCCGGCCGTCCAGCGGGGTCTCCCGTACGGCGACGACGAGCCTGCGGCGTTCCTTGAGCGTCACGCTCGCGGTGCGCTGGAGCAGGTCCTTGGACAGTCCCAGCGCGACGCCCGCGACGCAGGCGGTGGAGGCGGGCACGATCAGCATGCCCTTCGTCGGGTACGACCCCGAGGACGGCCCGGCCGCGAGGTCGCCCGCGCTCCAGTGCCGTACGCCGGAGACGTCCGCGTCGAACGTGTCCGGCTTTCCGTCGGCTCCGCGGGCCAGCCACTCTCGCAGGTCGTGCTGCCAGTGGGCGTCGCGGAAGGAGATGCCGGTCTCGTCGAGCAGGGTGAGTCGCGAGGCCCGGCTGACCACCAGGTCGACGCTCTCGCCGGCGGCGAGCAGCGCCCGCAGCACGGCGGCGGCGTACGGGGTGCCGGAGGCCCCGGACACCCCCACGATCCAAGGCACGCGCTGCGTCTGTCCTGGCTTCATGATGCCGAGCCTAGTCGCAGGCTCAGGGTTTTCAGACCGTGAGGCCCCTTACGAGCAGATCCAGCAGCGCGCACACGAACAGTGCGATGCCGATGAAGCCGTTGACGCTGAAGAACGCCCTGTTGAGGCGGGTCAGGTCGGTGGGTCGCACGATGGTGTGCTCGTAGAGGAAGGCGCCCGCGACGATCACCAGGCCGAGCCAGAAGAACGCGCCGGCGCCGGTGGCGAGGGCGTACCAGACGAACAGGGCCGTGGTGACCGTGTGGCAGGCGCGGGCGCCCCAGACGGCGGCCGGGACGCCGAAGCGGGCCGGGACGGACTTCACGCCGACCTGCCGGTCGGTCTCGACGTCCTGGCAGGCGTAGATCAGGTCGAAGCCGCCGATCCAGATGCCGACCGCGAGGCCGAGGATCACGGCCTCCCAGGACCAGGAGCCGGTGATCGCGAGCCAGCCGCCGATCGGGCCCATGGCCTGGGCGAGGCCGAGGATGGCCTGCGGGAAGTTCGTGAACCGCTTGCCGTACGGGTAGACCACCATCGGCACGACGGCCACCGGGGCGAGGGCCAGGCACAGGGGGTTGAGCAGGGCCGCCGCGCCGAGGAAGACGATCAGGGCGATCAGCGCGCCGGTCCAGGCGTGCTTGACCGACATGGCGCCGGTGACCAGTTCGCGGTGGGCGGTGCGGGGGTTGCGGGCGTCGATCTCGCGGTCGATGATCCGGTTGACCGCCATCGCGAAGGTGCGCAGACCCACCATCGCGATCGTGACCAGGAGCAGCTGGCCCCAGTGGATGTTCCCGTCCCACAGGTACATCGCGGTCAGCGCGGCGATGTAGGCGAAGGGCAGCGCGAACACCGAGTGCTCGATCATCACCAGGCGCAGGAATGCCTTGGTGCGCCCCGGCTGCTGCGGCAGGGCGGCGGAAGCCGACGTCACAGTCCGTACTCCTTCCAGCGGCGGTCGACCTTCGCCGCCGTATCCGGGTCGGACAGCACCATGTCCGGCCAGCCCCCGTCGCGCGTGTACCCCTCCTCGGGTAGCTTCCGCGTCGCGTCGATGCCCGCCTTGCCGCCCCAGAACTGCTGGTAGGAGGCGTGGTCGAGGTGGTCGACCGGGCCTTCGACGACGGTGAGGTCCCGGCCGTAGTCGGTGTTGCCGAGCGCGCGCCAGGCGACCTCGTGCAGGTCGTGGACGTCGCAGTCGGAGTCGACGACCACGATCAGCTTGGTCAGGGACATCATGTGCGCGCCCCAGACGGCGTGCATCACCTTCTGGGCGTGCTTGGGGTACTTCTTGTCGATCGAGACGATCGCGCAGTTGTGGAAGCCGCCGGCCTCGGGGAGGTGGTAGTCCACGATGTCCGGGACGATGATCTTGAGGAGCGGGAGGAAGAAGCGCTCCGTGGCCCTCCCGAGGGGCCCGTCCTCCGTCGGGGGCCTGCCGACCACGATCGACTGGAGCAGCGGGCGCTTCCGCGTCGTCACGCAGTCGATCTTCAGGGCGGGGAAGGGCTCCTGCGGGGTGTAGAAGCCGGTGTGGTCGCCGAAGGGGCCCTCGGGGAGCATCTCGCCCGGCTCCAGCCAGCCCTCGATGACGACCTCCGCCTGCGCGGGGACCTGGAGCGGGACCGTCTTGCAGTCGACCATCTCGATCCGCTTGCCCTGCAGGAACCCGGCGAACAGGTACTCGTCGATGTCGCCGGGGAGCGGGGCGGTGGAGGCGTAGGTCACGGCGGGCGGGCAGCCGAAGGCGATGGCGACCGGCAGGCGCTCACCGCGGCGGGCGGCGACCTGGTAGTGGTTGCGGCTGTCCTTGTGGATCTGCCAGTGCATGCCGATGGTGCGCTTGTCGTGGCGCTGGAGCCGGTACAGGCCCAGGTTGCGGATGCCCGTCTCCGGGTCCTTGGTGTGGGTCAGGCCCAGGTTGAAGAAGGAGCCGCCGTCGTCCGGCCAGGTGAAGAGGGCGGGGAGGCGGTCCAGGTCCACGTCGTCGCCGGTGAGGACGACTTCCTGGACGGGCGCGCTGCCCGGCTTCACCTTCTTCGGCGGTACGTGCGTCATCGTGCCGAGCTTCCCGAAGGCCTCGCGCACGCCGACGAAGCCCTGGGGCAGCTCGGGGCGGAGCAGCCCGCCGATCTTGTCGGAGATGTCGGAGTACGACTTGAGGCCGAGGGCCTTGAGCAGGCGGCGGTCGGTGCCGAAGACGTTCATCGCCAGCGGCAGGTCGGAGCCCTTCACGTTCTCGAAGAGCAGGGCGGGGCCGCCGGCCTTGTTCACCCGGTCGACGATCTCCCCGACCTCCAGGTACGGGTCCACCTCGGCCTTGATGCGCTTGAGGTCGCCCTCGCGCTCCAGCGCCCTGAGCAGGGAGCGAAGATCGTCGTAAGCCATGCCGTCCAGTATCCCCGAGCGGCTACCCTGGCCCTGTACCTGGGGGCCCTGACGCGTCCCCACCCCCTCGCTTGAGCTGGAGAAGCCCATGCTCCGGGTGCTGATGTTCCTCGTGCCACTGGCCTTGAGCGTCTACGCGTTCATCGACTGCATCAGCACGAAGGACGCCGACATCCGCCACATGCCCAAGCCGCTGTGGGCGATCCTCGTGCTGCTCTTCCCGCTGGTCGGCTCGATCTCCTGGATCATCGCCGGCAAGAAGCGGCAGCCCGCCGGCTCCTCGCCCTGGCAGGGCGGCGGGCGGCGGCAGTGGGTGGCGCCGGACGACAACCCCGACTTCCTGAAGTCGCTGGGCGACCAGCCCCGCGGCGCGGCCGACGACCGGACCGGGGACGGCCCGGGGGACGACACCGGCCGCGGCGGCCCCGAGGACGAGGAGGACCGCAGCGGCGGCCGGCGGGACGAGCCCTGAGGCTCCGCTCCGTCAGATCCTGGCCCAGCGCTGGGAGGCGGAGCCGGTGCACGTCGGGTCGTCAGTCGATCATGAAGCCGCGGCCACTCCTCGGAAGCTACGTCTTCGGCACGGGAGCCCCAACTGCCGCCCGCGCAACGCCGGTGATGTCACGTCAGCCGGTGGCGGCGAGCTTGGCGACCCGTGCCGGCCCCAGCGCCCGGTCGAAGGCCCGGACGTCGCGGACGGCGCCGGGGAAGAAGTCGCGGGGCCGTCCGCCGAAGGAGGCCCGGCCGATGACGAAGGCGCCGGTGGCGGGGGCCGGGGCGGTGTCCTCGACGACCGCCTCCCGGACACCGTTGACGTACAGGTGCAGCTTGCGGGCCGCGCCGTCGCAGACGCCGGCCAGGTGGGTCCAGACGTGCGCGGCGGGCGCGGTGCGGCCGACGGCGCGCAGGCCGGGGCGGGAGAAGGCCCAGCCGTTGTCCTCGCTGGAGTACTGCAGGTAAAAGCCGCTGGCGTCGGCGCTGTCCTGGCTGACGGCGGTGGCGAAGGTGCCCGGCACGACGGCGAGGCGGACCCAGGCGGCGACGGTGAAGCTGCGGCCCTCGCCGGTCTTCAGCACCGGGCCGTCGGTCACGATCTGGCTGCCGGTCCCGTCGAAGAGGGCACCTCCCCCGGCGTCCTGCCAGGCGACGCCGGTCGCGGTGCCGTCGTGACCGCCCGCGGTGTCCCGCGCCACCCGGCCGGAGGCCTCGTCCAGGGGCCAGCGGCCGACCGGTACCGGTAGTGGCGGGGTCGCGGAGGAGGGCGACGGCGAGGGTGCGGGTGGGGAGCCGTCCGACCGGTCCGGGGCGGCCGGGCGGTTGAGCCAGAACCCGGTGCCGACGCCGAGGGCGGCGAGCGCGCCCGCGCCGGAGAGCAGGAAGGCCCGTCGGCCGCGGCGGCCGTCGCCCCCGGCCCGCGTCGGGCGTACGTCCGCCGGTGCGGGCGCCGGGGGGCGTGTGGTGTCGACCCGGGTCCGCGGGTGCGCCGGGGGCGCGGCGGGCGGCGGGACGACCAGGGTGGGCACGGAGTCCGCGCGGGGCCGCCCGGCCGGTGTCCACTGGTGGGCGTGCGGCAGGGCCGTCGCGCTGTCGCCGCCCAGTGGACCGATGCGGGCCAGGATCTCGCGCGGGGCGGGGCGGCGGGCCGGGTCCTTGGCGAGGCAGTCGGCGATCAGGGACCGCAGGGCGGGGTCGGCGACGGCGTCCACGTCGGGGGCGTTGTGCACGACGCGGTAGAGCAGCGCGGGCGTCGGCCCGGCACCGAAGGGGCCCGCGCCGGTCGCCGCGAAGGCCAGCACCGCGCCCAGGCAGAAGACGTCACTGGCCCAGGTGACCTCGTCCCCGTTGACCTGCTCGGGGGACATGAAGCCGGGGGAGCCGGCCATGTGCCCGGTGCCGGTGAGGGAGTCGGCGTCGACGCTGCGGACGATGCCGAAGTCGATGACGCGCGGCCCGTCCTCGGCGAGCAGCACGTTGGAGGGCTTGAGGTCGCGGTGGACGAGGTGCGCGGCGTGGATCGAGACCAGGGCCTCGGCCAGTCCTGCGGCCAGGGTGAGCACCGCCTGCGGTTCGAAGGCGCCGCGCTCGGTCACCGCCTGCTCCAGCGACGGCCCGGCGATGTAGCTGGTCACCAGCCAGGGCAGGGGCGCGTCCGGGTCGGCGTCGATCACGGGGGCGGTGAAGGCGCCGCTGACCGCGCGGGCCGCCTGCACCTCGCGCCGGAAGCGGTCGCGGAACTCCGGCCTGCGCAGCAGTTCGGCGTGCACCACCTTGACCGCGACGAGCCGTCCGCCCGGGGACCGGCCGAGGAAGACCCGGCCCATGCCGCCCGCACCCAGCCGGCCCAGCAGCCGGTACTCCCCGACGGAGCGCGGGTCGTCCGGCTCCAGCGCTGACACAGATCCCTCCCGGCGTGCGGTACTCGCCCCTGCGGGCGGGTCCAGCATAGGCGGGCCGTCAGCGTGCCACGCCGGCGAACTTCTCGACGGCGGCCGGGGTGACCGGGGTGAAGAAGTTGACCAGGTTGCCGTCGGGGTCGCGGCACAGGAGGGCGCGGTTGCCCCAGGGCATGGTCGTGGGCTCCTTGACGAACTCCGCGACGGACCCGGTCAGGTTCCGGTGCACGGCGTCCACGTCCGCCACGAGGAACTCGACGATCACGCTGCGGTTGTCGGCCGGGCGGGCGGAGCCGGGGGCGAAGAGCGGCACGGTGCGGGTGCTGCCGATCGCGAGGGTGCCCGAGGGGGTGCGCAGTTCGGCGAAGTCCTCGGTGGCCCAGGCGGCGCGCAGACCGGTGGCGCGCTCGTAGAAGCCGACGAGACGGGCGACGTCGCTCGTGATGACGCGGAGCGAGACGAGGTTCATGGGGATTCCTCCTGACGGGACGCCGCACGCGGGTCGCATGCGGCCTGCTGCTTCGGGCCTCACGCTAGGAGCAATACCGGTCACTATCCGGCCGGTATCGGCGGCAGACTTTCCCGCATGTCCCGTCCCGTGTCCCGTGTGCTGACCCTGCTCGAACTGCTCCAGGCGGGCGGTGTGCGGACCGTGGCCGAACTCGCCGGCCGGCTCGGCGTCGGCGAGCGCACGGTGCGCCGGTACGTCGACCACCTCGTCGACCTCGACGTCCCCGTGGAGTCGGTGCGCGGCCGCTACGGCGGCTACCGGCTCGCCCCCGGCCACCGCATGCCCCCGCTGATGCTGAGCGACGACGAGGCACTGGCCGTACTCCTTGGCCTGGTCGCCGGCCGGCGGACCGGGATCACGGCGGCGGCCGGCACCGCGGGCGAGACGGCGGCGGCGAAGGTCCGGCGGGTACTGCCGGAGCGGCTGCGCCAACGGCTGGACGCGGTGCTCGGCTCCCTCACCTTCACGACCGCCCCGGCCGAGTCCGCCGCGCCCGAGGCCGCGGTGCTGCTCCCGATCGCCGACGCGGTGCGCCATCACCGGCCGGTGTCGGTCCGTTACACCGGCGGCAGCGGCCGGGGCGGCGAACGGACCCTGTACCCGTACGGGCTTGTCGCGCACGGGGGCCGGTGGTACGTGACCGGCTGGGACCTCTCGGTCGCCGCCGACCGGACGTTCCGCCTCGACCGCATCGCCGGCGCGCGGGTGCTGCCCGGCACCTTCGAACCGCCGCCCGGTCCGGATCCGGCGGAGCGGGTGCTGACGGCGCTGGCCACGGCCCCTCACCGCTACGGGGTGACGGTACGGGTGCGGGGGACGGCAGGGGAGGTCCGCGCCCTGCTGCCGGGCAGCGTGGCGGTCGTGGCCGCGGAGGCGGGCGGGGACGACGCTCCTCCCCCGGCCGGGCTCGGTGCCGGACCCTGGTGCCGTGTCGAGATCCGGGCCGAGCGCCTCGACTGGCTGCCGGGGCTGCTCGCCTCAATGGGCCGCCCGTTCGTCGTCGAGCGGCCGGACGAGCTGCGCGCTCTCGTCGCGGACCTCGCGGACCGGCTCTTGGACGCGGTCCGGCCCTCCCCGCCGAGCGACGGGCGACCGAGCGACGGACGACCGAGCGGCTGACGGCCGAGCGGCTGACGACGGGCGCGGGTCACAGCCAGGTCGTGGCGAGCCGGGCGGTGACGGCGGCGGTGGCCAGGAGGGTGAGGTTGAGGGCGACCCGGCGGTCCCCCATGCGCAGGTGGACCGCGGTCGCGCCGACCTGCAGGACGACGAAACCGACGGCGGCCGCCGCGGCCAGTACGGGCGCGACTCCGGTCAGCGGCGGCAGGACCAGACCGGCCGCGCCGAGCACTTCGAGCAGCCCGACGGCGCGGACGGCCGGCATCGGGGTGCTGTCCACCCAGGCCATCATCGGCCGGAGCCGCTCACGGCTCCGCACCAGCTTCAGCCCGCCCCCGTAGAGGTAGAAGGCGGCGAGGAGTCCGGCGACGAGCCAGTACGCGACGTTCACGAGCCGGCCCCCCGGTGCCGGGCGAAGTCGGTGGCCGGCTCGGTCGCGTAGCGGCTCATGGTCCGCAGGCTCTCCCGCGGGGTCGGGCTGCGGCCGTCGGCGTACAGGTCGCGCAGGTCGTGGAAGTACCGCACGTACAGGTCGGGGGTGAACGTGCTGAGCATGCGGGCCGGTTCGCCGGTGGTGTTGGCGAAGGTGTGCGGGGCGCCGGGCGGGACCATCACGAGCGTGCCCGCCACGGCGTCGATGTCCTCGTCCCCCACGGTGAAACGCACCGTGCCGGACAGGACGTAGAAGCCCTCGTCGTGCCTCGCGTGCCGGTGCTGGGGCGGTCCGGGGGTGTGCGGGGCGAGTACGGACTCGGCCATCCCGAGGCGGTGGCCGGTGTGGCTGCCGTCCTCGAGGACGCGCATGCGGGTGGTGCCGAGCAGGATCGTCTCGCCGTCGTGCGGGCCGACCACCGACACGGCGGGGTCTGCGCACGGCGCTGCGTTCTGCGGTTCGTCGGTCATGCCCCCGATTGCACCGCCGGGGCGGCGAGGGCGTCCAAGACCTGTTCCGCCCGCTCGATACCGTACGGGTATCGTCGCAGGATGGAGCTACGTACGCTGCGCTACTTCGTGGCGGTCGCCGAGGAACTCCACTTCGGCCGGGCGGCCGTCCGGCTGCACATGAGCCAGCCACCGTTGAGCCGGGCGATCAAGGCGCTGGAGACGGAACTCGCCGCCACGCTGTTCCACCGCACCTCCGCCGGCGTCACCCTCACCGACGCCGGGGCGGTGCTGCTCGACGAGGCCCGCGCCCTGCTCGACCGGGCCGGACGGGTGCCCGCCCGCGTGGCCGCCGCGGCCGGCGCCGCCACCCTCGCGGTCGGCATCCTCGGCGACAGCGCCGACCCGGACGTGCTGCGGCTCGCCGACGTCTACCGCCGGCGCCACCCGCACGTCGAGGTCACCGTCCGCGAGACCGACCTGACCGACCCGACCTGCGGGCTACACGCCGGACTGGTCGACGTGGCGCTGACCCGCGGCCCCTTCGACCCGACCGGCCTGACCACGCACGCCCTGCGCGCCGACCCGGTGGGCGCCCTGCTGCGCGCCGACGACCCGCTGGCCGGCCGCGCGAGCCTGACCCCGGCCGAGCTGGCCGACCGCCGCTGGTTCCGGTTCCCGGAGGGCACGGATCCCCGGTGGCAGGCGTACTGGAACGGCGGGGAGCCGCGCCCGGGGCCGGTGGTGCGCACGGTCCGGGAGTGTCAGCAGGCGGTCCTGTGGAACGGGACCGTCGGCATGACCCTCGCCTCCCACGTGCCGGCCGAAGGGCTCACCGTGGTCCCGCTGACGGGCCTGCCGCCGAGCCGGGTGGTGCTGGCGTGGCCGCGGGCGGACCCGACCCCGCTGGTCCGCTCGTTCGTCCGGACCGCGATCGCCGTATTCGACGGTCCCCGTCCCTAGGTACGCGTCCACCGCTGCGACGCCGTCCCGGGGGAACAGCTCTGCGCCCTGACGGAGCCGTCGTCGGCCCGGGTGAGACACCCGTCGTTGAAGACGCTCCGCAACACCCCGCCCGACCCGGTGCGCCACAGCACTGCGGACTCGAAGCCCATCGGGGCGCAGCTTTCGGTCGTCGCCACCTGGCCGACGAAGGACGCGGTCAGGCACTTGCCGGAGGAGTTGTTGACGATCCTCACGCTGCCGTCGGAGGCGCTCTTGAACGACCAGGAGGCCGACGCCGCCGTGCAGGACCCCGTGGCCGCCCACCCGGTGAAGTCCGGGACCAGGCACTTGCCGTTGCCGCCGTTCTTGAGGGCGAACGTGCCGGAGGGAGCACCGGTGTCCGCGCCACCGCCACCGGACGCGCTGTCTCCCGGCCCGGACGATCCGCCCGAGCCCGACGACTCTCCCGAGCCTCCGGAGTCCTTCGCCCCGCCGGACTCTTCGGAGCCGCCTGCCCCGCCGGCTGCCCCGCCCGCGCCGCCGGCGCCGCTGTCCTGGCCTGCGCCGCCGGCGGCCGTACCACCGCCCCGGCCGGCTTCCCCGTCCCCGCCGCCCGCTCCGTCCTTGCCGCCCTTCCCGCTCTCGTCGCCCTTCCCGCTCTCGTCGCCCTTGCCGGCCGACGGCGGCGCGCTCGGGGACGGCCGGTTCTTCGCCGCCGCCGAGGGCGGGTCCGTCGGGTCCGGGGGTGCCGAGGCGGACGGTGACGCGGGGGTGTCCGCCTCCGCCTTGTCGTGGGTGGCGTACGGCAGGAGCTGGACGGCGAGGGTCGCCCCCGTCGCCACCACGACCGGGACGACACCGAGGAAGATCCGGGTACGGCGGCGGTTGCCGCGCCGTCGGGGCTCCTCGCTCTGCGGAGCCGTCGCCCCGGACTCGGGGGCGCGGCCGGGCTCCGGGGCGGGCAGGTCCGCCGGATCGGGTAACCCGGTGACGAAGGCGGCCCGTTCGGCCAGCACCTCGGCCACGGCGCGCGGCCAGAGCGGCGGTTCGTACGGTCCGTGCCGCTCGGCTACGGCGAGCAGCTCGGCCGCGCCCGGCCGTCCCTCGGGGTCCTTGTCGAGACAGGACGCGACGACATCGGCGAGTTCGCCGTCCAGGTCCCTGAGGGACTGGAGGTCGGGCTCCTTCGTCAGGATGCGGTTCAGCACCGGCAACGCCGAGTCGTCACCGAACGGCGGGTGCCCCGTCGCCGCGTACGCCAGCACGCCGCCCAGCGCGAAGACGTCGACCGCCCCCGTGGGCGTCCGGCTACCGGACGCCTGCTCCGGCGACATGTAGGCCGGCGTCCCCACCACCTTCCCCACCGTCGTCAACTGGCTCTGATCAGCGGCCCTGGCCACCCCGAAGTCGATGACCGTCAGCCCCTCCACCGTCAGCATCACGTTCGACGGCTTCAGGTCCCGGTGCACCATCCTCAACGCGTGCACCGCCACCAGCGCCTTGGCGGTCTCCCGCAGAACGAGCCACAACGCCCCGGCGGGCAGCGGGCCGCCGTGCGTCTCCAGCGCCTGGGACAGGGTGATGCCCGGTACGTAAGTGGTGGCGAACCAGGGCGGGTTGGCCTCGCGGTCCCCCGCGAGCAGCGGCGCGGTCACGCCCTCGGGCAGCCGGGCGAGGTTGTCCAGCTCGTGCCCGAAGCGGCGCAGGAAGCCCTTGTCCTCGGCGGCGACGGACGGCAGCACCTGCTTGACGGCCGCGTACCGGCCCTCGTGGACGCCGAGGAAGACCCGGCCCATTCCGCCGGCGCCGAGGCGTCCGACCAGCGGGACCGGCCCGATCCACCGCGGGTCCCCGTCCTCCAGCGGTTCCGCTCCGCCGCCGCCCAGCTCCAACACGTCTGCCCCGTCTCCCCGTTGCCCCGACGACCGGGACCCGCGGCCCGCCCGCTCCCCTCCGAAGTCCGGGCGGACGCGCGCGTCCCGCAGGAGTCAGTCTGGGCCAGACGGGCATAGGATTGGAAGGAGCTTCTAGAAAAATGTTCTAGAAACGGGGAAAGAGCAGCACCCCGGACGAAGACCGACGAGAGCGCGCCTGCCCATGAGCCCCAAACAGCACCGCGGTGAGGTCACCTCGGATCTCCTCCTGGACGCCGCGCTCCGCCTGTACACGGAGTCGGGCGAGCAGGGCGTCACCGTCACCGCCGTCACCCGGACCAGCGGGGTCAGCCTCGGCAGCCTCTACCACCACTTCGGCAGCCTCGACGGTCTGCTCACGGCGCTCACCGAGCGCTGGACCGGGCGGCTGCTCGGGCAACTGGTCACCGCGCTGACCGGCACCGAGACGGCCCGCGAGGGGATCCGGGCCGTGGTCGAGGCCTATCTGGCCTTCGTCCGCGACCACCCCGGCGCCGCGCTCCTCGTCCACTCCCCGCGCGCCGACCGGCGCCTGATGGCCCGGGGCCGGGAGACGCGGGACGAGCAGCAACCGGCCGTCTCGGCGATGTCCCTGTGGATCCAGCCCCGCATCGACGCGGGCGAAGTCGCCCCGCTCCCCATGCCGTTGCTGGAGACGCTGGTCCTCGGCCCGGTCGTCGCGGTCGCCCGACGCCGGCTGTCCGGCGTCCGGGACGTCGACCTCGACGAGGCGGCGCGGATCCTGCCGGAGCGGATCTGGCGGTCGATCCGCGCGGACGGGGCCTAGGAGGGCCGCCGTCCCCTCCCGTCCCTGTCGTGGTTCCGGAAGCCGCGGCGGCGGTGCGGTTGCCGGTCTCCGTCCTTGTCGCGGAGTCCGGAGGCGGACAGACTCGGCGCCGGTCGGTTGCACGACGGACGAGCGGCAGGGGGTCCCGGGGTGAAGCACGTACCGTTCTTCAGGTGGGTCGTCGCAGTGGGTCTGGTCCTGATCGGCTGTTCGGTGGCGGTGTACATGGCGAGTCCGGAGTATCCCGAGCTGGAAGTCGTCGAACTGACCGTCGTTCACGAGAAACCCGACGGATCCTGCGAAGTCCGGTGGTTGGATCCGTACGAACTCGCCGAGCGCACGGGGCCGTACCAGTGCGATCCCTACCGGCCCGCCACACTGAAGGGGCCGGCCCGCGAGACCGGCACCGCCTCGGGCTGGGACACCGGTTACGTGCTGGCGGAGGGGCCGCACCGGGGCGAGTTGTACTCGACGGACGATGACGAGGACATCGAGGCGTCGACCGACGCGTCCGACGCCCTGGTGGCCGTCGGCCTGCTCGTGACGACCGTCGGCGTCGTCGGCGGCAACATCCGTTCCGTGGCGCGGCTGTGCGGGACGCGTCCCGTGCTCGTCCGTCGTGCGCGGCGGCTGCGGGACGCGGCCGCCGGGGTGGCCGAGGACTGCGCGCGGGCCGAGGACACGGTCCGGGAGGCGTGGGCACCGCTGCACGAGGAGCTGGTGCGTGAGCGGCTGGCCCGGCTGCCGGTCGCGCGGCTGCGCAAGTCGTCCCGGACCCGCCTGCCGACCAGGCAGCTGACGGCGCACGGCATCCGCAGTGTGCGCGACGTGCTGGACGCCGGAGCCTGGGGTGTGACCCACACCTGCGGGGTGAGGCGGCGTCAGGGCGAGAAGGCGTGGGAGGCCGCGCGGTCGGCCGCCGACGCCGTGGACCGGGACACGGCGGTACGGCTGGACGCGGACGGCACCGATCCGCGGACCGCGGCACTGCTGGGCGCCCTCCGTGTCCTCGTGGAGGCCGGACCGGCGGCCCGCAGCGCGGCGGAGGCCGGAGGCCGGCTGGCCGCGGCGCTGGACCGGGAGCTGGCCGACGCCGCGCCCGCCGCCGGGTGGAGGCACATGCTGGAGGCGGGACGTGAGGAGCGCGCCCGGGTACCGGCTGCGGTGGCCGCGCTGCGCGCGCTGCTGGCCGGGGCCGAACGGGAGAGCCTGGCCGAGCGGTTCGCCCAGGCCTCGGTCGACCTCCTGAGGGGCGGGGACCCCGACCCGGACGGCCTGGCGGCGCGGGCCGACTTCGCCACCAGGCCCACGGCGTACTACGCCCTCCTCGCGTCCTTGGTCGACACCCGGCGCGGAGACGCCCCGGCCCGGTGATCGCCGCGAGGTCCGGGGTGCGGCGGGGCCGGCGGGAGCGGGCGCCCTGCGCGCACACCAGGAGTGACGGGTGAAGGCCGCAGGGGGGAAGGGTGAAGGGGCGGCCGGCCGCAGGGGCGGATCGGCGTTCGAGAGGCCATCCGTTCCGTTGAACAGTGTCGACACACCCGGTGCTCGGTCGCGGAGACGGCATTCCCTTGGTCGGGTCTGTACATCTGCGAACGGAGACCTCCTCGTGCGAATGACCGACATCCAGCGCTGCGAGATCCGTCCCGGGCGCCTCGTCGAGTGGACGCTCAGCCCCGGCACGCTCGACATCGCGGCGGCGCTGCCCGAGGACACGCGGCCGCCCGCGTACATCCAGGAGTCGCACATCCGGACGGCACGGTCGGTGCGCGAGGACGGGCTGTTCGTGCCCACCTGGCTCGGCGCGGCCTTCGACATCCCGGGCCCGGTCGACCTCGACGTGCTCCAGGAGGCGCTGCGCGCCTGGACCCTGCGGCACGAGACGCTGCGCAGCGGCTTCCGGTGGAGCGGCGAAAGCGGTGACACCATGCGCCGGTTCACGCTCGACGCGGACGCCGTGGCCCTGCACCGCGAGGACGTCGGGGACTTTCCCGACGCGGCGGACCTCGCCCGGCACCTCCAGGACCGCTTCGACCGGGTCGCGGACGCCCTGCGCTGGCCCAACCTCATCTACACGGCGGTCGTCCGCGACGACGGCGTCAGCGTCTACATGGCCTTCGACCACAGCAACGTCGACGCCTACTCCATCTACCGCATCCCCGCCGAGGTGGGCGAGCTGTACGCCGCCTGCGTCGCGGGGCGGGCCGTGCCGCGCCCCCGGGTCGGCTCCTACGTCGACTTCTGCGAGGCGGAGCGGGCGGACGCGGACCGGATCGACGGCGGCCACGACATCGTCGCCCGCTGGCGGGAGTTCATCCGGCGCTGCGACGGACGGCTGCCGTCCTTCCCCGTCGACCTCGGTGTCCGGCCCGGCGGCGCGCTGCCCGAACAGCGGCTGCTGCGCGAGCCGTTGGTGGACGCGGCCGACGCCGCCGCGTTCGAGGCGTACTGCCGCCCCTACGGCGGCAGCCTCGTCGGCGTCCTGGCCGCGACCGCGCTGATCGTCCACGAGATCGGCGGCGAGCCCGTCTACCGCACGGTCGTGCCCTTCCACACCCGGTCGCGGTCCCTGTGGACGGAGTCCGTCGGCTGGTACGTGGGCGGCGCGCCGATCGAGGTCCCGGCGGACCGGGCCCACGACCTCCCCAGCGCCCTCGCCACCGTCCGCGCCGAACTCCAGGCCAACCGGCGGCTGTCCCGCATGCCGATCGACCGGGTGCTGCGCCTGCTGGGCACGGATTTCCGGCCGACCTCACCCGACCTGTACTCGATCGTGTCGTACGTCGACGCCCGTGACGTCCCCGGCGCCGACAGCTGGCCGGACCGGACGGCGTACGCGCTGCTCCGGGTCTCCTACGGCGACCAGGTGTGCGCCTGGGTGACCCGGCTCCCGGAGGGCCTGTGGTTCGCGAGCCGTTACCCGGACACCGACGTCGCCCACAAGAACCTGCGGCTGTACGTCGAACGGCTGCGGGACATCGTCACGGGCGTCGCCCGCGGGGACGTGCCCCGGTCGTCGTACGTGCCTCAGTCGTAGTAGTGGACGCGCACCATCTCGGGGTCGTCCTCCGTGCCGATGTAGAACTCGGCGCGGTTGTTGTCCCCGTCCACGTAGTCGCCGATGTCGCGGAAGACCCAGCAGCCGGCGCCCTTGACGGTGGCCACCCGCTTGGCGTTGTAGGACTCGGCGTCCTGTTCGTACAGGCTGTAGGACTCCTTGGTGGTGGCCGACGTGGTGATGCAGGCCCGGAAGTCGCCGCCGGCCGACTTCACGGTCTTCGTCCGGTACTCGCTCTGGTAGTACGCGTCGCGGGTCCCCAGGTCGTCCCACGAGCCGCCGCCGGCCGGTGCGGCCGCGGCGGCCGGTGCGAAGGACAGTGCGAGCGCGGCCGCGGTGACCGCGACCGCGACTCCCGTCGCCGGGCGTCGTGCGGAGAGCGCGGAGAGCATCGTCTTCCCCCTGTCAATACGCCTTGCGGACTTGCTCTTTCAGGCTCTCAAAGGGGTTCGGCGGCTGTCACGGCGGGAAATGTGCGGGTTCAGAAACCGACCGACCGCAGGGCGCCCAGGCCGACGTCCGCGTAGGAGTGCTTGCCGGAGACGAAGATGTTGACGCCGTAGTAGTTGAACAGCCAGCAGGCGAAGGCGGCCAGGGCCAGGTAGGCGGCCTTGCGGCCCTTCCAGCCGGCGGTGGCACGGGCGTGCAGGTAGCAGGCGTAGGCGACCCAGGTGATGAAGGACCAGGTCTCCTTGGGGTCCCAGCCCCAGTACCGGCCCCAGGCGTCGCCCGCCCAGATCGCGCCCGCGATGATCGTGAAGGTCCACAGCGGGAAGACGGCGGCGTTGACGCGGTAGGCGAACTTGTCGAGGGAGGCGGCGGCGGGCAGCCGGTCCAGGACGGAGTTGGCGAAGCGGCCGGGCTTGCCGCCGGAGGCCAGCTTGCCCTCGAAGCTGTCCTTGAAGAGGTACAGGACCGTGGCGACCGCGCCGACGTAGAAGACCGCCCCGCACAGGATCGCGGTCGAGACGTGGATGTACAGCCAGTACGAGTGGAGGGCGGGCACCAGCTGGTCGCTCGCCGTGTAGAGCACCGTGACGGCGAGACCGAGGTCGAGCAGGACGGTGGTGGCCAGGGGCAGGCCGAGCCAGCGGATGTTCTTCTTCAGGGCGAGCAGCACGAGGTACACGCCGACGGCGACCGTCGTGAACGTGATGTTGAACTCGTACATGTTGCCCCACGGCGCCCGCTTCACCGACAGCGCGCGGGCGACCACGCCGCCCGCCTCCAGGGCGAAGGCGAGGACGGTGAGCGAGATGGCGATGCGCCCGTAGAGGTCGCCCTTCTCGGTGCCGCCGTGTGCGCCCGGCCCGTCGGGCACGTCGCGGGAGCCGGAGGCGGCGCGTACGACGACCTCGGGGCGTTCGAGTACGGCGGTGCCGCCGCCCTTCTTCACGGTGACGGCCGGGCCGGACCCGGCGCGCGCCTTGGACCGGCCCGCGGCGGTGAGCGCGGCGGCGGTACGGCCGACCTTGCTGCGGCTGCCGAAGAGCCACTCGGCGATGTGCGCGAAGAAGGCCAGGGTGTAGACGGCCATCGCGGAGTAGATCAGCGTGTTGCTGACGTTCGCGAGATGCTCGTTGGTCGCGGCGGCCAACTCGGTTGCGGCGGCGAGAGTCACTTCTCAGCCCCTTCGGCAGGTACGACGTGGGTGGTGTCGGGGGAATCGGGGGTGTCGTCGTTCTCGGGCGCGTCGGGTGCGTCGGGTGCGTCGGGTGCCTGGTCGTACAGGACCCCGGCGAGGTCGCCGAGTTCCTCGGGGACCTTCGCGGACTCGCTGCGGCCGAGGCCGGCCATCTCCACGACGGTGACGCCGTCGGCACCCCGCACGGCCCGCACCCAGACCCGGCGGCGCTGGATGAACAGGGAGCCGGCCAGGCCGAGGATGGCGACGACGGCGCCGCCGAGCGCCCAGCCGCTGCCGGGCTGCTGCGTGACCTGGAAGCCGGCCCATTCCTGGACGCCGTCGAAGGTGACCGAACCGGCGCCGTTCGGGAGGGTCATGGTGTCGCCGACCTTGAGCTGCTGCTTGAACAGCTTGCCGTCGGAACCCTTGAACTCCTCCAGGTTGGTCTTGTCCAGCTGGTAGATGCTCTGCGGGATGCCCGCGTCCACGCCGAGGTCGCCGTGGTAGGCGGAGAGCGCGAGCATCGGGTTGATCAGCGCCGGGAAGGTGGACTGCATGCCGCTGCCCTTGCCGCCGTAGGTCGGCAGGAAGAACGCGTTGAAGCCGAGCTGCTCCTTCTCCCCCTCGGCGTTGCGGTAGCCGTCCATGACCTTGACGGCGCCGGAGGAGGTGACGTTGCCGTCCAGCGGCAGCAGGGCCACCGCCTGCTTGTCCATCACCACCTCGCCCTTGGCGTCCTTGACGGTGAGGATCGGGGCGTAGCCGTGGCTGACCAGGTACACCTTGGAGCCGTCGATGTTCAGCGGCTTGTTGACCTCGACGGTCTTCGACTTCTCGGTGCCGTCGGCGCCCTCGCTGTAGGTGACCTTGGCCTCGTAGACGCGCGGGGTGCCGCGGTTGGGGCCGGTCGCCTCGTAGGTGCCGTGGAAGTCCTTGAGGGTGAAGCTGAAGGGTGCCAGGTCGTGGTCCGGGTCGAAGAGGTTCCCGGACTTGAAGTCGTCGTACTGGGTGAGGGTGTTGGCGAAGCCGTCGCCCTCGAGGATCAGCTTGTTGCCCTCGTACTTGAACAGCTGGCCCCAGGCGAAGGCGACCAGGAGCACGATCAGCGCGACGTGGAAGGCGAGGTTGCCGACCTCCCGCAGGTAGCCCTTCTCGGCCGCGACGGCGTCACCGGCGGCGTCCACGCGGAAGCGGCGCTTCTTCAGCAGCTTCCGCGCGGCCTCGCGGACCTCCTCGGGCTCCGCCCCGGTGCGCCAGGTGGTGTAGGCGGGCAGCCGGTCCAGGCGCCGGGGGGCGCGGGGCGGCCGGCCGCGGAGCTGGCCGACGAACTGCCAGGTGCGCGGGACGATGCAGCCGATGAGGGAGACGAACAGCAGGATGTAGATCGCGGAGAACCACACCGAGCCGTAGACGTGGAAGAGGCCGAGCCTGTCGTAGACCGGCGCCAGGACGTCGTGGTTCTGGCGGAACTCCTCGACCTTCACGGCGTCGACGCCGTCCTGCGGGATCAGCGACCCCGGGATCGCGCCCAGCGACACCAGCAGGAGCAGCACCAGCGCGACGCGCATCGAGGTGAGCTGGCGCCAGAACCAGCGGGCCCAGCCGATCACGCCGAGCGAGGGGAGGTTCGGGGCCTCCTCCGCGGGGGCGGTGGAGAGCTGGGAGCCGGCGGCGCCGAGATCCCGGTCGCCGCCGTCGGGCGTCGTGGGCGTGTCCGTCGTGGTGTTGCTCATCGGTCAGATCCCCACAGTGAAGCCGTTGGACCAGGTCTGCATGTCCTGCACGATGCCGTCCCACACGCCGGTCAGCAGCAGGAGACCGGTCGCGATCATCATGACGCCGCCGATCCGCATCACCCACACATAGTGGCGCTTGATCCAGCCGAAGGCGCCGAGCGCCTTGCGGAAGGCGACGGCGGCGAGGACGAAGGGGACGCCGAGGCCGACGCAGTACGCGACCGTCAGTATGGCGCCGCGCCCGGCGGTGCCCTGGTCTGCGGAGAGGGCGAGGACGGAGGCGAGGGTGGGGCCGATGCAGGGCGTCCAGCCGATGCCGAACAGGGCGCCCAGCAGGGGAGCGCCGACCAGCCCGGTCACCGGCCGCTTGTGGAAGCGGAACTCGCGCTGGGTGAACCAGGGCATCAGGCCGACGAAGAAGACGCCCATGAGGATCATGAGCGCGCCGAGCACCTTGGACAGGACGCCCCGCTCCTCCTGGAGCGTGGAGCCGAAGAAGCCGAAGAGCGCCCCGCTGGACACGAAGACCGCGGTGAAGCCGAGGACGAAGAGGGAGGCACCGGCGACCATCCGTCCGCGCCGGGCCTCGCCCAGGTCGGTGCCGGTGACGCCGGTCACGTAGGAGAGGTAGCCGGGGACGAGCGGCAGGACGCAGGGCGAGAAGAAGGAGACGAGGCCGCCGAGCAGTGCGATGGGGAGGGCCACCAGCAGGGCGCCGTTGAGCACCGTTCCGTTGAAGCCGTCGGCGGCGAGCGTGGTCACTGCGGACACGTCACGAGCCGTCCGTGAGGTACGGCTTCAGCATCTTGCGCAGCTTCTCCTCGCTGAGCCCCTGGAGGGTGCGCGCGGCGACCTTGCCCTTGCGGTCGATGACGAGCGTGGAGGGGACGGCCTGGGGGTTCAGGGTGCCCTTCTCGAAGCGGAGCATCAGCTTGCCGGCCGGGTCGTACAGGCTCGGGTAGGTGAGCCCGTAGTCCTTCTCGAAGGCGCGGGCCGGGCCGGTGGAGGTGTCGCGGGTGTTGATGCCGACGAACTGGACGCCCTGGTCCTTGACGTCCTGGTAGACCTTCTCGAAGTTCTTGGCCTCGGCCCGGCAGGGCGGGCACCAGGAGCCCCACACGTTGAGGACGACGACCTTGCCCTTGTAGTCGGCGACGTCGACCTGGCCGCCGTCGACGGTCTCGCCGGACAGGTCGGGGGCGTCGGCGCGCTCGCCCTCCTTCGCGGTGGCGATGCCGTCCGAGCCGGTGATGAAGCCCGTCTGACCGCCGCCGCCCGAGGTGCCGCCGGAACTGCACGCGGACACGAGCAGCGCCGCGGCGGCTGCGCCGACGGCGAGGACGGCCCGGCTACGGACGCGGGCCCGGGCGGGGCCGGACGCGCGGGCGGCGGTGCGGTTCGAGCGCAGGGGGGCGCGGCTGGCGGCACTCATGTGAAAAGTTTCGCATGTCCGTTCCGAGGATCTTGCGCACCCCCCTCACGGGCGGAAACCCGCATTTCAGGCGGCGTTCCCGGTGGGTGTCGAGCTCGCGGAGGAGGTGTCCTTGAGGAGGGCGTTCCACCCGCCGGCGGGCCGCTGCCCCACGTCGACCGTACGGAGCTTGGCCAGCACCTCGGGCTTCTGCACGTCCAGCCAGTCGGTGAACTGCCGGAAGGAGACGAGCCGGATGTCCTCGCCCTTCTCCTTCTCCCGCGCGATGTGCTTGAGGGCGTTCTCGACGGCGTCCATGTAGATGCCGCCGTTCCACTCCTCGAAGTGGTTGCCTATGAAGAAGGGCGCCCGGTTCGTCTCGTACGCCCGCTTAAAGCCCGATATGTACGACTTCGTGGCCTGTTCGCGCCATCCCGGGTAGTTGTGCGCGGGCGCCTTGGTCGAGTTGACCGACTGGTTGGCGAGGATGTTGTAGTCCATCGAGAGGACCTCGAAGGAGTGGCCGGGGAACGGTATCTGCTGCAGCGGGAAGTCCCAGATCCCGTCCTTCTTCACCGGCCACACCTGGCGGCCGCCGGGCGAGGAGGCGTCGTAGCGCCAGCCCAGCTCGCGGGCGGTGGGCAGCAGGTTGTCCTGCCCGAGCAGACAGGGCGTGCGGCCGCCGACCAGTTCCTTGTCGTAGTCGAAGGGCAGGGCGGGCAGGTCGGTCCAGCCGCTGTTGGTCTTCCACTCCTTGACGAAGGACTTGGCCTGGTCGATCTCGCTGCGCCACTGCGCGGGCGTCCAGTTGCCGACGCTGCCGCCGCCTCCGCAGAAGTGGCCGTTGAAGTGGGTGCCTATCTCGTGCCCGTCCAGCCAGGCCCGGCGGACGTTGGTGAGCGTCGCCTTGATGTGCTCGTCGGTGAGGTAGCCGATGTCGGAGGCGCCGCGCGGGTTGTTCGGCGGGTCGTAGAGGCGCTTCTTCGACTCGGGCAGCAGGTACAGGCCCGAGAGGAAGAAGGTCATGTGCGCACCGTGCTCCTGGGCGAGGTCCAGGAAGCGCGGGAAGAGCCCGTTGCCGACCTCGCCGGCCCCGTCCCAGGAGAAGACGACGAACTGCGGCGGCGTCTGCCAGGGTTCCAGCGGCACGGGGGCGTCCGGCTGGTGCGGCTGCTTGCCGGTGTACGACGTGGAGCCGTCGCCGATGGGCTTCGCCGGGGGCTTGCCGCTCCCGGACGGCGACGGCTTGCCGCCGTCACCGGCCTGGTGCGAGCCCTCCGACGAGGAGTGGGAACCGGTGCCGCAGCCCGCGAGCCCGACCGCCGCCGCGGCCCCCGCGCCGAGTCCGAGCATCCCCCTGCGGGTGAGAGTGCGGTTGGTAGTGCGCATCGCAACCTCGTTCGTCGCGTCGTCCTTGGGTGGTCACTAGGTGAGAGGACGCGACGAACGAGCGGGTTCCGGAAATTTGTGCGGGTTGGGTAACAGTGGACAGCGGACCCACAGAAACGGTTCCGCGGCGACGGTACGGGCGGGGGGCAGGGGGCCGTCAGGTCATCAGGCCGTCAGGCTCCGTACGCCTTCCCCTGCCCCTTCACCGGCTTGGCCCCCGCGAGGAGGTGGGCCGGGACGAGGTCTCGGGCCGGCTCGGTGTAGCCGACGGAGACGATCCGGTCGCCGCGGTACGTGAACGTCGTCAGGGACGCCAGCGTGCACTGCCGCTTGCGCGGGTCGTGCCACAGCCGCCGCCGCTCGACGTAGGACCGCAGGATCCAGATCGGCAGCTGGTGGCTGACGACCACGGCCTCGTGCCCGCGGGCCCGGTCGCGGGCGGCGTCGATCGCGCCCTTCATCCGCACGACCTGGTCGACGTACGGCTCGCCCCAGGACGGCTTGAACGGGTTGACCACGTGCTTCCAGTTGGCGGGCCGGCGCAGCGCGCCGTCGCCGATGCCGAAGGTCTTGCCCTGGAAGACGTTGTCCGCCTCGATGAGCCGGGAGTCGGTGTCGAGGTCGAGCCCGTGCGTCTTGGCGATCGGCGTCGCGGTCTCCTGCGCCCGCTCCAGCGGGGAGGCGACGACGTACGTCACGTCGCGGGGCGCGAGGTGCTCGGCGACCCGCTCGGCCATGCGCCGGCCCAGCTCGGAGAGGTGGTAGCCGGGCAGCCTCCCGTAGAGGACGCCGGTGGGGTTCTCGACCTCGCCGTGCCGCATGACGTGGACGACGGTCAGCTCTTCGTCGCGTTCCTGGTTGCTCATGCCGTGGCCTCCGCGGCAGCTCGGGCCGCCGCCGGGAGGGCGTCGGCGATGCGCTGGACGGCCCGCTCGTCGTGGGCGGTGGACACGAACCAGGACTCGAAGGAGGAGGGCGGCAGATAGACGCCGTTGGCGAGCAGCGAGTGGAAGAAGGCGGTGAACCGGAAGGATTCCTGCGCCTTGGCGTCCTCGTAGTCGTGCACCGGGCGGTCGGTGAAGAACACGGAGAACATGTTGGAGGCGTTCTGGAGCGTGTGCGCGACGCCCTCCTTGGCGAGCGCCTCCGTGACGAGCCCCTGGATCTGCGCGGACACCGCGTCGACGGTCTCGTACGCCGCGTCGTCGAGGAGCCGCAGCTGGGCGAGCCCGGCGGCGGTGGCGACCGGATTCCCGGAGAGGGTGCCGGCCTGGTAGACGGGCCCGGCCGGGGCGAGGTGCGCCATGACGTCCGCACGCCCGCCGAACGCGGCGGCGGGGAACCCACCCCCCATCACCTTCCCGAAGGTCATGAGGTCGGGCACGACCCCCTCCACCCCGAACCACCCGGCGCGACTCGTCCGGAAGCCGGTCATGACCTCGTCCGACACGAACAGCGCGCCGTTGGCCGCGCAGGCGTCCTTGAGCCCCTGGTTGAACCCGGGCAGCGGCGGCACGACGCCCATGTTGCCGGGCGACGCCTCGGTGATCACACAGGCGATCTCGCCGGGGTGGGCGGCGAAGGCGGCGTGCACGGCCTCCAGGTCGTTGTACGGCAGCACGATCGTGTCGCTCGCCTGGGCGCCGGTGACGCCGGGGGTGTCGGGCAGCGCGAAGGTGGCGACGCCGGAACCGGCGGCGGCCAGCAGCGAGTCGACGTGACCGTGGTAGCACCCGGCGAACTTGATCACCTTGGTGCGCCGGGTGAACCCGCGGGCGAGCCGGATGGCGGACATGGTGGCCTCGGTCCCGCTGGAGACGAGCCGCACCTCCTCCAGCGGCGCGACGCGCTCGACCATCGCCTCGGCGAGCGCGACCTCGCCCTCGGCGGGCGTACCGAAGGACGTCCCGCGCGCGACCGCCTCCTGCACGGCGGCGATCACCTCGGGGTGCGCGTGCCCGAGGATCATCGGCCCCCAGGAGCAGACGAGGTCGACGTACTCGCGCCCGTCGGCGTCGGTCAGGTACGGCCCGGTGCCGGACACCATGAACCGGGGCGTGCCGCCGACCGCGCGGAAGGCGCGCACCGGGGAATTCACGCCGCCGGGCGTGACGGCCGCCGCGCGGTCGAACAGAGCCTGCGAGGCCGGTGCTTCGTATGGATATGCCAGTTCGCTCATGACCTGCGACTTCTCCGACCTTCTCGACCTTCTCCGACGTATCGGACCCTGCGCGGCCTCTTGTTGCCCAGGGTGACTTCGTCAAGGGTAGACAACCGCCCCGAATGCCGTGCCGTCTGCCAGACTGGAACCCATCCACGCAGCTCACCGGGACGGCGCGGATGCGACTGCCGGCCGCCCCGCGAACGCACGACGGACATATGACGTACATATGTTTCACCGCACGTTTCGGCGAGCGGCCGTGGGGGAGGTCACTGACACGATGATCGGGTTGCGCGGCGGGGGCCACGCGTCCTAGAAAAGCAGTCGGGTGGAGATATGCATCGCGGTGGCGGACTGGGCGAGGGGACCGACGACCTGGGTCCTCGACGTGCCCGGCGGGGAAGGCACCGACGCGAGGCGGAGGAAGCGTCCGAAGCACGTCATGGACACGGCACCCCGGGCGAGCCCGACCGGCTCGACCGGCGGGCCGACCGGCCGGGGGCGGGGAGCAGGAATGGTGGTCGGGTGGGGGTGACCTACAAGTACTTCGGCGCGCCCGACGGCGCGACCGCGGCCCGCGTCCCGATCTCGATGCGCCCCGAGGAACTGGGCGGCGACGAGCTCGGGATGAACGGCATGTTCACCAAGATCAAGCCGGAGACGATGGCCGCCATGGTCCTCACCGGCATCGAGGGCGTCCCCCTGCACAAGGTGCCCCCGCTGGAACTGGTCGTCCTGCACCCCGACTACGCGGTCGTGAAGCTCCCGATGACCGTCGTCGACCCCCTGCGCGGCATCGGCGAGGAGGCGGTCGGCGCGGCCGCCTTCATCTGGTCGACGGTCCCTGACCGGGGCGGCCCGCGGGACGCGTTCAACGTCTACCAGCTGCTGCACGAGTGGCAGGACTTCAGCCATCGGCTGCACGAGGCGGGGCATCAGCCGTACTGCCTGGTGTGGCCCTGAGCCTGGGTTTCTTGCGGATCGGGCGAGGTCTTCGGGCCTCGCCCTTTTTGGTGGCGGAGAAACCGGGCCCCGCGGCCGGGGTATTCGGAGAGCGGCCTGACGCTCTCCCCCGGTAACCCACCCGGCCCCGTTCGGCGGGCCGGGCTCGGGCGTCGTGTCGAAGATGGGGCGGACGAAGACGAAGGTGACGGCGGCCGTCTGCCGTGACGGCCACGCCTCCAGGAGGTCCACGTGAGCGATTCCGGTCGGCCCAACGCCTCCGAGCTGCCCGACTTCGCGGACCGTACCGACTTCGAGGACGCCGACCGGGGGCTGGTCGCACCGCCGGCGCGTGCGACGGTGACCGGTGCGGACGGGCGGGTGGTGTGGGACTTCCGGGCCACCGGCTTCCTGGACGGCGACTGCCCCCGGACCGCGAACCCGAGCCTGTGGCGGCAGTCCCAGTTGTGCGCACGCGCGGGGCTGTACGAGGTGACCGACGGGGTCTACCAGGTGCGCGGCTTCGACCTGTCCAACATGTCGCTGATCGAGGGCGAGCGCGGGGTCGTCGTGGTCGACCCGCTGGTGTCGGCGGAGTGCGCGCGCGAGGCGCTGGCGCTGTACCGGACGCACCGCGGGGAGCGGCCGGTCACGGCGGTGGTGTTCACGCACTCGCACATCGACCACTTCGGCGGCACCCTCGGCGTCGTCGACGAGGGCGCGGACGTGCCGGTCGTCGCGCCCGAGGGGCTGATGGAGCACGCGGTCGCGGAGAACGTGTACGCGGGGACGGCCATGCTGCGGCGCGGTGTCTACCACACCGGCGGCGATCTGCCCGCGGGCCCGGACGGACTGATCGGGGTCGGGCTGGGCTTCTCCGCCTCGCAGGGGCTGCCGAGCCTGCTGCCGCCGACGCTGGAGATCACCCGGACCGGACAGGAGGAGCGGCTGGACGGGGTGCTGTTCCGGTTCCAGCTCACGCCGGACACCGAGGCGCCCTCGGAGATGAACTTCCACCTTCCCGAGCGGCGTGCGCTGTGCATGGCCGAGAACGCCACCCACAACCTGCACAACATCCTGACCCTGCGCGGCGCCGTGGTCCGCGACGCCCGGGTCTGGTCGCGCTACCTCACCGAGGCGATCCAGCTCTTCGGCAGCGGCTCCGACGTCCTGTTCGCCTCGCACCACTGGCCGACCTGGGGCACGGACCGGATCGAGCGGTTCCTGTCCGAGCAGCGCGACCTGTACGCCTATCTGCACGACCAGACCCTGCGGCTGACCAACCAGGGCCACACCGGCACCGAGATCGCCGAGATGATCGAGCTGCCGCCCGCACTCGCGAGGTCATGGCACGCGCGGGGCTACTACGGGTCGGTCAGCCACAACGTCAAGGCGATCTACCAGCGTTACATGGGCTGGTACGACGGCCACCCGTCCTCCCTGTGGGAGCACCCGCCGACCGCGAGCGCGAAGCGGTACGTCGACTGCATGGGCGGCCCGGACGCCGTCCTGGCCAAGGCCCGCTCCTACGCCGACGCCGGTGACCTGCGCTTCGCCGCCCAGCTCCTCAAGCACGCCACGTTCGCCGCGCCGGACAGTACCGAGGCCAAGGAGCTGCTGGCGCAGGTCTTCGAGCGTCTCGGCCACGGCGCGGAGTGCGGGACATGGCGCAACAACTACCTCACGGCCGCGCAGGAGTTGCGCGAGGGCGTGCGGCAGGTCCCGATCGCGGCCGGCAGCATGGCGTCGGCGCTGAGCGTGGACCAGATCCTCGACTCGCTCGCCATCCGGGTCAACGGCCCGGAGGCGTGGGAGCACACCGTGTCCACGCACTGGCACGTCACCGACCTCGGTGAACGCCACCAGGTGGTCCTTCGCAACGGCGTCCTCGTCCACTACGTCACCGGGCACCCCGACGAGAGCACCGACCTGGCGCTCACCCCGACCAGGCCCCAGCTGGCGGGCCTGCTCGCGGGCGGGGCCGGCCTCGACGGCATCGAGTACACCGGGGACCCGGCCGTGCTCCGGACCCTGCTGTCGGCCCTGGACGAGCCCGACCCGAACTTCCCCATCGTCACCCCGTGAGCCCGTTCGCCGTGGATCGGACGGGCCCCGCCCGTCCGGGCTCCGGTTCTCCGGGGCCTCAGGGCTCGCGCTGGGGAGCGCCGAGGTAGGTGAGGACCGCCAGGACCCGTCGGTGGCCGCTCTCCTCGGGTGGGAGGTCGAGTTTCAGGAAGATGTTCCCGACGTGCTTGTGCACGGCCCGCTCGGTGACCACGAGGCGGTCGGCGATCTCGGAGTTGCCGTGTCCCTGGGCCATCATCGCGAGTACTTCGCGTTCGCGTCCGGTGAGCCGGGACAGGGGGTCGCCGCGCGTCGTGAGCAGTTGTCGGACCACCTCGGGGTCCAGCACCGTGCCGCCGGCCGCCACCCGGTGCAGCGCCTCGACGAAGTCGTCGACTCGGGCGACCCGGTCCTTGAGCAGGTAGCCGACGCCGGTGCCGTCGGCGAGCAGTTCGCGGGCGTAGGTGTCCTCGACGTACTGGGAGAGCACGAGGACCGGCAGGCCGGGCACGCGTCGTCTGGCGCGCAGCGCGGCCCTGATGCCCTCGTCGGTGAAGGTCGGGGGGAGGCGGACGTCCACCACGGACACGTCCGGGCGGTGGGCGACGGCGGCCGGCACGAAGGACTCGGCGTCCTCGGCCGTGGCGAGCACCTCGTGGCCGAGGGCCTCCAGCATGGCGGAGAGTCCCTGTGCGAGCAGCGCGTTGTCCTCGGCGATCAGGATGCGCACGGGCACTCCACCGTGATCACCGTGGGTCCGCCGGGCGGGCTCCGCACCCCGAGTACGCCGTCGACCGCCTCGACGCGCTGCCGTATCCCGCGCAGCCCGGTGCCGTCGCCCCCTTCGGCCGCCCCGCCCCGGCCGTCGTCGGTGATCACCGCACGGACCGCGCCGCCGGTCCTGGACAGGACGACCGACACGGACTCGGCCCGGCTGTGCTTGACCGCGTTGGTGAGCGCCTCGTTGACGGCGAAGTACACGGCGACCTCCACCTGAGCCGGTACGTCGGCCAGTTCGCCGAGTTCCGCGGTGGCCGGTACGGGGCAGCGTGCCACGACCGCCGAGACCGCGCCGGTGAGGCCCCGGTCCGCGAGGATCGGCGGGTAGACGGAGCGCAGTACGTCGCGCAGTTCGGCCATCGCCTCCTCGGCGCCCTCCCGGGCCCGGGTCAGCAGCGGACCCACGGCGGCGGGGTCGGTACCGAGCGTCCGTTCGGCCAGGCCGAGTTGCATGGCGAGGGACACCAGCCGTGCCTGGGTGCCGTCGTGCAGGTCCCGCTCGATGCGGCGCAGCTCACTGCCGTGTGCGTCGATCGCCCCGGTGCGCGTCCGGTCCAGCGTCACCACGCGCTCGGCGAGCACCGCTGCGGCCGAGGGGGCGAGCAGCCACCGGCTCACCGACGCCGCCGCCCTGGCCAGCAGGGGCGGCCCGAACAGGGCGAACAGCACGCTCAGGAGGAACTGGGGAGCTCCGGCGTACACCGCCGAACCCCAGCCGTCGATCGGGATGTTCAGCATGAGCCGGACCGGATCGTCCGCGGGGAACAGCCACCACAGGGCCACGAGAACGAGCACGGCCGCCGGGAAGAGGAACAGTGACACGCCGATGAGCCCGAGTACGGTGCCGGCGACCATCGTGCCGGGCGCCCAGCGCAGGTCGCGGCCGGTCGCCGGGTCCGACAGCACCGCCGTCAGGCGCCGCCGCGCGTGCGGACCGGCCGGTGCGGTGGGGGCCGCCGCCCAGTGTCCGAGCCGGTCGCGCTCGCGATCGGCCAGCCTGCGCAGCAGCCGCAGTTCGAGGGGCAGGACGAGCAGGCCCACGCCGACCAGGCACAGGACGGCCGAGTAGATCAGCACGGGCACCAGCAGGACCAGGGTCAGTCCGTGGACGACCGCGACCGCGCAGTATCCGGCGGCACGGGCCGAGCGCGCCGTGCTCGCTCGCAGTCCGGCTCGCTTTCCGGCTCGCAGTCCGGCTCGCTTTCCGGCTCGCAGTCCGGCTCGCTTTCCGGCTCGCAGTCCGGCTCGTGGTTTCGACCAGGTACTCACGACGGCCAGTCTTCCCCCCTCCGCTCCCCGGCGCAGTGGAGCCCGCTACACCATGGGGCGGCGAGCGTGCACCATCGCCCCGGTCACCGCGTGGTTCCTAGCGTCACGGCCATGAATCCAACGAACCCCGCGGGCCGTTCGGGCCCCGGTCTCGTCCCCTTCCTGGTGATCAGTTTCGTCGGCGCGTGGGTCGCCATGCTCCCGCTCTGGCTCGAGGGCCTGCGCCGGACGAGCGCCGGGCAAGGGACGCCGCGGCTCGCGGCGTTGTGCATGATCCTCATGATGCTGGTGCCGGCGCTGACCGCCTTCGGTCTCACCGCGCGCAGCCGGGGGCCGCGCGAGGCCGTGCGGGTCCTCGGGCTCACCAGGGCCACCCCCTGGCGGCACGAAGCCCGCTCCGTCGCCGTCGCGCTCACGATCCCGCCGGCCCTCACCGCATGTGGCCTGGCCCTCGCCACACCGGTCGGCTGGTACACCCCCGCGCACCTGCCCGGGCCCGCCACGATCGCGCCCCTCGTGCTGAGCGCGCTGGTGTCGGTCCCGCTGTACTTCGGCGAGGAACTCGGCTGGCAGGGCTACCTGCTGCCCCGGTTGCTCCGCCACGGCAGGATCCGCGGCCTGCTGATCGGCGGCGCCGTGTGGGGGGTGTGGCACGTCCCGATGACCGCGCTCGGTGGAAGCTACCCCGGCCATCCGGTGCTGCTGGGCATACCGGTCGCCGTGGTGACCGCCACGCTGCTCGGGACGGTGATCGCCGCCGTCCGGCTGTCCACCGGGTCGGTGTGGGCGGCCGTCGCGGCGCACCTGTCGCTCAACGAGTTCGCGCTGCCGCTGACGGGCGACGTCTCGGCCCGCCTCGTCGACCCGCTGCTCGCCGGACCGCTGGGCGTCTCCACCTGGCCGGCCGGCGTCCTGGCCGTGCTCGTCGTCTGGCTGGGCCACCGGCGGCGCGGGGCCGCGACCGGGCCCTCGGCTCCGGTGGCTCCGCCGCCGTCGGAGGTGCCGGCCTCCGCCACGGAACGCGACCGCCGCCCGCCGGGGCGCGCCTCGACGCGTCCGCTGCCGTAGGCGCCGCGAGCCGGACGGGCTGCGAACCGGGCGCGGAGCGGCGACCGCCTCCGTCGCGCTGCCGGGTGTCAGGGGCGTCGAACGGCCGGCCTCGCGGAGCTTCTTCAGACGGTGGCGTACGGCCGGTCCGGGGCGATCCCCCACCGGAAGGCGCTACCTCGGCCGGGAGCTCGACGACCCGGCCGGACAAGGCGTCGAAGCCGGTGGCACCGGGTGCGTCACAGCGCCGCCCCGCCGTCCACCCGGATCACCTGGCCGGTGATGTACGTCGCACGGTCCGAAAGGAGGTAGGCGACCAGGTCGGCGGTGTCCTCGGGGCGGCCGAACCGCTTGAGCGGGATGCGCTCCAGCATCTTCTCCCGCATCGGTACGGGGATGTCCTCCATCATCTGCGTGTCGGTGATGCCGGGAGCGACCACATTGACCCGGACACCGTGGCCCGCGACTTCCCGCGCGAGCGACTTGCTCATGCCGATGATGCCCGCCTTGCTGGCGGCGTAGTTGCTCATGGTCACGAAACCGCTCAGGGCGACGATCGAAGAGATGTTGACGCAGGCACCGGACTTGCGCCGCAGGAAGCGGTACAGGACGGACTGGCACACGTTCCACGTGCCGGTGAGATTGGTGTCGATGACGTCGTCCCATGCTTCACCGGCCAGCAGGGGCATGGGACCGTTCCTGGTGATCCCCGCGCTGTTCACCAGCGCCGTGACGGGGCCCAGCTCGTCCTCCGCGCGGGCCACCGTCTCCTCGACGGCGTCGCGGTCGCGCACGTCGCACTCCGTGAACAGCGCCCGGGCACCCAGGGCTTCGATCTCCTCCCGGGTCGCCCGCGCCTCCTTGCTCTCGGAGCGGTAGCAGCCGACGACGTCGTATCCCTCCGCCGCGAGCCTGAGGGCGATGCTCCGCCCGATCCCGCGGGCCGCCCCGGTCACCAGGGCGCAGCGCCGGTCGTCCGGCTCGCGTTCCGTGTCCCGTGTCGTGTGCGGTCCGGTCTCAGCGATGTCGTTGGGCAAGGTCTCTCCCCGAGTCGCGGCACTGTGGCACCCCAGGAAAGCATCGGGTCCCAAAGGGGCACTTAATTCCCCAAGGGCGGTAACTCGCCACCCGAATAACGCCGTTGTCAGGAGACGTCGGCCGCCATCTCACGTGCCTGGTCGTTCCGCGGCGGGCCGACGGCGCCGGAGGAGCGGAGTCCGAGGCGCACTTCCACTCCCGGCGGCAGGGCCCACCGGTAGAGCGGCACAGCTCCGGCCGTGGTCACCACCGCGACGAGCACCAGGATCGAGAAGACCTCCTGGGAGATGATGCGCTGGCTCAGACCGATGTTGATGAAGATCAGGATCATCAGGCCCCGGGCGTTCATGAGACCGCCCACCGCCCAGGACTCCCGCCAGGAGAAGCCCACCGCCCGCGTGGCGAGCCCGCAGCCGACGTACTTCCCGAAGAACCCGGCGGCCAGGAAGGTCCCGAGGGCGAGCAGCGTGGCGCCCCCGGTCACACTGTCGAGCTTGGTGTTCAGACCGGAGAACGCGAAGAAGATCGGCAGCAGGAAGACGCTGACGAAGTCCATCATCCGGCTGTGCAGCGCCTCCCGGAAGGCGGCGCCCCGGGGCATCGCGAGCCCGGCGACGAACCCCCCGAAGACCGAGTAGATGCCTATGCGGTCCGTGAACCAGCCGGCCCCGAGAACGACGAACGCCACGACGTACATCTGGCCGGGCGTGAAGCTCTTCGTCCGCGCCACCCGGTCGCCGAGGGGGCGCAGCAGGCGCGCCACCCCGAAGAGCATCACGGCGGTGAAGATCCCGGCGAGCAGAATGCTCTGCAGCGCGCTCATGGGACCCGAGCCGGCGTGCACGGCCGACAGCACCGCGAGGAAGCACCAGGCGGCCACGTCGTCCATGGAGGCGGCGATCAGCGTCAGCCTGCCCAGCCGCGAGTTCTCCAGACCTCGTTCGTACAGGATGCGGGCGAGCATCGGGAACGCCGTCAGGGACAGCGCGCCGCCGATGAAGACGGCGAACTCGATGCGGGAGACGTCATGCCTGGACAGTTGCGGGTACCACAGCAGTCCCGCCCCGATGCCCAGCACGAGCGAGGGGACTATGCCCGACACGGCGAGCAGCACCGCGTGCCGTCCCTGCCCGTCGGCGCCCTCGCCGGCCGCACCCTTGCCCCTGTCCCCTCTTCCCTTGTCCTTCTTTCCGTGATCGAGTCCGGCGCCCACCAGGAACATGTACAGCGTGAGCCCCATAGTGCTGAGCACATAGAGAATCGGCTTCACATCCGCAGGAAAGAGTGACTTCTGCACTCCGGGCAGCAGAAGCCCCAGGAGCGTGGGACCGAGGAGAACACCGGCGATCATTTCACCGAGAACTCGCGGCTGATTAACCATGAGGGCGAGCTTCCCGCAGCATGCCGATGCGGCGAGAATAGCGAGAATGGCGAGTATTACCTTGAGGGTCAGTTCGAGGTTCGGGTCACTCGGAGAATAGAAGGCAAGATATGGCATGAAACCCCTTGGCTCGCGTGTGGGACACGTCGCACGAGCCTGCCACTCCGTACTGAAGAAGCCCCTAAGGATCCCCAAAGTGCCGGCCCCCGGACACCGTCGCCGTATTGGACCCTCCACGCCCGCAGGCCTGCATGCGGGCAAGCTCAGCTAAAGCCACGCCTAAGGATCATTGAATCGTTGCGCCAGCCTTAAGCCGTGGCCCGGCACCCGCCACCCCGCTCCCCTTTGCGACAATTTCACCTACCGAGGAGTAGGGATGTGCTGATTTCGAATCCGCACGCGATCACACACGAAGACACCCCTCGATTTCCGCTGCATAATCTGGCGAGATATCATGATATAAATATATTTAGGGGTGGGCTGGGATTCGATTATACGCAGCGATCTGCCTGTTGTATATACAGCAGCCCACGCAACGGATTCAGCCAGGTAACCTGACCCAATCCTTAAAGGCTTGACCGCTCCCCGAGCCGCCATCCATGATTCAAGTCACTCGCAAGCAGTGACGCACTACTTCGACAGGAATAGCCTCCGGAAATTGAAGCGGGAAGGCGTATGAGGTTTAGCATTCTGGGTCCGGTAGAGGTGGAGACGGACGCCGGCGAGACAGTCACCCCGCAGGCGCTCAAAATCCGGTCGCTGCTGGCCATGCTGTGCATGCACTCGGGCCACGTCATTTCCCCCGCGCGGCTCATCGGCGCCCTGTGGGCCGGGACGCCGCCTCGCACCGCGGCCACCGCGCTCCAGGTCTATGTCTCCAAGCTGCGCGGGCAGTTCACCCAGGCCGGCGCGGGCCCCACCCTCATCACCACCACATCGTCCGGCTACCGGATGCGGCTCGACGGGCACTGCCTCGACCTCACCCTCTTCGAATCCAGCGCGGCCATGGCCCAGCAGGCCATCCACACCGACCGGCCCCAGGAGGCCGCCCGGCTGCTCTCCCAGTCGCTGAGGCTCTGGCGGGGACCGGCGCTCGCCGACGTGCGCACCACGCCCGCGCTGGACGGTTACGCCCAGCAACTGGACGAGCGGCGCAACGCCCTGCACGAACAGTGGCTCACCCTGGAACTCCGGCTGGGCCGTCACAGTCAGCTCATCGGCGAGCTCTACGGCCTCGCGCAGGAACACCCCATGTGGGAGAACGTGCACGCCTTCCTGATGATCGCCCTGTACCGCAGCGGACGAATACCCGAGTGTCTGGAGGCATACCAGCGCATCCGCGGCACTCTCCACGACGACCTGGGCATGGAACCCTGCAACCGGCTGCGGAATCTGCATCGCGCGATTCTCGCCCGGGAGCCGTGGCTGGACGACCCGAGCCGGCCGCTGTCCTCCGCATACGCCTCGTGAACACCACCGGACACGGGCGTCACAGCGACCGATCGCCATGCCCCGCCTCCCGTCCTTTGACGCGCCATCACACCGAAGCGATCGACAATGGACATCGACAAGTGCCGCACACGACTGCTCGGCGAATACCGTCCGTTCGGCCACCCGGTGGAGGTATGGGCGGCACAGGCCCCTCTCCCGCACGATCCCCGCGTGGCGGCGTACGCGGCGGAACTGGCCCCCGAAGAACGTGCGCAGATCGCCCGCATCGCCACCGGCACCGCGCGCGCCCGGTACGTGACGGGTCGGGCCCTGGCCCGGCGGGCCCTGTCCCGCCGGCTCGGGGTGCCGATGTCGCGCATCCTCCTCGGGACCACCGGGACGGGGCGGCCGTTCCTGGCCGACCCGCCGTGCCCGGAGGTCGACTTCAACCTCTCGCACTCCGGGCGTCTGACGGTACTCGCGGTGACCCGAGGGGCCCGAGTGGGCATCGACGTCGAACAGACCACAGTGGAACGGGACTTCGACGGGGTCGCGGCGGGCTTCTTCTCACCGGCCGAGTACGACCGCTGGTCCACGGCCGGCACGGCGGACAGGACCGCCCTCTGGTACCGCACCTGGACCCGGCGCGAGGCCTACGTGAAGGCCACCGGGGCCGGCCTGCGTGACATCGGCGGCGACCACCACGGCCGCGGCTCGACCTGGGCCGACATCCATCTGGAGCCGGAACCCGGCCACACCTGCTGCGTGGTGCTGCTCGTCAGCCCACGCCCACCCGGCCCTTCACTCCGCACGAGGTGACGAACATGACTGCCGACACCCCTCTGTGGCTCCCGCCCCATGACGTTCTCGACCACTCCCGCATCGGCGACTACCTGCGCTGGCTCGGCCCCCACCGCGGGCTCCGCTTCGCGGGCTACGACGAGTTGTGGCACTGGTCGGTCACCGACCTGGACGGCTTCTGGTCGTCCCTGTGGGAGTACTTCGAGGTGACGCCGGAGACCCCGGCCACCGCCTTCGCCGACGCGCCCGCCATGCCGGACGTCCAGTGGTTCCCCGGTGCGCGGCTCAACTACGCCGAACGGGTCCTGAGCATGCCGGGTGCCGTGGGCTCGACTCCCATGGTGTTCGGGCACTCGCAGACGCGTGAGCCCGTCGTGCTGACCGCCGACGAGCTCCGCGACCGGGTCGCGCGGGCACGGCGCGGGCTGCGCGGCCTCGGGGTGGGGCGCGGAGACCGGGTGGCCGCCTATCTGCCGAACATCCCCGAGGCCCTGGTGCTGCTGCTCGCCTGCGCGAGTCTCGGCGCCGTCTTCTCCTCGTGCGCCCCGGAGTTCGGCGCCCGTTCCGTGCAGGACCGCTGGCGCCAGATCGAGCCGAAGGTTCTGGTGGCCGTCACGGGCTACCGCTCCGGTGACCGGCTCGTCGACCGCGCGCCGGAGGTCGCGGCGATCCGGGCCGCCCTGCCGAGCCTGACGCACACCGTGACCGTGCCGTACGCGGGTTCCGGCGCCGACTCCGCGCTGTCCTGGGACGAACTGCTCGCCGAGAGCGACGGACTCGCCTTCGAACCGGTGGACTTCGGCCACCCGCTCTACGTGCTGTACTCGTCGGGGACGACGGGGCTGCCCAAACCCATCGTGCACGGCCACGGCGGCATCCTGCTGGAACACCTGAAGATGCTGGCCCTGCACCACGACCTGGGACCGGGAGACCGCTTCCTCTGGTTCACCACCACGGGCTGGATGATGTGGAACTACCTCGTCTCCGGACTCGCCGTGGGCAGCGCGGTGGTGCTCTTCGACGGCAACCCGACGTACCCCGACTTCGGTGCCCTGTGGCGGCTCGCCGCGGAGTCCGGGACGACGTACCTCGGTACCTCGGCGCCGTACCTGATGGCCTGCCGCAAGGCCGGGATCACTCCGTGGCGGGACCTGGACCTCTCCCGGCTGCGCGGCGTCGGCTCGACGGGCGCCCCCCTTCCCGCGGAGGGATTCCGCTGGGTGTACGAGGCGGCAGCCGACGGCAAGGCGCCCGCTCCCATGCTCACGTCGCTGTCGGGCGGCACCGACGTGTGCACCGGATTCGTCGGCGGAGTCCCGCTGCTGCCCGTCGTCGAAGGCGAGATCAGCTGCCGCTGCCTGGGGGCGAGGATCGAGGCGTACGACCCCGCCGGGCAGCCCGTCACCGGCCGCACCGGGGAGCTCGTGGTGACCCGGCCCATGCCCAGCATGCCCGTCGCCCTGTGGGGAGACACCGACGGCTCGCGGCGCCACGCATCGTACTTCGCGAGGTTCCCCGGGGTGTGGCACCACGGCGACTGGATCAGCCTCACCGACCGGGGCACCTGCGTGATCAGCGGGCGCTCGGACGCGACGCTGAAGCGCGGCGGGGTACGCCTGGGCACCGCGGAGTTCTACGCCGTGGTGGAGGAGGTCGACGACGTCGCCGACTCCCTGGTCGTCCACGTGGAGGGGACGGAGACCGGCGCCGACAAACTGATGCTCTTCGTCGAACTGCGCGGGGAGAGCACCCTGGACGCACCACTGCGCGAGCGGATCAGCCGTGCGCTGCGCACCGCGCTGTCCGAGCACCACGTCCCGGATCACATCGTCCAGGTTCCGGCCGTCCCCCGCACCCTGTCGGGCAAGAAGCTGGAGGTCCCGGTCAAGCACATCCTGGCCGGCGCCGATCCCGGACTCGTGGTGGCCCGGGGCGCCCTGGCCAATCCCGGATCACTCGGCGCCTTCCAGGACGCGGCGGTCCGATACCGTACCCGGCACCGTCCGCAGAGCCTCACCGGACCCAGCCGTGGAACCAAGTGAGAGGGCACCGCACCCGTGTCGACGACCACCCCGGCCACCACCGACAAGTTCGCCACCCCCATCGACGACCGGTACTTCGAGGACTACGTGCCGGGCACCGTGCACGTCTTCGGCAGCAGCACCCTCACCGAGCAGGACATCCTGGAGTTCGCCCGGCGCTTCGACACCCAGAGCTTCCACACGGATCCGGTGGCGGCGCAGGACGGACCGTTCCGGGGACTGATCGCGAGCGGCTGGCACACCACTGCCGTCATGATGCGCATGTACGCCGACCACTACCTCAGCAGCGTCGCGTCGCTCGCGTCCCCCGGCGTGGACGAAGTGCGCTGGCAACGGCCGGTGCGGCCGGGCGACACCCTCTCGGTCCGGGCGACGGTCACCGGGGCCCGGGTGTCCCGGTCCAAGCCCGACCGCGGCCTGGTGCACACCGACGTGGAAGTGCTCAACCAGCACGGGGAGCCGGTGCTGACCATGACCATCATGAACATGCTGCGGCGCAGGCCGTAGCGGCCGGAGCACCGCCACGGCCCGCGGGTCCGCTCCACCGCGGCCCCGGCACCGCTACGCGAACGTCAGCACGATCTTCCCGATGTGCCGTCCGCCCATCATCTTCCGGAACGCGCCGTCGGCCCGGGTCGCCGGAAACGGGGTGTAGGGCAACGGCGCCAGGACGCCCGAGGCGAACAGCGGCGCCAGTTCCCCCAGGAGCTCGCCGACGAGTTCCGGGCACTGGTCCATCAGCAGCCGGAGATCCACGCTGTGCATGCTGAGGCTGTTGCGGAAGGGACCCAGTCCGAGCGCGGCGTCGGCCATGATGTCGCGCTTGCCGATCTCGACGAACCTGCCGCGGACCCGGAGCAGTTCCAGGCCGCGGCGCAGCAGTTCCCCCGTGAGGGAGTTGAGGACGACGTCGACTCCCTCACCGTCGGTGGCGGCGAGAGTCTCGTCCCCGAACTTCGTGCTGTGCGAGTCCATGACGTGCCGCACGCCCCGCTCATGCAGGTATGTCCGCTTCTCGGGGGTTCCGGCGGTCGCCAGTACCTCGGCCTCCCGTGCCCTCGCGACCGCCAGTGCCGCCGACCCCACCCCGCCGGCCGCGGAGTGGATGAGAAGCCGCTCACCGCGCCGGAGGCCGGCCATGCGCACCAGGCCGTACCAGGCGGTGAGGAACGCGACGGGCACCGTGGCGGCCTGCGCGAAGTCCATGTGGTCGGGCACGGGCATGACGCTTGTCGTCGGCACGTTGACCTCGGACGCGAAGGCCCCCTCGATCACGGCCGCGACACGGTCGCCGACCTCGAACGCCGTCACGCCCGGCCCGACCGCGGCGACGACGCCGGCGCACTCCAGGCCCGGCCGCGGCGGGTCCTCGAAGTACGCGGCCGAGAGCCCCATCGCCGTCAGTACGTCGGGGAAGTTGAGCCCGGCGGCGAACACCTGGACCGCCACCTCGCCGGGCCGCGGTGGCTCCGGATCGACCGCGGCCATCTCGAAGTCCAGCTCGGCGGGGCGCCGTTGACGCAGCTCCACGCGGGGGGCCCGGCGTCTGACGGCGTGTGTCGAGTACAGGCGTTCCATGGGTCCCTCCGGGGAGACTGCGTCACACTGCGGTGCGGAAGAAGTCAACGAGGATGCGGTTGACCTCCTCGGGGCGCTCGAGGAACCCGAAATGGCCGCATTCTTCGAGCAGTTCGAAGCGACAGCCCGGGATGGCACCGGCCACCGCACGCCCCATGGCGGGCGGCATGACGATGTCGTGGGCGAACGCGAGGACGAGCGACGGACACCGGATGCCGCGCAGCCCCGGCAGCCGGTCGTCGGTGACGGTGGCCTCGTACTGGGCCGCGAACCCCTCTCCCCGCTGCGGAAAGAGGGAGAGGGTCGTCAGCCAGTCGTCGGTGAACTTGTCGTCGGCCAGGGTCCCGGCGGCGAACAACTGGCTCATCGTGGCCACCGACGAGAACCCCACGGGCACCGCGTCACCGGCCCGCATGGCGTCCGCACAGCCCCGCGCCAGTGCGTCCCGGAAGGCGTCCGAGCGGCCCCGGGTCGCCAGGAGCGCGAGCGCGCCGACCAGCGCCGGATGCTCCCTGGCCAGCTCCTGGGCGATCATCGCGCCGATCGAGACTCCTGCCACCAGGCAGGGTGCGATCCCCAGCCGGCGGATCAGCTCCGCCGTGTCGGTGACGAGGTCGTCGAGCGCGTAGGGGCCGGGCGGGGCGTCCGAGGGGGCGCTGCCGCGGAGGTCGAAGGTGATGACCCGGAATCCGGCCCGTACGAGATCCGGGACCTGGTGCCGGTCCCAGACGGCCGCCGGTGAAGCGGCCGGGCCGATCAGGAGCAGCGGATCGCCCTCACCCTGAACGCGGTAGGAGACTCGGATCCCGTTGACTGTGGCCGTGGGCACGACTCAGCCGGCCTCCGTCGCAGTGGCCGACGCGGCGGCCGTGGCCGACTCCGCCGGCCCGCCGAAGAACCTCTCCTGAATCGTGCGCAGGGTCTGGAAGTCCTCGGTCTTGAGCTGTCGCCGGTCGATGACCTGCCCGCTGGCCCTCTCGATGACCACGACGAACTCGATCAGCGAGAGGGAGTTGACCAGTCGGGTGTCGAACAGGTCGAGGTCGGGGTCTATGTCCTCGAAGTCCGGGTTCTGCTCGTAGATCCACGTCAACACCTCGGGTGGCAGCGCAGCCATGCTTGTTCTCCTTCGTCTGAACGGGGGGGTGCGGCCCCTGGGCGGTCTACCGGGACGCCGGGGCTCAGCGGCCGGCCTCCGCGTGGTCGCCGGAGGGCGCGGCGGCCGGCCGCGCGCGTTTGACACCGAGGGCCGGGTGCGTGACCAGGTACAGGCCCGAGGCGTCGTCGTAGAGATCGCTGGGCTCGATGCGCAGGGCACTGAGATTGGCCGTCTGCCCCTCCGGGGCGTTCTCGTCGGCACGCTGCCGTGCCTGGTCCGCCTCCTCGATCAGCTCCGGCATGGCGCTCGTGCCCCGCGAGTCGGCCGCGTCCCTGAGGTCGCTGAGCCCTGCGGATATCTCGGCGAAGGCCCCGTTCGGGCGGTCGTACCGCTCCTTCTCCCTGACCAGCCGCTGGGCCAGCCAGAAGTAGCTCTCGGTGCCCTTGTACTGCTCGTAGACGCCGGACACCAGCACGATGAGGCGGGCGTAGGCGTTGCGGAACAGGGACTCGTAGAACCCTTGCGCCTCACGCTCGTTGATCTGTCCGCCGTCGACGCCGATCACGGACGCGGCCGCGAGCACCGCGCTGTACATGGCCAGGTGCACTCCGGTGGACAGCAGCGGGTCGAGGAAACAGGCGGCGTCCCCGACCAGGAAATAGCCGGGGCCGCAGAAACTGTCGGCGACGTACGAGTAGTCCTGCTCGACGCGCGTGGGTCCGGTGAATTTGGCGTCCGCCAATTGGCCGCGCACCGTTTCGGATTCCTGGACCAGCGCCAGGAGCATCTCGTCGTCCGACGTGAATTCCTTGCGCCGCTCGATGAAGCGCGTCTTGTGCGTGACGAACCCGACGCTGAACGCACCGTCCCGCAGCGGAATGACCCAGAACCAGCCGTCGGGCGTGGACACGACGTTGAGGCCGCCCGGGGGCGTGCCCTCCAACAGCTCGCCACCGTCCCAGTAGCCCCAGATCGCGACGTTGCGGAAAATCTCGTGGGCCCGGCGGTTCCGGAAGTGCTGCGCGGCGAGGACTCCCGAGCGGCCGGAGGCGTCGACGAGAAAGTCGAACTCGGTCACCCGCTGGGCGTTGCCGTGCTTCGTGTCCACCCACTCCGCGGCCACCGGACGGTCTCCGTCGAAGGCCACCTTCTTGACGTGGGCACCCTCGACGACCTCGACCCCCTGCTCCTGCGCGTGCCGCAGCAGGATCTCGTCGAACTCGGCGCGCTCCACCTGCCAGCCGCGCACGTCCGGGCCGAAGAGCTGCGCCCAGTCGATGGTCCAGTCCTCGGCGCCCCACCTCAGCAGGGCACCCCGGCGACTGGTGAATCCGGCGGCGTCCACCTTGTCCAGGACGCCGGCGATATCCATCATGACCCTGCACGACGAGGTGAGCGATTCGCCGACGTGGTATCTGGGAAATGTCTCCCGTTCCAGCAAAGTGACGTCGACACCGGCGCGGGCCAGCAGCATTGCGGCCAGCGAACCTCCCGGCCCACCGCCTATTACCAGAACCTTCGACATCTATGATCCCCTCACTTCGCATGGCTGTCGGGAAGGGCCCCGACGACACACAACCACGCGATGGTTAAGGGGTGGCCGCATCACTTCTAAAGGGGCCCTTAATCTCGATCCTTCGTCACGGTGGGCCGAATTCCGTGGCGGTCCGTTTCATGGATCGATACCCCTCAGGGGTATACAGTGGGCGTCATGGACCACAGCGCGCACCACTCGGGCACCGGGCACCACGGCTCCGCCCCCGCAGGCGACGGTCACGGACACGGCGCCACCTGGGGGACGGCGATGCGGGCGACGCTGCACTGCCTCACCGGGTGCGCCGTCGGCGAGATCCTCGGCATGGTCGTCGGCACCGCGCTGATGTGGGGCAACGCGCCGACCATGGTGCTGGCCATCGTCCTGGCCTTCGTCTTCGGCTACTCCTTCACGCTGTTCGCCGTGGTGCGCGCCGGGGTGTCCATGAAGGCGGCGGTCAAGGTCGCGCTGGCCGCCGACACCGTCTCCATCGCCGTGATGGAACTGGTCGACAACGGGATCGTCGCCCTCGTGCCGGGGGCGATCGACGCACACCTGTCGGACGGGCTGTTCTGGTACACCCTGCTCGGGGGCTTCGTCGTGGCGTTCGCGATCACCACGCCGGTCAACAAGTGGATGATCGGCCGCGGCAGGGGCCACGCCGTCGCCCACGCCTACCACTGACGGCCCCCGGCACGCCGTTCGCCGGGTCTCAGCCCAGGCCGGCGAGCAGTTCCCCGCAGGCCTGCTCGCAGCTGCGGCAGGCCTCGGCGCAGACCCGGCAGTGCTCGTGCAGGCCGGCGTGGCTCGCGCACTCGTCGCCGCACGCCCGGCAGACGGTCGCGCAGGCCTGGAGCACGGCCCGGGTGACGTTGGCGTCGTAGCCCGTGTGCCGGGACAGGACCGCGGCCGTGGCGTCGCAGACGTCGGCGCAGTCCATGTTCGTGCGGATGCACTTGGTCAGATCGGCGACCCTCTCCTCGGACAGGCAGGCGTCGGCGCACGCGGTGCACGCCTGGGCGCACCTGAGGCACTCCTCGATGCACCTGGCCATGGCGTCCCGGTCCACGCCGCCCAGGTCGGCCGGGTAGGTACGGAGTAGGTCGTTCACGGTGGTCGTCATGGTGGCCGCTCCCCTTCCGCTTCCACGGGTGTCGTACGTCGTCCTGTGCCGTACGTCGTCGGTGCCTGCCGGGTTTCACCGTGCGGCACACCACAAACCGGTGCCGGAGCCCTGTCGGTAAGCTCCCCGCCGTGGCCGTCAGCCGACCGAGAGCAGCGAGAAGAGCACCGTGACCCCGGACGACTCCAAGAACGAGTACGAGTACGAGAAGGACGGCGCGGCCATCTACCGCCAGTCCTTCGCGACCATCCGCGCGGAGGCCGACCTCTCGGGTCTGCCCGCCGACGTCGGCCGGGTCGCGGTCCGGATGATCCACGCCTGCGGCATGGTCGACCTCGTCCGCGACCTGTCCTGGACTCCCGGCGTCGTCTCCCGTGCCCGCGAGGCCCTGCGGGCCGGTGCGCCCGTCCTGTGCGACGTGCGGATGGTGGCCAGCGGCGTGACGCGCAGGCGGCTGCCGGCGGACAACGACGTCCTGTGCACCCTGTCCGACCCCGCCGTCCCCGGACTGGCGGCCAGGCTCGGCACCACGCGCAGCGCCGCCGCGCTGGAGCTGTGGCGCGACCGGCTGGAAGGGGCCGTCGTCGCCGTCGGCAACGCGCCCACCGCGCTCTTCCGGCTCCTGGAGATGATCGACGAGGGGGCGCCCCGTCCGGCCGCCGTCATCGGTGTCCCCGTCGGCTTCGTCGGTGCCGCCGAGTCCAAGGACGCACTGGCCGCGCACCCCTCGGGCGTGGAGCACCTCGTCGTACGGGGCCGTCGCGGGGGCAGTGCGCTGGCCGCCGCCGCGATCAACGCGCTCGCCTGCGAGGAGGAGTGAGCCGCGGGGCGGCGGGCCGTACGTGATCTAGGGGTTCCGCGAGCGCCTCGTGCGGGCCTCCGCGATCCACCGCGCCGCCTGCTCGGGTTCCGTCACGACCGGCACCCCCTCGGGCAGCGGGGGCCTGCGCACCACGATCACGGGCAGGCCGGCCTCGCGGGCGGCCGTCAGCTTCGGTGCGGTGGCCGCTGCCCCGCTGTCCTTGGTGACCAGGACGTCGATCCGGTGCCGGCGCAGCAGCTCGCGCTCCCCGTCGAGGGTGAAGGGTCCCCGGTCCAGCAGCACCTCCGTGCGGGGCGGGCGGGGCCCCTCGGGCGCGTCGACGGAGCGTACGAGGAACCACGGGTCCGTCAGCGGGGCGAAGGCGGCCAGGCCCATGCGGCCGGTGGTCAGGAAGACCCGCCGGGCGGCGAGGGCGGGCAGCAGCGCGGCGGCTTCCGCGAGGGAGCCGGCGTCGTGCCAGACGTCTCCCTCGCCCCTCCGCCAGCCCGGGCGGCGCAGGACGAGGAGGGGCACCCGGACGGTGGCGGCGGCGTGTGCCGCGTTGCGGGTGATGGTGCCGGCGAACGGGTGGGTGGCGTCGACGAGCAGGTCGACCGCGTGTTCGCGAAGCCAGGCGGCGAGTCCTCCGGCGCCGCCGAAGCCGCCGACGCGCACCTCGCCCGGTGGCGTCCTGGGGGCGGAGACCCGCCCGGCCAGGGAGGTCGTCACACGCGGCACCGGGACCGGCCCGGCCGCCAGCAGTCCGGCCAGACGCCGGGCCTCCGTGGTACCGCCGAGGATCAGCACGTGCACGGCAATCCGTCTCCCTTCCCGCGTTCTCGCCGTCGGACCCGTCGACCCAAGCACACCGTCCGGCCGAGTTGCCGCGCGGAGCCGATGCGAGAAGGTGAGGGAAAGGACCCGGCCGCGAAGGGAGCGTGCGGTGACAGGCGATCCCGTCGGCGACACCGCGGTGCTCAACGCGCTGTTCGCCAACTCGCCCCAGGGGCTGTTCGTCTTCGGCTCCGAGCAGAAGGTCACCCGCTACACCCCCGCCGGCCGGGGCGTGCGAGGGCTGTCCGAGCAGGACGTCGTCGGACAGGGCATCGCCGACTTCGCCCTCGGGTTCGAGGCGGGCGAACTCCAGGCCCTGATCGACGAGGTGCTGGCGACCGGCGAGCCGATGCGGGGCCGCCTGGTCCGGGGCAGGTCGCCGTCCGACCCGAACCGCACCCTCGCCGTCGAGGTGTCCCTCTTCCCGCTGCACGAACCCGGTGACGGCCGGTCCGGCCTGGTGGGCGTGGTCGAGGACGTGACCGAGCGGCAGGCCGCCGCGGACCGGCTCGCCGTGCTCAGCGAGGTGCACGCGACCGTCGGCTCCACGCTGGACGTACGGACCACGGCGGACGAGCTGGTACGGGCCCTGGTGCCCGGCCTGGCCGACGCGGCCACCGTCGACCTGCTGGACGACGGCACCGTCGCCGCCGAGCGCCCGTCCGGTCCCCCGCCGACGGGGGTACCGCTGCGCCGGGTGTCCTTCGCCCCGCAGAGCGCGCGGGTGAGCCGGAGGGAGGGCGACAGCCGTCCGTTCCCCTTCCCCACCCCGTACACCCAGGTCCTCAACGACATGCGGGCCCGCCTGGTGCGGGTCTCCTCCGACGACCCCTGGCTGTCCACCGACCCGGAGGGCTTCGAGCCGCTGGTCCGCGCGGGCGTGCACTCGATGATCGTCGCCCCGCTGATGGCCCGGGGCACCGTGCTGGGGCTGCTGACCCTGTACCGGCACCGGACCGACCCCTTCGAGGAGGCCGATCTGGACGTGGCCAGGCAGGCGGCGTTCACCGCGTCCGTGCACCTGGACAACGCCCACAGCTACCGGCGCGAGCACACCGCGGCGGCCGCCCTCCAGCGCAGGCTGCAGCCCGGCGAGATCCCCCGGCTCTCGGCGGTGGAGACCGCCCACGTGTACCTGCCCGAGAGCGCCGGCGGCGACTGGTTCGACGTCGTCCCCCTCTCCGGTACGCGTGTCGCCCTCGTCGTCGGCGACGTCACCGGCCACGGCATCGAGGCGGCGGCCACGATGGGCCAGCTCCGCCTCGCCCTGCGCACCCTCGCCCTGCGGGACCTGGAGACGGACGAGCTGCTGACCTACCTGGACGAGGTCGCCGCCCAGCTGGCCGACGCCTCCGGGCCGGGTCCGAACACCCCGGTGGCGAGCTGTGCGGTCACCGTCTACAACCCTGTCTCCCGGCACTGCACCATGGTCCGCGCGGGACACCCCGCCCCCGTCGTCATCGACCCCGACGGCGTCCCCCGCTCCGTGGAGGTTCCGCAGGGCCCGCCGCTCGGGACCGGCGGCGGCCACGTCTTCACCCCGGCCGTGCTCGAGCTGGCTCCGGGCACGCTGCTGGCCCTCCACACCAACGGCCTCACCAGCGGCGACGGCGACGAGCCGGACGCCGCCCGGCGCCGTCTCGAACACATCCTCGCCTCCACCACGCGGCCGTTGCAGGAGCTGTGCGACACGGCCGTCTACCACATGGCGCCCTCCCGCCGCGACGACGCCGTCCTGCTGCTCGCGCGCACCCGTGCCCTGCCCACGGAACACGTGGCGGACTGGACGCTGCCCGCCGACGCCTCCGTCGTGGGCACCGCGCGGCGGCTCGTCGACCGGCAGCTCGCCGCCTGGGACCTCGACGACGCGGTGTTCACCACCGAACTCGTCGTCAGCGAACTCGTCACCAACGCCATCCGCTACGGCAAGGGCCCGGTACGGCTGCGGCTGATCCGCGACCGGGGGCGGCTGCTGACCGAGGTCACGGACGCCAACAGCGCCAGCCCCCATCTGCGCCGCGCCCGGGAGAACGACGAGGGCGGGCGCGGCCTGTACATCGTGATGCGGCTCAGCACCCACTGGGGTGTGCGGCACAGCCGCCACGCCAAGACCATCTGGTCCGAGCAGCGGCTGGGCGCGGGCTCGGCAGCGGATGCGGCGGACCTGATGGACGCCTTCGACGTGCCGGACGCGGCGGAGCCGTGAGGCCCTCCCGGGGCGTCACCGCTCCGGTCCGCCCGCGGCGTGCCGGGCCTGCGGGTTGGCCAGCAGGTGACGGGGGTCGGCGGCGCGGGTGATGGCGGACTCCACGGCGGCGACGCGGTCCGCGAGGAGGCCCAGGGCGGCGACGGCACGGACGAGGGGGTCGTCGTCGGGGCCGCCGAGGGTGCGGGCGCGGACGTGGGCGGTGCGCACCTCGGCCCAGCGGTCGGCCTCCTCCGGGGTGAGCGTGCCGCGCAGCTCGGCGAGCTTGAGGAGGTTGGCCTCGGCCCCGTGGGTGAGGGTCTGCGCCTCGGCGGTGTAGTGGTCGTCGAGGACGGCGGCGCGCTCGGCGTCGTTCATGACGGGGCGGATGCGCTGGGCGATCTTGTTCATGTTGCGGTAGGAGCCCTGGAGCCGGAACGCGGGTTCCGTACGGGTGTCATCCGACTGGGCCGCGGAGGCGATGTAGGCGGCGTTGACGGCCAGTACCGTCTCGCGGGCGGCGACGAGGTGGCGCAGCACGGACAGGACGCGCTCCAGCTCGGCCGGCGGGTAGGGGTGGGCGAGGCGGTCGGCGCGTGCGGTGGGATCCCCGGCGGCGAGTCGGACGAGCAGCTCCAGGTCGGCCCGGTCGCGTCCGGCGAGCGGGGCGAGGACCGGGTTCGCGGTGAGCGCGTTCTCCAGGAAGCTGAGCGCGAAGGCCTCCTCCTTGCCGGTCAGTACGTCGCCCAGGTTCCAGACGTCGGCCCGGTTGGCGAGCATGTCGGGGACCTGGAAGCGGGCGCCGGACTCCGTGTAGGGGTTGCCGGCCATGCAGACGGCGAAGCGCTTGCCGCGCAGGTCGTAGGTGCGGGGGCGGCCGTCCCGCACGCCGTCCACGCGACGGGTGGCGTCGCACAGCGGGATGAACTTCTGGAGGAGTTCGGGCGACGTGTGCTGGATGTCGTCCAGGTACAGCAGCGTGTTGTTCGCGGACGCCAGCGCGAAGTTGATCTTCTCGATCTCCTGGCGCGCGGTGGCGTTCGGGGCGTCGGCCGGGTCCAGCGAGGTGACCGAGTGGCCGAGCGCGGGCCCGCTGATCTTCACCAGCATCAGGCCGAGGCGCTCGGCGACGTACTCGACCAGGGTCGTCTTGCCGTAGCCGGGCGGGGAGAGGAGCAGCAGCAGGCCGCCGGTGTCGGTGCGCTTGCCGTCGCCGGTGGTGCCGAGCTGCTTGGCCAGGCTGTCCCCGACGAGCGGGAGGTAGACCTCGTCCACGAGCCGGTTGCGGACGAAGGCGGACATGACGCGCGGACGGTGGTCGTCCAGGCGCAGGCGCTCGCGTTCGGCGCCCACCAGGGCGGTGCGGCGCCGTTGGTAGGCGCGGAACGCCGGGACGTCCTCGGCCGCGAAGCGGGCGGTGCGGGCGAGGAACTCGTCCAGGCGCAGCGGCAGCCGGCCGCCCGTGATGCGCGGGTGGGTGCCCAGCAGGCCCTCCGCGGTGGCCGTCGGCGGGGCGTCGCCGTCGTAGCGGGGCAGGTCCGGGCAGAGCTCGGCGGCGACCGCCTCGGCCAGGTCGCCCGGGGTGAGGTCGGTACCGGTCGCCGCGGCGTACGACGAGATCCACGCCTCGGCGAGCTGCCCGCGGGCGGCCGGGTCGTCGAGCGCGGCCAGGTCCTCGTCGTAGGCCGGGGTGCCCACCGTGCGGCGGAACTTCTCCAGGAGCGTGCGCGTGCCCGCGCCGAGGACGAAGCCGTCGGGTGCGGTGGTCAGTTCGTGGAAGAGGTACGCGGCACCCGCGCGGGCGGTGTCCTCGGCCGTCTCGCCGCCGCCCGTCGCCGTCGGCGCAGGGCCGCCGGCGGTCCCCGCAGTGCCCACGGTGCCTTCGGCGGAGCGGACCGTGCCCGCCGCCCCGGTCGCCGGACCGGCGTCGGCGTCGGCCGGGCCCGCCGCCCGCGCGAGGCCGCCACCGGCGGCACCCGCGCGACCGGCCACCGTCTCCCCCGACCCCGACCCCGACCTCGACCCCGGGCCCGTACCCGGCCCCGGCCCCGTCCGCGTCCACGCGGCGACGGCGCCCGCCAGCTCCTCCTCCAGGTCGCCGATCGCGCCCGCGAGGCCGAAGGTGTCCCTGGCCCGGGCCAGGGAGCGGGCGCGCCGGGTCCACGCCTCGCGTGCTTCCGGCGTGGTGCCGTGGGCCCAGAAGAGCTGGGCGGCGGCGCGGGCGGCCGGCTCGTGGACGAGGGTCCCGGCCCGCTCGTACAGGGGCAGCAGCGCGGTCAGGACGGCCGTGGCGTCGTGGTCGTGCACACCCCGCTCGTACCCCTCGTCGTACGCCTCCTGCGCGGCCTCGCGGACGAGGGCGGGCAGGTCGTCGGCCGTGGCGAGGGTGTTCGCGCCGTACTGGCGCAGCAGGCGGGCGGCGAGGTGTTCGGCGCGGTAGACGCCGGGGGACTCCGAGGGGAGGGTGCGGTCCCAGTGGGGGCGGGTGGCCGCGAAGGCCGGGTCGGTGACCGGCGAGCGGTAGTCGGTGCCGGTGAGGGCGAAGGCCAGTCCGTCGCCGTCGGGGACGAGGGTGAGGTCCAGGGGCTGGGTGTTGACGGCGAAGCGGTGGGCGCCCAGGCGCAGGGTGCGGCCGTCGTCGGCGTACAGGTCGGTGCGGTCGCGCAGGGCGCGGGCGGCCTCCTGGCGGGCCGACTTGAGGCGTCCGTCCAGTTCCTCGGCGCGGACGGTGTCGCCGAGGGCGCGCAGTTCGTCGGCGGTGCGGCGGACCTTGGCCGGCATGGGGTCGGAGGCGAAGTACGTGCTGACCGCGTCGGCGTCGGCGAGCGTGGCGCACCGCCGGGTGATCGTCTCCAGGACGCGGGCGGCGGAGGCGGCGAGTTGCTCCGCCCGGCGGGCACGCGTGTCGGAGAGGGCCTGCTTGCGGGCGGCGAGCGCGTCGTAGATCTCGGTGCGCTTGTCGGCGAGTTCGGTCAGGAAGCCGTCGAACTCCGCGAAGCGGGACTCCAGGTCCTCCAGGCGGGCGAGGAGCCGCGCCAGCTGGTCGTCGCAGTGCTCGGGGGTGTCGGCGGCGGCGAGCGCGGCGGTGACCGCCTGGCCGAGCAGGGCCGTCTCGGCGGTGAACTCGGCGCGGCCCTCGTGGTCGAGCAGGGCGCGGCGGCGGGCGTCGAGGGTGGCACGGGCACGGTTGACGCCGCCCAGGACGCCGGCGACGCGCTCCAGCAGGGCGGTGCGGACCGTGGCGTCGCCCATGTCGAGTTCGGCGACGACGTCGGTGACCGTGCGCAGCCCGTCGGCGAGTTCGTCGAGCCGGGCGGCGACGGGGCCGGCCTCGGCGACGGTGGCGATGGCCTCGGCGTCCGCGACGAGCGCTTCGACGTCCTCGCGCTGGGCGTCGAAGGCGTCCTCGCGGGCGAGGAAGGCCACGGCCCGCCGCCCGAGGTCGGCGAGGGAGGCCTCGGCCTCCTCGGCGAGGGCGTCGATGCCGGGGAGGTCGGCGTACCGCATCTCCTTGACGTTCAGCAGGTGCCCGTGGGCGTGCCGCAGCTCGGTCAGGCCGCGCACCCAGGCGGCGGCCTCCTTGGGCGCCTCGCCGCGCAGCCGCCGCACCACCGCCGCGATCCGCTCGGCGGCCTCGTCGCGGGCCTCGGCCGCCCGCCGGGTCAGGTCGCGTACGGTCGCGAACTCGGCCAGCACCTGCTCGGCGGTCTCCCGTACGGCGGCCAGCGCGCCGGCCAGGTCGCCCAGCTCCTCCTCGTCCAGCCAGTGGTGGCCGTCGGACGCGCGCACGCAGGACGCGGCGAGCGCCCGGTAGCCCTCGGCGGTCGTGATGCCCTCGCCGACCGCCCCGGCGACGGACAGGCAGGCGGAGATGCCGCGCACGAGGTCGGCGTTGCCCACGCGGGCCAGGGGGCCGCTCCCGGTCGGGGCGCCCGCCGCGTAGGTGTCGGAGACGTACGGCGAGTGCCACAGCTGCACCGGGTGCACCTTGGCCGGTTCGTCGCCGTCCGCGCGCAGCACCGTGACGGTGCCGTCCCCGGACAGGGCCCAGCCCCGGCAGGGCAGCGGATTGGCGACCTCCTTGCGGATGGTGTTGTACGACAGCAGCAGGCGCCGGCTCGCACCGCGCGCGTGGAAGGCGTACAGCACGTCCTCGCCGTTGGGTGAGCGCATCTCCCGCTCGAACTCCAGGCCGTCCGCGCCGAGTTCGTAGGTCTTGTGGGCGCCCGTGGCCAGGCAGTAGCCGCCGGGGAAGACGATGCCCTGGTCGTCGGGCAGGCGACGGCAGGCGAGCCCGATGCCGTCCAGGCGGACCACCGACTTGGTGAGGGTGTTGAACACCAGGTGGCGGTCGGTGTCCTCCTTGTAGGGGCGCACGCGCAGCAGGATCAGGGCGCCGACCCGGGCGTGCGCGATGTCGGCGTCGGCCAGGGACTGGAGGGGTTCGTCGACGGGCTCGGAGTGGATGCCGTCGGCCGTCTCGGTGTCGTCGTCCAGTTTGACGGTGAGGGTGCCGCCGACCGCGCTGACGTGGAACTCGCCGCGCACGGACACGTGCGGGTGACGGCCCAGGACGTGGTCCTCGCGGGTGGCGGCGGTCCATTCGAAGTCGTGGGCCGGGGGGAACACGTCGTCGCGCTCGCCCCGCGCGTCCAGGAAGGCGGCCCGGCCGTCCTCGGTCAGCTCCCAGCGCAGGACGCGGATGTCGTCGGCCTTCTCGCCGGTGCGGAAGACGGCCAGCAGCCTGCCGTCGACGGGACGCAGCCGCAGCAGCCGGGCCTGCCGGTAGTAGCGGTGCAGGTCGGTGAACTCCCGCACGAAGGACGGGTCGTCGAGCAGGCCGGGCACGGCCGACTCGGGCAGCGGGTTCAGGTCGCGGTCGTAAAGGGTGAAGACGTCCGCCACGGCGGTCCGGTCGCGGTGGCCCGGGCGGCCGGTGGAGCCGAGCAGCAGGGCGTCGCCGACGGCGGCGATGTCGCAGGGCACGACCGGGTGCTCGGTGCGCAGCCGCTCGGTGGAGGCCAGTTCGAGCCGGGCCGACCCGAACTCCTCGACCCGGCGGGCGTTGAGGAGTTCGGCCCGGCGGGCCAGGTCGGCGCTCTGCGCGGCGAGGCGGTCGCGCAGCACCTCGTACGCGCCGGCGTCGGCGGTGTCGTACGTGCCCGTGGGGCCCGTCGCAGCCGTCGTGTCCGTCGTAGCCGTCTCCGCAGCGGTGCCCATGAGCGGTTGGTCCCTTCCAGGAAGCGGGGGGTGCCGAAGCCGCCGACCCCCGTACGGCGGCCTCGGCACCCGGTCTGTGGTGGCCGGTCGTGGTGGCCGGTCAGCCCCTGGCCGTGCCGTTCAGCGCGGTGAGCGGCGTGTCGGCGAGGCCCAGTTCACCCGCGTGGTCCAGGAGGCGCTGCACCTGCCCGGCGTCCGTGCCGCCCGACTTCATCAGCTTCATCAGCAGCGCGGACACCGTCAGGTTCTGCACGTCGGCCGTGGAGACGGAGCCCAGTACGCGGGTCAGGTCGTCGGTGAAGTTCGACGAGCCGTCCAGCCAGGGCCCGGCGAGGGCCTGCGCGGTCTCGGAGTGCTTGACGAACCCGTCGACGCCCTTGCCGAGCGCGACCGAGGACATCAGGCGGTCGAAGAAGACCGAGTCGCCGCCCACGATGTCGATGTCCGCGTTCTCCAGACCCGTCGCGAGCACCGTGGCCTGGGCCTCGGCGACCTGCCGCTGCACGTCGAGCCCGGCCAGCCGGATGTCCTTCTCCGCCTCCAGGCGCAGCCGGTACTCCTCGTGGCCGCGCGAGGCGTCGTCCAGGGCGGCCATCGCCGCGGCCTTCTCGGTGAGTCCGGCGGCCTCCGCCTTCAGCTTGCCGCCGATGGCCTCGGCCTCGGCGAGCGCCTTGGCCCGCGCGCCCTCGGCCTCGGCACGCATCCGGGCCTGGGTCGCCTCCGCCTCGGCACGGCCCGCCTTCTCGATGACGTCGGCCTCCTTGTCGCGGACCTGGACCGCGGCCAGCCCCTCCGCGGCGGCCTCGGCCTGGATTCCCTCGGCCATCCGCAGCTTGGACTGCGCCTCCAGGTCGGCGCTCTTCAGCCGGGCCTCGGCCATGGTGAGTTCCTCGGCGGCACGGTGGGTGGCCGCCGCCTCCGCCGCCTCGGCGGCCTTGATGTCCTTGACCAGCCGCTCCTGCGCCTCGGCCTCGGCGGCGATGACAACGGCCTGCCGGTTGCGCTCCGCCTCCTCGACGGCACGCAGCTTCTTGATGGACTCCTCCTGCTCGGCGACCGTACGGTCCACCGCGACGCGCTCGCGGATGACCTCGGCGATGTCCCGCTTCTCCGCCTCGACCTCCTTCTCGGCGGCGATCCGGGTCAGCTGGGTCTCCCGCTCGCGGCCGATGGCCTCCAGCATGCGGTCCTTCTCGATGCGCTCGTTCTCGACGGCGATGACCCGCTCGCGGTTCTTCGCGGCGACCGCGACCTCGCGGGCCTGGTTCTCGCGCTGCACGCCGAGCTGCTCCTCCGTGCGCAGGAAGGCCGTCTGCGCCCGCAGCCGCTCCTCCTCCACCACCCGTGCCGTCTCGGCCTCCTCGCGGGCCCGGCTCGTGTCGATCTCGCGCTTCTGCTTGATCTCGGCGTCCGCCTGCCGGCGCTCCAGCTCCAGCACGGCCTCGCGCGCGTCGACGTTCTGCCGGGTGATCTCCTTCTCCTCCGTGCGCCGCGCCTCGTTGGTGCGCACGTGCTCCACGGCCGTCAGCTCGGTGATCTTCCGGATGCCCTGGGCGTCGAGGACGTTGGCCGGGTCCAGCTGGGTCAGCGGCGTCTGCTCCAGGAAGTCGATCGCCGCGTCCTCGAGGTGGTACCCGCTGAGGTCGACGCCGATGACCTCGATGATGCGGTACCGCAGCTCCTCGCGCTTGGTGTAGAGGTCGGTGAAGTCCATCTGCTTGCCGACGGTCTTCAGCGCCTCGGAGAACTTCGCGTGGAACAGCTCCTGGAGCGTGTCCCGGTCGCTGGCGCGGGCCGTGCCGACCGCCTGGGCGACCTTCACGACGTCCTCGATGGTCTTGTTGACCTTGACGAAGAACGTGATGCGGATGTCCGCGCGGATGTTGTCCCGGCAGATCAGCCCTTCCTTGCCGGCCCGGGTGATCTCGATCGTCTTCACCGAGATGTCCATCACCTCGGCCTTGTGCAGCACCGGCAGGACCACCTGACCGGTGAAGGTCACGTCCACCTTGCGCATCTTGGAGACGATCAGCGCCTTGCCCTGCTCGACCTTGCGGAAAAGCCGCGAGACTCCGAACAGCACGATGACGATCAGGAGCACGCAGACGACGGCGAGGACACCGATGACTTCCATGGGACACGTCCTTACGGCATGAGACGGCTGCCGGGCGGCCGGTCGAGCGCGGCCGGCCGCCGCGGTTGTTGGTGTGGTGACGCCCGTGCGGACGGGCGTGGTTCCGGGAGGGCGGGTCTCGGCCGCGCCCGCGCCGGGCCCCGGCAGGGGGCGAAAGGCGGGTGTCAGACGGCGCGGCGGTCCTGTGCCGCGGCACCGGCGACGCGAGAGGCGTGGCCGGGTTCGTCCGGTCGGAGCCGGTTGAGCGGGTGGAGCGGACGGACGTAGGGACTGTGTGTCGTCACCGTCGTCGTCATCGTCCGCCCCCTTCCGCAGTGCTCCCCGTGCACTCATGATGCGTGAACATGCCACCTATGCGCATTGCCGGTTTCCGGAAGCGTTCACCGGGGCTTGAATGCCGGTGAGCCGTCGCCGGGCTCGTGCGGAACCCGGCGACGGCTCACGGTGCCGTGCGCTCGATGTGCGGTGCGGCGGTGCGGCGGTCCCCTCTCAGGACGCCGGGCTGGGACCCGGCACGCTCAGCGCGGCGAGCCGCTGCTCGAAGGGCGTGACCTCCTCGAAGGAGTCCCGCCGGGGCGGGCGGCGCGCGGCGGACGGTCCCGACAGTCCCGCCATCAGCGCGGCCAGCTCGCTCGCGGCGCGCCCGATCCGGGCGTCGAGGCCCTCCGCGCCCCAGTCCTCGGAGGCGGCGTACACCCCGGTGGGGACGACGACCGCCTTCAGGTAGGCGAAGAGCGGCCGCAGCGCGTGCTCCAGCACCAGGGAGTGCCGGGCGGTGCCGCCGGTCGCGGCGATCAGCACCGGCTTCCCGGTGAGGGCGTCCTCGTCGGTGACGCTCAGCGCGTCGAAGAACGACTTGAACAGCCCGCTGTACGACGCCGAGAACACCGGCGTGACGACGATCAGCCCGTCGGCCGCCGCGACCTCGGCGAACGCGTCCGCGAGCGCGGGCGCCGGGAACCCGTTGGTGAAGGTGTGCGCGATCTCCACGGCGAGGTCGCGCAGTTCGATCACCCGGACGTCGGCCGGAGCGGGCTCGGGCGCGGTGGCGGCCGGTGCGGCGGCCGCGGCCAGCCGGTCGCCGAGCAGCCGGGTGGACGACGGGACGCTCAGCCCCGCGGAGACGACGACGAGCTTCATGCGCGCGCTCCTTCCTCTTCCTGCTCCTCCTGGCCGGCGGCCTTCGCGGCCAGCAGGGACGCGTGGGTCGGCGCGTCCGGGACGTTGGCCGGACGGTCCTTGGCGAACTCCTCGCGCAGCACCGGGACGACCTCCTCGCCGAGCAGGTCGAGCTGCTCCAGGACGGTCTTCAGGGGCAGCCCGGCGTGGTCCATCAGGAACAGCTGGCGCTGGTAGTCGCCGGCGTAGTCGCGGAAGGCGAGCGTCTTCTCGATCACCTGCTGCGGCGAGCCGACGGTGAGCGGCGTCTGCGCGGTGAAGTCCTCCAGCGACGGTCCGTGTCCGTACACCGGCGCCTCGTCGAAGTACGGCCGGAACTCGCGGACCGCGTCCTGGCTGTTCTTCCGCATGAACACCTGGCCGCCGAGGCCGACGATCGCCTGCTCGGGCGTGCCGTGCCCGTAGTGGGCGTAGCGGGCCCGGTACAGCTCGATCATGCGCTTGGTGTGGTCGGCGGGCCAGAAGATGTTGTTGTGGAAGAAGCCGTCGCCGTAGTAGGCGGCCTGCTCGGCGATCTCCGGAGAGCGGATGGAGCCGTGCCACACGAAGGGCGCGACGCCGTCCAGCGGACGCGGGGTGGACGTGAAGCCCTGGAGCGGCGTGCGGAACTTGCCCTCCCAGTTGACGACGTCCTCGCGCCACAGGCGGTGCAGCAGCGCGTAGTTCTCGATCGCCAGGTTGATGCCCTCACGGATGTCCTTGCCGAACCAGGGGTAGACCGGCCCGGTGTTGCCGCGCCCCATCATCAGGTCCACCCGGCCGTCGGCCAGGTGCTGGAGCATCGCGAAGTCCTCGGCGATCTTCACCGGGTCGTTCGTGGTGATCAGGGTGGTGGAGGTGGACAGCACCAGCCGCTCGGTGCGGGCGGCGACGTAGCCGAGCATGGTCGTCGGCGACGAGGGCACGAAGGGCGGGTTGTGGTGCTCACCGGTGGCGAAGACGTCGAGCCCGACCTCCTCGGCCTTGAGCGCGATGGCGACCATGGCCTTGATCCGCTCACGCTCGGTCGGCGTACGGCCCGTGGTCGGGTCGGGCGTGACGTCGCCGACGGTGAAGATGCCGAACTGCATGATCGCTCAACCTCCAGGTTGTTGACGCTTCAACTATATCCGTGGAACGGAGCGCCCCCGGTCGTTATTCCGCAGGTCCACCGCCGGGCGGGTACCCGGGGCGGCCACCGGGTGTGCACGGCGTGCGAAGCTGCCCGCATGCTCGTCCTCCGCTCCGCCGCCCTCTTCGTCGTCGCCGCCCTGTTCGAGATCGGCGGCGCCTGGCTGGTGTGGCAAGGGGTGCGCGAGCAACGCGGCTGGCTGTGGGCGGCGGGCGGGGTCCTCGCCCTCGGCGCCTACGGCTTCGTCGCCACCTTCCAGCCCGACGCCCACTTCGGCCGCATCCTCGCCGCGTACGGCGGGATCTTCGTCGCCGGCTCGATCCTGTGGGGCGTGGTCGCCGACGGCTACCGGCCCGACCGCTGGGACATCGCCGGGGCCCTGGTCTGCCTCGCCGGGATGGCCGTGATCATGTGGGCACCGCGCAACGGCGGCTGACCTCGGCGGCTGACTACCCTGGGCGGCGACCCGCCGTACCGACCGAGGAGCAGCCCATGGCCACCGCAGCAGCCGCCCCGTCCGCCGCATCCCGCATCGCCGTCGTCACCGGCGCGAGCAGCGGCATCGGTGCCGCCACGGCCCGGCAGCTCGCCGCGGCCGGATACCGCGTCGTCCTCACCGCGCGCCGCAAGGACCGCATCGAGGCGCTGGCCGAGGAGATCGAGGCCGCCGGCCACAAGGCAACGGCGTACCCCCTGGACGTCACGGACCGCGACGCGGTCGACGAGTTCGCGACCGCGTTCAAGACGGTCGGCGTCCTGGTCAACAACGCGGGCGGCGCGCTCGGCGCCGACCCGGTGGCCACCGGCGACCCGGACGACTGGCGCCGCATGTACGAGACGAACGTCATCGGCACCCTCAACCTCACCCAGGCCCTGCTGCCCAAGCTGGAGGCGAGCGGCGACGGCACGGTCGTGGTCGTCTCCTCCACCGCGGGCCTGTCCACCTACGAGGGCGGTGCGGGCTACGTCGCCGCCAAGCACGGCGAGCACGTCCTCGCCGAGACCCTGCGCCTGGAGATCGTCGGCCGCCCCGTCCGGGTCGTCGAGATCGCGCCCGGCATGGTCAAGACCGACGAGTTCGCCCTGACCCGCTTCGGCGGCGACCAGGACAAGGCCGCCAAGGTCTACCAGGGCGTCGCCGCCCCCCTCACCGCAGACGACGTCGCCGACACCGTCACCTGGGCGGTCACCCGCCCCGCCCACGTCAACATCGACCTTCTGGTCGTCCGCCCCCGCGCCCAGGCCTCGAACACGAAGGTGCACCGGGAGGCGTAGGCCCGCTCCCCCGGTGCACCCGCCGCGTCAGGACGTCAGCCCTTCACACAGACGACCTGCTTCAGCTTGGCGACGACCTCCACGAGGTCGCGCTGCTGGTCGATGACCTGGTCGATCGGCTTGTACGCGCCCGGGATCTCGTCCACGACGCCGGAGTCCTTGCGGCACTCCACGCCCAGCGTCTGCTCCTCCAGGTCCTTGGTGGAGAAGCGGCGCTTGGCGGCGCTCCGGCTCATCCGCCGGCCGGCACCGTGGGAGGCGGAGTTGAAGGACTTGGCGTTGCCGAGGCCCTTGACGATGTACGAGCCCGTTCCCATGGAGCCGGGGATGATGCCGTACTCACCGGACCCGGCCCGGATCGCGCCCTTGCGGGTGACGAGCAGGTCCATCCCCTCGTAGCGCTCCTCCGCCACGTAGTTGTGGTGCGCGCTGATCTCCGGCTCGAAGACCGGCTTGGCCTTCTTGAACTCCTTGCGGACCACGTCCTTGAAGAGCGCCATCATGAGGGTGCGGTTGTACTTCGCGTACTCCTGCGCCCAGAACAGGTCGTTGCGGTACGCCGCCATCTGCGGGGTGTCCGCGACGAACACGGCGAGGTCGCGGTCGACCAGGCCCTGGTTGTGCGGGAGTTGCCGGGCGACGCCGATGTGGTGCTCGGCCAGTTCCTTGCCGATGTTGCGGGAACCGGAGTGCAGCATCAGCCAGACGGAACCGGTCGTATCCGTGCAGAACTCGATGAAGTGGTTGCCACTTCCGAGCGTTCCCATCTGCTTCCCGGCCCGCTCATGACGGAATTTGACCGCCTCGGCGACCCCCTCGAACCGCCCCCAGAAGTCGTCCCACCCTGCCGTCGCCAGCCCGTGGAAGCCGCCCGGGTCGACCGGGCTGTCGTGCATGCCCCGGCCCACCGGAATCGCCTGCTCGATCTTCGAGCGGAGGCGGGACAGGTCACCGGGCAGGTCGTTCGCCGTCAGGGACGTCTTCACCGCCGACATGCCGCAGCCGATGTCGACGCCCACCGCCGCCGGGCACACCGCGCCGCGCATCGCGATCACGGAGCCGACCGTCGCACCCTTGCCGTAGTGGACGTCCGGCATGACCGCGAGGCCCTTGATCCACGGCAGGGTCGCGACGTTGCGCAGCTGCTGGAGCGCGCCCTCCTCGACCGTCGCCGGGTCGGTCCACATCCGGATCGGCACCTTCGCGCCCGGTATCTCCACGTACGACATATCGTCCTCATTCCCCCGGAAAACATACAGAAGTATCGAAGCGCAGATCCGGCGCCGAAGTCGGCCAAAGGGACGGTCGACCGGCGTTCACGGCAGCGCGTGCGATACACATTGTCTGCAGGGAGCGCCCCCGTGCGGCAAGCGAATAACCAGCGGGGACACTGGAATCCCGTACCCTCCCGAACCACAGCCACCCCGGCGAGAGGAGCCGCACCGTGCAGCGCAAGGCCTACGTACCCGGCGTCGCCGCCCTCCTGGCGGCGTTGCTGGCCGGCTGCACCGGCGGCGCGCAGGGCGGTGCGACGGCGGACGACTCGAACCCCGGGCAGCCCGGCGTGGCCACCGAGGCGGCCGAGCCCGGCAAGTACCGCACCCTCCCCGAGCCCTGCGGCGCGGTCGGCCACAAGACGCTCGACACCCTCCTGCCCGGCATCGAGGAGATCACCGACGAGGAGCAGCGCGAGAAGGCGTACGCGGGCGAGCCGACGCTCGCCTACGACACCGACCGCAAGGTGGGCTGCCGCTGGAAGGTGGAGTCCGCCGAGGCCACCGACCACCTCTTCGTCGACTTCGAGCGGGTGGTGTCGTACGACGGCGCCGTGAGCGACGACAGCGAGGCCGAGCAGCTGTTCGCGAAGCAGGTGGAGGCGGCCGACCTGCCCGAACCGGTCGTCACCGGGTCCGGGTCCCCCGCCTCGGACTCCCCGTCCGGCAGCCCCTCCTCGTCCGCGGGGGAACCCGGGGGATCGGGGGAGCCGGCCGCCGGCGCGGGCGGCACACCCTCGTCGTCGGCCTCCGCGCCCTCCTCCTCCCCCTCGTCCTCGTCCTCCTCGTCGGCCGGCGCGTCCCCCGCCGAGGTCCAGCCACGGCTCCTGGACGACCTGGGCGACGAGGCGTTCGTGGACGACGCGCTCAGCAGCTCCGGCTCGACGGCGAAGCGACGCACCGTCACTGTGGCGTTCCGCACGTCGAACGTCATGGTGACCATCGAGTACGCGGAGCAGTCGGCGACGCTCGGAGTCGTGCCGGACAGTGAGGAAATGCAGGACATGGCGCGGAAACTGGCTTCCCAGCTGGCGGGTTCGCTGAGCGGCTGAGCCCGTCCCGGGCCCGTCCGCGCCCTCGCGCGGTGCGCCCGAAGCGGGACCGCGCGTTTTCCTCACCGCGTACCGTGGCCCCTCGGACCAGTTCCGAACGCAGGAACCACGAGTGCCATGAGTGAAGGAACCATGCAGCTACGAGCCCAGCGTGACCAGCGAGACCCGCGAGCGAAGCGAGCGAAGCGACTCACCCGCGTCCTTGTCGGCGCGGCCGCCGTACCCGTGATGCTGGTGGCAGCCGGCTGCTCCTCGGACTCCGGCTCAGGCGACGGCAAGGACAAGGGCGCGCAGGAGTCCGCGGCGTCCAAGTCGGCGAGTCCGTCCCCGACGGTGCGGGCGGCGGCGTTCCGGAAGCTTCCCGAGCCGTGCTCGGCGGTGTCGAAGAAGACGCTGGACGACCTGGTGCCGAAGGGCGACTCCGGCAAGGAGGGCTCGTCCAACGACACGTCGGCCCGGGTCAGTTGCTCCTGGGACAGTCTCGACGACAACGGCGTGAAGGGCTCTCAGTTCCGCTGGCTGAGCGTGTCGATGCTGCGCTTCGATTCGGACGTGACGCGCGGCGAGGGCGACAAGCTGGCGCGTGACTACTACCAGAAGCAGCTGGGGGACGTGCAGGGTACCGAGGGCGCGAAGGGCGTCAAGACGGCGCCGGTGAGCGGCACGGGCGACGAGGCGTCGGTGGTGCGCTACGACCTGAAGAAGAAGGAAGGCACCTTCAAGCAGCAGACGGTCGTGGCGCGGGTCGAGAACGTCGTCGTCACCGTCGACTACAACGGCGCGGGCCTGGCGGGCGACAAGACCCCGGACGCCGACGACCTGGTGAAGGACGCGCAGAAGGCGGCCAAGGAGGCGGTGGCCGCGGTGACGAAGGCCAACGGCACCACCGGCTCCGACCAGCCCGGCGGCAGGTCGAGCGGCACGCCGTCGGCCCCGAAGTCCCCCTCCGACGCGGCGTCCCAGTCGGCCTCCGCGTCCCCCGCCAAGTCGGGCTGAGAGGTCTCTTCGACCCACCGGCCGCCCGTTCCCCGTACACATGTGCCACTCTGTTGCGCGCAACAACAGGCACTGGGAGGGGAGTACGGGTGGCCGCGCCACTTCAGCTGACACGGGCGCATCGCGTTCTCATCGGCATGGTCGTCTTCGGCGCCGTCATCATCGCCGGGATCGGTTTCGCGGGTTCCTACGCGGCGGTGCGGGAGCTGGCCCTGCAGAAGGGCTTCGGAAACTTCAGCTACGTCTTCCCGATCGGCATCGACGCGGGCATCTGCGTGCTGCTGGCCCTGGACCTGCTGCTGACCTGGATCCGCATCCCGTTCCCGCTGCTGCGGCAGACGGCGTGGCTGCTGACCGCGGCGACCATCGCGTTCAACGGCGCGGCGGCCTGGCCCGACCCGCTGGGCGTGGGCATGCACGGCGTGATCCCGATCCTGTTCGTGGTGTCGGTGGAGGCCGCCCGGCACGCGATCGGCCGGATCGCCGACATCACCGCCGACAAGCACATGGAGGGCGTCCGCCTCACCCGCTGGCTGCTCTCGCCGGTGCCGACGTTCCTGCTGTGGCGGCGCATGAAGCTGTGGGAGCTGCGCTCCTACGAACAGGTGATCAAGCTGGAGCAGGAGCGGCTGGTCTACCAGGCCCGGCTGCGGTCCCGCTTCGGCCGCGCCTGGCGGCGCAAGGCGCCCGTCGAGTCCCTGATGCCGCTGCGACTGGCCCGCTACGGCGTCCCGCTGGCGCAGACCGCCCCGTCGGGCCTGGCCGCGGCCGGCATCGAACCGGCCCTGCTGCCGCCGGTCCAGGAGTTCCAGGAGGCGGGCCCGCAGGCGGCTCCCGCGGGCGAGCAGCGTGCCGAGCTGGTCAAGGGCCCCGAGGCGGACCGGGCCCGGCCCTCGGACCAGTCCGGGCCCGCCGGCCGGCCGGGGACCGCGGAGCGGCCGCCGCACGGTGCCGGGGAGGAGGGCGGCCCCGAGGAAAGCCCCTGGTTCAACACCCGCCAGGTCGCCTACCAGGGCGGTTACGACCCCACCTACGACCCGGCCGAGCAGTACGCCCAGTGGTACGAGGAGCAGCAGCAGGCCGACCAGTACCGGGACCAGTACGAGGAGGAGCCCCCGCTCCAGGAGCCCTCGCCGGAGGAGACGGGCAGCTTCCCGATACCGGTCGTCCCGGGGGGACGCACCCGCGAGCTGGGCGAGGGCGGCGGGCCCGCGCAGCCGCAGGCGCCGGACGAGGACGGGTACTACCAGGTCTTCAAGCAGTCGATCAACGGCAGCTATCCGACCCCGCGGGAGTTCGGCGACAACGTCGAGGCGACCTACGGCACGCCGCTGGCCGACCACGAGGCGAAGCGCCTGGTCACCCAGTTCACCAACCGCCACAGCGCGGAGCTGGAGGAGGACCACATCGCCTGACGGCGCCGGGTACGGCGAAGGGGCGCCCGGTGGGAAACCGGGCGCCCCTTCGCCGTACGACCGTGCTTGCTACTGCCTGCTACTCCCCGAGCAGGGTCCGCACCCGGTCCTGTCCCACCGCGAGCAGCAGCGTGGGCAGGCGCGGGCCGGTGTCGCGGCCGACGAGCAGGTGGTACAGCAGCGCGAAGAACGTCCGCTGGGCGGTCTTGATCTCCGGCGGCAGTTCCTTGGGCGTGGCGTCGGCGGGGAAGCCCGCCTGGACCTTGGGGACGCCGTAGACGTGGTGGGTGAGCCCGTCCAGGGACCAGTGCTCGGCCAGCCCGTCGAGCAGCAGCCGCAGTGACTGCCGGCTCGGCTCGTCGAGGGACGCCAGCAGCTCGGCGTCGGGGTCCTTGCGCACGATGGTGCGCTGGTCGGCGGGGACGTGGGTGTTGATCCACGCCTCGGCCCTGTCGTAACGCGGCCGGGCCTCGTCCAGCGACGCGATCGGGTCGGCCGGGTCCAGCTCGCCGAGGATGCGCAGCGCCTGGTCCTCGTGGCCGGCGGTGATGTCGGCCACGGAGGCCAGCGTGCGGTACGGCAGCGGCCTGGGCGTCTTCGGCAGCTCGCCGGCGGCGGTGCCGACGGCGCGCGCGTGGGCGGCGGCGTCGGCGGGCAGGGCGCTGCCGTCGGCGACCTTGGCGTCGAGGCGGTCCCACTCGTCGTACAGCCGCTGGATCTCCTGGTCGAAGGCGATCTTGAAGGACTGGTTGGGGCGGCGGCGGGCGTACAGCCAGCGCAGCAGCTGCGGCTCCATGATCTGGAGCGCGTCGGCCGGAGTGGGCACGCCGCCCTTGGACGAGGACATCTTGGCCATGCCGCTGATGCCGACGAAGGCGTACATCGGCCCGATCGGCTGCTTGCCGCCGAAGATGCCGACGATCTGCCCGCCGACCTGGAACGACGATCCGGGCGAGGAGTGGTCGACGCCGCTGGGCTCGAAGATCACGCCCTCGTAGGCCCAGCGCATCGGCCAGTCGACCTTCCAGACCAGCTTGCCGCGGTTGAACTCGCTCAGCCGCACGGTCTCGGAGAAGCCGCAGGCGGTGCAGGTGTAGGTCAGCTCGGTCGAGTCGTCGTCGTAGGCGGTGACCGTCGTCAGGTCCTTCTCGCAGTTGCCGCAGTACGGCTTGTACGGGAAGTACCCGGCGGAGCCGGAGCCGCCGTCGTCCTCGGCGGCGGCTCCGGAGCCCTCGGCGGCCTCCAGTTCGGCCTCGTCGACGGGCTTCTGGGACTTCTGCGGCTTCTTCGCCGGTGCCTTCCTGGTGCGGTACTGGTCGAGGATCGCGTCGATGTCCCGCCGGTGCTTCATGGCGTGCAGGATCTGCTCGCGGTAGACGCCGGAGGTGTACTGCTCGGTCTGGCTGATGCCGTCGAACTCGACGCCCATCTCGGCGAGCGAGGCCACCATCGCGGCCTTGAAGTGCTCCGCCCAGTTCGGGTGCGGGGAGCCCTTGGGTGCCGGGACCGAGGTCAGGGGCTTGCCGATGTGCTCGGCCCAGGACTCGTCCACGCCGGGGACACCGGCCGGCACCTTGCGGTAGCGGTCGTAGTCGTCCCAGGAGATCAGGTGCCGCACCTCGTACCCCCGGCGGCGGATCTCGTCGGCGACCAGGTGCGGGGTCATGACCTCGCGCAGGTTGCCCAGGTGGATGGGGCCGGAGGGGGAGAGTCCGGAGGCGACGACGACACCGCCCGGAGCGGTAGCGACTGATGTTTTCGCGCCCGGGGCACGACGCTCCGACTCGGCGACGACCTCGTCCGCGAAACGGGAGACCCAGTCGGTGGTCTCTGTGCTCTGAGCCACGATCGGCACGTCCTCTTCCCTGAAACTTCTCTGGCAACTGCTCCGGAGGCAGCCGGTACGGTCGCACGGCTGACCGCTTCATTCTCCCAGCCCGGCCCGCATCCGCGAAAACCGCTTTTCACCGCATGGGATACTCGGTTTCTGTACTCCTTCCACGAACCCGAGCAGAACGGCAGCCACTCCATGGCCTCGGTCACGTCCCTCAGCGACTCCGTCCAGCAGCACCTCGCGTCCGCCCTCACGGCCACCCGGCCGGAGGCCGCCGGCGCGGACCCGCTGCTGCGACGTAGTGACCGGGCGGACTACCAGGCCAACGGCATCCTCGCACTGGCCAAGAAGGCGAAGGCCGACCCGCGGGAGCTGGCGGCCGAGGTCGTCGCGCGGATCACCACCGGTGACGAGCTGATCAAGGACGTCGAGGTCTCCGGCCCCGGCTTCCTCAACATCACCGTCGCCGACCGGGCGATCACCGCGAACCTCGCCGCGCGTCTCGCGGACGGCGAGCGCCTCGGCGTGCCGCTGAAGGCGGACGCGGGCGTCACGGTCGTCGACTACGCCCAGCCGAACGTGGCGAAGGAGATGCACGTCGGCCACCTGCGCTCCGCCGTCATCGGCGACGCGCTGCGCGGCATGCTCGACTTCACCGGCGAGAAGACGATCGGCCGGCACCACATCGGTGACTGGGGCACCCAGTTCGGCATGCTCATCCAGTACCTGTTCGAGCACCCCGGCGAGCTGGCCCCGGCCGAGGACGTCGACGGCGAGCAGGCCATGTCGAACCTGAACCGGGTGTACAAGGCGTCGCGTGTCCTCTTCGACGGGGACGACGCGTTCAAGGAGCGGGCCCGCAAGCGGGTCGTCGCCCTGCAGTCCGGCGACAAGGAGACGCTGGAGCTGTGGCAGCAGTTCGTGGACGAGTCGAAGGTCTACTTCTACTCCGTCTTCGACAAGCTCGACATGGAGATCCGCGACGAGGAGATCGTCGGCGAGTCCGCGTACAACGACGGCATGCCCGAGACCGCCCGCCTCCTTGAGGAGATGGGGGTCGCGGTGCGCTCCGAGGGCGCGCTCGTGGTCTTCTTCGACGAGATCCGCGGCAAGGACGACCAGCCGGTCCCGCTGATCGTGCAGAAGGCCGACGGCGGCTTCGGCTACGCGGCCTCCGACCTGACCGCGATCCGGGGCCGCGTCCAGGACCTGCACGCCACCACGCTGCTGTACGTCGTCGACGTACGCCAGTCGCTGCACTTCAGGATGGTCTTCGAGACCGCCCGCCGGGCCGGCTGGCTCGGCGACGAGGTCACCGCGCACAACATGGCCTACGGCACGGTGCTCGGCGCGGACGGCAAGCCCTTCAAGACGCGCGCGGGCGAATCCGTACGCCTTGAGGACCTGCTGGACGAGGCCGTGCAGCGGGCCGCGCAGGTCGTGCGGGAGAAGGCGCGGGACCTCACCGAGGACGAGATCCGGGAGCGGGCGGTGCAGGTCGGCATCGGCGCCGTGAAGTACGCGGACCTGTCGACGTCGCCGAACCGCGACTACAAGTTCGACCTGGACCAGATGGTCTCGCTCAACGGCGACACCAGCGTCTACCTCCAGTACGCCTACGCCCGTATCCAGTCCATCCTGCGCAAGGCCGGCGAGGTCCGCCCCGCCGCCCACCCGGAGCTGGCGCTGCACGAGGCGGAGCGCGCGCTGGGCCTGCACCTGGACGCGTTCGGGGACACGGTCTTCGAGGCGGCCGCGGAGTACGCCCCGCACAAGCTCGCCGCGTACCTGTACCAGCTGGCGTCGCTGTACACGTCGTTCTACGACAAGTGCCCGGTCCTGAAGGCCGAGACGCCCGCGCAGGTGGAGAACCGCCTGTTCCTGTGCGACCTCACGGCCCGCACCCTGCACCGGGGCATGGCCCTGCTGGGCATCCGGACGCCCGAGCGGCTCTGAGCACCCTCACCGCAGCAGCGTCAGCCCCTCGGGGGCGTCGATGCCGAACTCGTCCGCCAGTGCCCGGCGGGCCTCCGTCTCGTCGGGCAGCTTCCGTTCGGTGACCGTGCCGTCGTCGGTGCGCGTCACGGTGACGTGGTCGCCGTCGAGGAGCAGGTGCGCGTCCGGGGTGAGGCGCTGCACGTAGAGGCGCCGGGCGAACGGGGACCGCGGGTTCGTGGCGACGTGCCAGTTGATCACCTCGTAGTCGGGCGGCTCGAACGGCTCCACGGTGAAGGCGTACTGCGCCTCCCAGCCACCCGCGAGGTACGCCTGGAGCACCCAGGTCGCCAGCGGCCCCCGGCCCGGCGCGTGCACCAGCCGGTGCCGGCGTCCGGCGTCGTGGAACTCGGTGTCCACGATCAGCGGCACCGGTTCCAGCAGCGAGCCGACGGCACCGAAACCGACGTCGACGAGGTGGGGCCGCGGATCGCCGGGCAACTCGGCGAGGAGGGCCATGTGGGTGCGCGGGCGGTCCTCGAAGCGGTCGGCGCCGACGACGACCCGTGCGGTCAGCCGGGTCACCCGGACGCCGAGCGCCTCCAGGGCCGCCGCGAACAGGGTGTTGTGCTCGTAGCAGTAGCCCCCGCGCCTGCGGCCCTGGACCAGCTTGGCCGTCAGGTCGGAAAGGTCCAGGGACGGGGCCCGGCCGCCCAGGGCGTCGAGGTTCTCGAACGGGACTGCCCTCAGGTGGGCGAGCTGCACGCCGCGCAGGGTGGCCGCGTCGGGCCGCCGCCCGCCCTCCCAGCCGATGCGCTCGAGGTAGGCGTCCAGGGAGAAGGGTGCCGTCCGTGCACTGTCAGACATGCCCTCACCGTACGTGCGGCGACGACGCCCTCGCCCTCCGCAATTGGTCCTAGACCGCCGGACGCACCTCGGCCAGCCCCTCCCCCAGCCTCCGCAGCCCCTCCGCGATCTCGTCCGGGGTCTGGGTGACGAAGCAGAGCCGCAGCGTGGCCCGGTCGGGCTCACCGGCGTAGAAGGGAGCGCCGGGGACGTACGCCACGTCGTGCCGGACGACGCCGGGGAGCAGGGCGGTGGTGTCGTACGGCTCGGGCAGCCGGACCCACAGGAACATGCCGCCCTCGGGCCGGGTCCACGCCGAGCCCGCCGGGAGCGTGTCGGCCAGGCCGGCGAGCATGGCGTCCCGGCGGGAGCCGTAGGCGGCGGCGACGCGGCCGACGTGGGCGTCCAGGTCCCGGTCGGCGAGGTAGCGGGCGGCGGCGAGCTGGTTGACGGTGGGGGTGTGCAGGTCGGCGGCCTGCTTGGCGACCGCGCAGGCCCGGCGCAGCTCGGCGGGGGCCCGCAGCCAGCCCAGGCGCAGGCCGGGTGCCATGACCTTGGAGAAGGAGCCCAGCAGCACGGTCCGGTCCCGGGCGCCCTCGTAGGAGGCGATCCACGGCACGCGCTCGCCCTCGAAGCGCAGTTCGCCGTACGGGTCGTCCTCGACGATCCACAGGCCGCACCGTCCGGCGGTCTCGGCCACGGCGGCGCGGCGGGCGGCGGGCATGGTGCGGCCGGTGGGGTTGGAGAAGGTGGGGACCGTGTAGAGCAGCTTGGGGCGCTCGCGCACCACCAGCTCCTCCAGCGCCTGGGGATCGATCCCGTCCTCGTCCCCGGGCACGGCCACCACCCGGGCGCCCGCGAAACCGAAGGCCTGGAGCGCGGCCAGGTAGCAGGGGCGCTCGACGAGGACGGTGTCGCCCGGTTCGAGCAGGGCGGTGGCGAGCAGCGACAGGGCCTGCTGCGAACCGGTCGTGACGAGGATGTCGTCGGCTTCGGTGGCCAGTCCGCGCGCCGAGTTGCGGGCGGCGAGCGCGGCCCGCAGGGCGGGCTCGCCCTCGGTGGTGGAGTACTGCAGGGCCCGCGCGGGGGCCTCGGCGAGTACGTCCCGGTACGCGGCGGCGATGCCGTCGGCGTCGAACAGCTCGGGGGCCGGCAGTCCGCCCGCGAAGTTGATCACCTCGGGACGGGCGGTGACGGCGAGGATGTCCCGTACCGGCGAACCGCCGATCGAGCGGGCCCGCGCGGCGAGCGGCGGCAGCGGAGCGGTCACGGCGGTGGCGGCGGACGCGTTCTCGGTCACGGTCATGCGCGCAGCGTAGAGAACTACGTGCCGCCTACAGGTGACTTTCCGCGATCCGGACACCCGTGCGACCGCCGGGGCGTCGGCCGCCGTCCGCCGTCCGCCGAAACGAACCGGAGTGATGGCCGGGGCACGGCCAACGACCAATGCACCCGGCCTGCTCGGCGACCACCCGGCGCACCTGTCCGGTCCCTCAGTCGCCCTCGACCAGCTCCCAGCCCTTGCCGCCGAGCGGGTACGCGTAATAGGAGGCGTCCCGGGAGGCACTGGTGCGGAACGGCCGGCCGTGGTCGTCGACGCGCGTGATGCCGTGCCGGCCGCCGCTGGACCACTCCAGCTCCAGGTACCAGCTGACGTCCTGCCCGCTGGTGTGCGCGGTGACGTGGAAGACCTCCGCGTCGGACTCGGTGACGCTGTACGGGAAGTCCCGCTGGCCTCCGATCGGCGTCGCCGTCGGGGTGCCCAGGTCGAGCGACACGTCGAAGGACTTGGTGTCCACCTGGCCGCCGCAGCCGTTGCCCATCACGTACTGGTTCCAGTCCAGCGCCGGCCCGCTGCTCACCACCCGGACGTGCAGGTCCTCCAGGATCACCGTCTCCGGTCCGGTGCCCTGCACGGTGAGGACGGCCTCCTGCCGGTTCGCGGAGACCGCCTTGAGCGGAACGGCCCAGCCGACGGCGCCCTGCTGGGGCGGCGGCTTCGGCACGTTCTCCGGGCTGCGGTCGACCAGGAAGGCGTGGTCGCAGGGCAGGTACCAGTAGTAGGGGTTGGTCGACACCGTGAACGGGGTCCCGGTGGGCGGTGCCTGACGGCTCGGCGTGGCGGCGCCCGCACGCGACGGTGGCGCCAAGGGGGATCCGGACGGCGAGGCGGAGACGGACGGTGACGACGCGCTCGGGCTCGGGGACGCCGGTGCGGTGGCGGTCGCGGACAGCGACGCGGAGGTCCGTGCGACGGCCCCGGCGGGACCGCGGCTCCCGTCGGTGCCGTCCGGGGACGACACGAGGTTCGCCACGAGCGCCACGGCGGCACTGACGGCGACGACACCGGTCGCGGCGTAGAGCGCGGCGCGCGGGACGCGGCGGCGGGGCGGGACGGGTGCGTTGAGGGCGGGCGGCGCGTCCGGGGCCGGCGACGCCGAAGCCGAAGCCGACGGGGCGGGCGGGGCACTGTCCGCGACCGCACCCTCCGTGCCCTCGACACCCTCCGTGCCCTCGGCCTTGCCGACATCCTCGCCGCCGCCCTCGTCGTCCTCCTTCTTCACGCCGCGCAGCGCATCCGCGCGGATCCAGCGGCGATGGAGTTCGAGCAGTTCGTCGGGGGTCGCCCGGCACACGCGGGCGAGCCGCTCGACGGGCGCGAACTCGACCGGCACCACCTCTCCGCTGACGTACCGGTGCAGGGTCGAGCCGCTCATGTGCAGCCGCTTGCCGAGTGCCCCGTAACTGAGTCCGGACCGCTCCTTCAGCTCCCGAAGCAGTCCCGCGAAGTCGTCCCCCGCCACCGTTCCTCCCTCTTCTCGCATCCCCGTAGCGCATCCCAGAGGGACATCGTTCCCGCAGGTCAGGGCGTTCCCGGCGTCCCACCGTCCCGCATGTTCCCCCGATGCCGGCGGCCGGGACGATCACGGCCGCATGCTGTGGTCATCAAAGCAGCCGCTCCCGGTCGACGGTCGAGCGGCTCGCCCCGACTCCCGCATCCGAAGGAGAACTTCCATGTCCGCACGCCGTCTCACCCGTACCCGTCTGTTCGCCGCCACCACGGTCGCGCTGGCCGCGCTCTCCCTGACGGCCTGCGAGGGCGACGAGCTCACGGGCTCCCCGGCGCCCGACTCCTCCACCTCCGCGTCGGCGGACGGGAACAGCCCCGCGCCGGCGGGCGGCGCGAAGGGGGACAAGGCGTCGACGGGCTCGACCGGATCCACCGGAGACGACAACGCGTCGAGCCCGGGCTCCGGTTCCGGCACCGACGACGCTTCCCGTACCTCCGGCGGCTCCGGCGGCTCCGGGGGTTCCGACTCGGATCTCCCCGGCAAGTGCTCCGCGTCCGACGTACGGATCACCGCGGCGAAGGCGCCCCGCCCGATCAACCACCTGCTGCTGACCGCCACCAACACCGGCTCGAAGACGTGCGCGCTGCCGCCGTACCCGGCGGCGCGGTTCGGCGAGGCCCAGGCGGTGCCGCCGGTCGCGGAGTCCAGCAAGCCGCAGTCGCTGACGACGCTGGCCCCCGGCGAGTCCGGCTACGCCGGCGTGCGCCTGTCGTCGGGCGACGGCAGCGGCGAGAACGGCTACGAGACGACCGCCCTCACGGTCCCCTTCGAGGACGGCTCCATCGCCAGGGTCGAGCTGCCCTCCGGCGGCGTGTACGTCGACACCGCGCTGACGGTCACCTACTGGCAGACCGACGCGTCGAACGCGCTCGAGTACTGAAGGGGTCAGCGCACCCGCACCCCGTGCACGAAGGGCAGGCACAGGTCGCTCAGCGCAGCGTGCGGGCGACCTCGGTCGCCCAGTACGTCAGGATGTTGCGCGCGCCCGCCCGCTTGATCCCGGTGAGGGACTCCAGGATGGCCCGGTCGCGGTCGATCCAGCCCTTCTCGGCGGCGGCCTCGATCATCGAGTACTCGCCGGAGATCTGGTAGGCGGCGACGGGCACGTCCGAGACCTCGGCGACCTCGGCCAGGATGTCGAGGTAGGGCCCGGCCGGCTTGACCATCACCATGTCGGCGCCCTCCTCCAGGTCCAGCGCCAGCTCCCGCATCGCGTCGCGCGCGTTGGCGGAGTCCTGCTGGTAGGTCTTGCGGTCCCCCTTGAGCGAGGAGCCGACGGCCTCGCGGAAGGGCCCGTAGAAGGCGGAGGCGTACTTGACGGTGTACGCGAGGATCGCGACGTCCTCCCGCCCGATCTGGTCGAGGGCGTCCCGGACGACCCCGATCTGCCCGTCCATCATCCCGCTGGGTCCCACGACATGGGCGCCCGCGTCGGCCTGGACCTGCGCCATCTCGGCGTACCGCTCGAGGGTGGCGTCGTTGTCGACCCGCCCCTGGTCGTCGAGGACTCCGCAGTGCCCGTGGTCGGTGAACTCGTCGAGGCAGAGGTCGGACATGACGAGCAGCTCGTCCCCGACCTCGGCCCGCACGTCCCGCAGCGCGACCTGGAGGATCCCGTCGGGATCGGTCCCCGCCGTCCCGGCCGCGTCCTTCTTCCCGTCCTCCGGAACCCCGAAGAGCATGATCCCGGAGATCCCGGCCTCCACCGCCTCGGCGGCCGCCTTCTTCAGCGTGTCCCGCGTGTGCTGCACGACGCCGGGCATCGCGGCGATCGGCACCGGCTCACCCACGCCCTCGCGGACGAAGGCGGGGAGGATGAAGTCGGCGGGGTGCAGCCGGGTCTCGGCGACCATCCGACGCATCACGGGGGTGGTCCTCAGCCGCCGGGGCCGGGTGCCGGGAAAGGATCCGTACGTCGTCATACCACCTACGCTACGCCCGCCCCGACCGTGCCTTTGCCGACGGGGAGTCGGCCCGGCGGCGGGTCCGGCTCAGCCGATGGAGTCGTCTCCGTGGTCCTCCAGGACCCTGCGCAGACCAGCGGCGATCCGCTCGCACTCCTCGCGGTCGAGGGCTCCCAGGATCTCGGCGTAGTTGCGCAGGTGCGCCGTCATCACCGCCTCCATCAGGTCCCGGCCGTGCTCGGTGAGGCAGATGCGGACGCTGCGCCGGTCGGCGCCGTCCCGCTCCCGCCGGACCAGGCCCTTGTCCTCCATCCGGTCGATGCGGTTGGTGATCGCCCCGGAGGTCACCATGGCCGCCTTCAGGAAGGCGCCGGCGGTCATGGCGTAGGGCGGCCCCGAGCGGCGGAGCGTGGTGAGCACGTCGAACTCGCCCGGTTCCAGGCCGTACTGGGCGCAGAAGCTCTTCAGCGACCGCTCGATGATGCGCTGCATCCGCTGCACCCGGCCGAGCACCTGCACCGACCAGAGCTGATCGGCCAGGTCCGGCCGTTCCTTCTCCCACTGCTGGACGATGAGATCCACGGCGTCGGACATGGCGGGTTCCTCTCCACGAGATATCTCAATGTTAAGACACTTGACGGGACCGGCTGCCGACGATTTATCTTAACGTTGAGAGACTCAACCTTGAGAGAAATCACGGGAGTCCGTCATGCCCCTGCTGCTCGCCCCCGCGGCCCAGGACCTGCTGTTCCGCGAGGCCCGCACCGCGAACGCCTTCACCGACGAGCCGGTGACCGACGCGCAGGTCCAGGCGGTCTACGACCTGATCCGGTACGGCCCGACCTCGTTCAACCAGAGCCCGCTGCGCGTCCTGCTGATCCGCACGCCCGAGGCCCGCGAGCGGCTCCTGACGCACCTGGCGGAGGGCAACCGCGCCAAGACGGCGACGGCTCCCCTGGTGGCCGTCCTGGCGGCCGACTTCGAGTTCCACGAAGAGCTGCCGCAGCTGGTGCCGCACGCCCCCGCGCTGAAGGACACCGTCTTCGCCGACCGCCCGCGGCGCGAAACCGAGGCCTCGCTCAACGCCGCCCTGCAGGCCGCCTACTTCCTGCTGGGGATCCGCGCGGCGGGCCTGGCCGCGGGCCCGATGACCGGCTACGACCCCGAGGGCCTGCGCAAGGAGTTCCTGGACGACGACCACACCCCGCTGATGGTCGTCAACATCGGCCGCCCGGGCCCGGACGCCTGGTACCCGCGGCTGCCGCGGCTGCGCTACGAGCAGGTCGTCACGACGCTCTGAGCCCGCACCCGCCGCCGCACACCACACACCATCCCTGGGGGGAACCATGCACACAGCCGCCGCCACCGGCCCTCGGAAGCGGACCGGCACACGCACCGGCACCGGCACCGGCACCGGCACATCGTCCGGTCACCGGGTGCCCATAGCCTGGCTGGCCCTGCTGGCGACCCCGGTCGCCGCGGGCGCCAACGCCCCGGTGCTCATCCTCGACGACGTGGGCCGCTCCCTCGGGGTCGGCACGGCCACCGCCGCATGGGTGGTCACCGCGTTCGCGTGGGCGATGGCCGTCGGGGGACCGGTCCTCGCGACCCTGCTGCGGCACCGCGGCACCCGGACCACGCTGCGCTTCGGCGCCGTCCTCGTGGTCGCCGGTACCGCCCTGGTGGCGGCCGCGCCCTGGCTGCCGCTGGTCTTCCTCGGCCGGGCCGCCCAGGCGACGGGCGGTGCGGGCCTGATCGCGGTGGCGATGAACCTGGCCGGTGACGCCCGCCGGATGGGCGTGATCAGCGCCGGGTTCGGCATGCTCGGCGCGGTGGGACCGCTGCTGGGCAGGTTCCTGACCCACACCACGTCCTGGCGGGTGGCGCTGGCCGTCTCCGTGGTCGCGGTGACGGCGGTGCCCGCCGTCACCCGGCACACCGGAGCGGCGGCCCCTACGGCCCGGGACCGCGTCGACACCCGCGGCGCGGTCCTGCTCACCGCCCTCGCCACCGGCGTGATCCTGCTGCCTTCCCAACCCCTGTGGGGATCGGCCACCGCCCTCTTCGCCTCGACCGCACTGACCCTGCACGTACGCCGCCGCCCGGAAGGTTTCCTGCCGGTCGCCGTCCTGCGCACCCCCGTCTTCCGCACGGCGACGCTCCTCACCCTGGCCCTGTCGACGTCGTACTTCACGCTGCTGTTCGCCGTGCCCCGGCTGATCGGGCAGCGAGCCGGCTGGGCGGACGGCCCGGTGGCGACGGGACTGCTGTTCGCCCTGCTCTGCGGCTCCGTGCTGTCCCTCTTCTTCGCCGCCCTGTCCCGGCGGCTGGGCCGGACCCGGACCCGCGCGGTCCTGCTCACGGTCGGCGTCCTGGCCCCGGTCACCGCGGCGTTCGCCGGCTCGGGAGCCCTCCTGCTCATGGTCGCCGGGGCCGCCGTCTTCTGCGCGACCGGCGCCAACGGCACCCAGTCCATGGACGCCGCCTCCGCCGTGCCGCAGTCCCACCGCCCCACGGCCATCGGCCTGTTCACCCTCTGCTACCAACTGGGCGGTGCCCTGGGCCCGGCCCTCGCCACGGCCCTGGTGCTGACCGGGTGACCCGCCGGCCCACCGGCCCGCGATGTCCGATTCGTTCAAGAAAGCGGTGACGGCCGCCCGCTACCGTCACCGGCATGAACAGCACCGCCGGCGGGTCACGCCACCTCGGCGTCCACATCGACCGCTCTGCCACCGACGTCTACGCCTACGCCTCGGACCCGGCCAACCTGCCGGCCTGGGCCCACGGTCTCGGCGGTTCCGTCGAGAAGGCCGCGGACGGCGCATGGATCGCGGACTCCTCCCCCCTGGGCCGGGTCAGGGTCGCCTTCGCCCCGCGCAACGACCTGGGCGTACTCGACCACTACGTGACGCTGCCCTCGGGGAAGACCGTCTACAACCCCGTCCGGGTGATCGCCGACGCCCCGGGGTGCGAGGTGGTCTTCACCCTCCGCCGGCAGCCGGAGGCGACCGACGCCGACTTCGAGCGCGACGCCGGCATGGTCACCGCCGACCTGACCCGGCTCAAGGAGCTGCTGGAGTCCGCCTAGGGCGTCCCGGCCGGACCCGCCGGCGGCCACGGCACGTCGGCCAGCAGAGGCAGCAGCACCTCCTCCTCGTAGTCGAGATGCGCGTCGAGCCGCGTGGCCATCTCCTCCAGCGCGGCCCGGAAGCGCCTCGGCTCGGCGACGGCGATGCCCGCCAGCAGGGTGGCCAGCTCCCCCTGGATGCGGGCGACCGTGCGGTGCTCGTCGGCGAGCCGGCCGAAGACGTCGCCCAGGTGGGGATGGTGACGGGCGATCCCGGGGAAGAGGTGCCCGTCCTCGCCGTCGTGGTGGAACTCCAGCGCCTGGCAGAACGCCAGGCACCGCTGCCGTATCTGCAGCCCGAGGGCCGGGACCGCGTCCGCCGCCCGCGGTGCCGCGAAGTGGGCCTCGGTCTCGGCCCGCACCTGCCGCACCTGCCCCCGCAGCCAGGCGTGCACCTCCAGAAGCTTGTCGGCGAGGGTCCGCACCTCCCGGGGCCGCCCCTCCCACTCCTCGGGTTCGGCCCGCTCCAGCACGACGACGGGCAGGTGCCTGGTGGTACGGGCCTGGTAGTCGCCGTACCCGGGCGCCGCCCGCACGACATGCGCGAACAGCTCCTCGCGCCGCGCCCCCTCGGCGGGCACCGCGAGCGCCTCGAAGCTCGACGTGCCCACCTCGACCCGGACCACGGGACGGGCGAGCAGGTTGTGGTACCAGCCGGGATGCCGGGGGCCACCGAGGTTGGACCCGACGACGAGCAGGGAGTCGTGGTGGCGGACGTAACCGAGGGGCGTGGTCCGAGAGGCGCCCGACCGGGCACCGGTGGTGGTCAGCAGAAGCAGGTCACCGCCCTCGAAGGGGCCGCCGACCTTCCCCTCGTTGGCGCGGAACTCGTCGATGACGGACTGATGGAACGACGTGGGCATACGGTTCTGTGTCTTTCCAGGACGGCAGGCCGGGGCAAGGGCTCATGCCACGGCGTGCGAAGAACGAAGGACGGGACGAGCACGAGCACGACGTGCGGAAGCGCTGCGTCGGAGTCTCGGGATCCCGGAATCAGGGCGCGGAGTATGAACGCATCACGTACCCCTTGAATGAAGGGCGCTCGCCCGATCGCCGGCCGGCCCACCGCTCTTTGACCGGCGCCACGCGGCACCACCCTCATTACACGCACCGGCCCGCCGCACTGTCAACGCGGCCCGGAACGCCCGCTCCCGGCCGGAGTTCCGTCCGGGCCGAAGGAGTGCTGGAAGGTGAAGGCGCGCGGTGCGGGGCCGTGGTCGTGGAGGTGTTCCAGTCCGCAGACGCCGTCCCGCCACGTGGGTGTCACGCCCTCGGCGACCCACCAGAACACGTGACCCGGGTGTTCCGTCCTCTCGAACCAGTCGTGACGCCTGTTCAGCGCCTGACGGTGCAGCCCCGTGTACACGGCGTCGAAGGCCGGGCGCAGGCCGCTCCACAGGGAGAGGGACGCGGCCAGGGCGACGGTTTCCGCCGTGCGGCCCCTGTCGTACCAGGCGGGTACGGCGAACTCTCCCCAGGCGCCCCAGTCCAGGTCGAAGTGTCCGCCCCGGCCGCCGGCCGCCGCTTCGGCATGGCCGAGGTACCCGGGCTGCCGGCTGATCTCCCGGTAGACGGCCTCACCGGTCTCGTAGAAGTCGACCGTGAGCGGTGCGGGATCAGCGAGGGGTGCCTTGAGGACACCGAACGTGTACAGCGCGAGATGAGGCATGTGTCGCTCCCTGGTCGCCGAAGACCGGACGAAGGTAGCTGCCTCTGCGGGCCATGTCGAAGTTGCGTTTTCCCTGCCCAAGTGGCTTCCGTACAGGGCGTTCCGGGCCCTTCGCCACCTGGGCGGCGTGCCCGGAGACGACGACGGGGCGCCCCTGGAACCAGGGACGCCCCGCATGCACCTCAGGTCGAGGACCGCCGTCTCCGGGACCCCGGCCGACGCTCGCTCGGCCGCGTCACCGGGTCCCCCGCCTCCAGGGCCGCCGCCCGGCGCCGCAGGCCGAAGTCGGCCAGGGCCTCCGCCAGCTTGGTGACGGACGGCTCGGGGGACATCACGTCGACGCGCAGGCCGTGTTCCTCGGCCGTCTTGGCCGTCGCCGGACCGATGCAGGCGATCACCGTGACGTTGTGCGGCTTGCCCGCGATGCCGACCAGGTTGCGGACCGTGGACGACGAGGTGAAGAGCACCGCGTCGAAGCCGCCGCCCTTGATGGCCTCCCGGGTCGTGGCCGGGGGCGGCGAGGCGCGCACCGTGCGGTACGCGGTGACGTCGTCGACCTCCCAGCCCAGCTCGATCAGACCGGCGACCAGGGTCTCCGTGGCGATGTCAGCACGGGGGAGGAAGACGCGGTCGATCGGGTCGAAGACCGGGTCGTACGGCGGCCAGTCCTCCAGGAGACCGGCGGCCGACTGCTCACCGCTCGGGACCAGGTCCGGCTTCACACCGAAGGCGATCAGCGCGTTCGCCGTCTGCTCGCCGACCGCCGCGACCTTGATGCCCGCGAAGGCGCGGGCGTCCAGGCCGTACTCCTCGAACTTCTCCCGGACCGCCTTCACCGCGTTGACCGACGTGAACGCGATCCACTCGTAGCGGCCCGTCACCAGGCCCTTGACGGCCCGCTCCATCTGCTGCGGGGTGCGCGGGGGTTCGACGGCGATGGTCGGGACCTCGTGCGGCACCGCGCCGTAGGACCTGAGCTGGTCGGAGAGCGACGCCGCCTGCTCCTTCGTGCGCGGGACGAGGACCTTCCAGCCGAACAGCGGCTTGGACTCGAACCACGAGAGCTGGTCGCGCCGGGCGGAGGCGCTGCGCTCGCCGACCACGGCTATCACCGGGCGGCCGCCGTCCGGGGACGGCAGCACCTTCGCCTGCTTCAGGGTCTGGGCGACCGTGCCGAGCGTGGCGGACCAGGTGCGCTGCCTGGTCGTCGTACCGGCGATCGTCACCGTCAGCGGGGTGTCCGGCTTGCGGCCCGCCGACACCAGCTCGCCGGCCGCCGCGGCCACCGAGTCCAGCGTCGTCGACACGACCACCGTGCCGTCGGACGCGCCCACCTCGGTCCAACAGCGGTCCGACGCCGTACGGGCGTCCACGAACCGGACGTCCGCGCCCTCCGCGTCCCGCAGCGGCACACCGGCGTACGCGGGCACGCCGACGGCGTTCGCGATGCCCGGGACGACCTCGAAGGGCACCCCGGCCGCGGCGCACGCCAGCATCTCCTCGGCGGCGTACGCGTCGAGCCCGGGATCCCCGGTCACCGCACGCACGACCCGCCTGCCGCCCCGCGCGGCCTCCATGACAAGATGTGCGGCATCCCGCACAGCGGGGGCGCCGAGGGTCGTTGACGCACCGTCAACAACCGTCAGCTGGGGCGCGCCTGTGCCCGGATCCGACGGATCGGCATCCGTGTGCACTTCCGACACGCCCTGCCTCGCGTGCGTGCGTACGACGTCGAGCACCTCGTGCTCGGCGACGAGGACGTCCGCGTGCGCCAGCGCCTCGACGGCGCGCAGAGTCAGCAGTCCCGGATCTCCGGGTCCGGCACCGAGGAAGGTGACGTGCCCGTGTTCCGGACCGGCGGGAAAGGTGGTGGGGCTCAATGTGCTCGCTCCCCCATCAGACCGGCCGCGCCCTGGGCGAGCATCTCGGTGGCGAGTTCGCGACCGAGTGCCAGCGCCGCCTCGTGCGTCTCGGGCACGGGACCGGTGGTGGACAGCTGCACCAGCGTCGAGCCGTCGGTCGTGCCGACGACGCCGCGCAGGCGCATTTCCTTGACAGTCTGCCCGTCGGCCAGAAGGTCGGCCAGCGCCCCGACGGGTGCGCTGCAGCCGGCCTCCAGGGCGGCGAGCAGTGACCGCTCGGCCGTTACGGCGGCCCGCGTGAACGGGTCGTCGAGTTCGGCGAGCGCGGCGATGAGGTCCGCGTTGTCCGCGGGGCACTCGATCGCCAGTGCCCCTTGGCCGGGGGCCGGCAAAACCGTGTCGACCGACAGGAAGTCGGTCACCTCGTCGATGCGCCCCACCCGGTTCAGTCCGGCGGCGGCCAGCACGACCGCGTCCAGCTCGCCGCTGCGGACGTATCCGATGCGCGTGTCGACGTTGCCCCGGATCGGGACCGTCTCGATCTCCATGCCGTGGGTACGGGCGTACGCGTTCAGCTGCGCCATGCGGCGCGGCGAGCCCGTGCCGATGCGCGCGCCGCGCGGCAGGTCGGTCAGCTTGCGCGCGTCCCGGGCGACGACCACGTCCCGCGGGTCCTCGCGCAGCGGCACGGCCGCCACGACCAGGCCCTCGTGCTGCGCGGTGGGGAGGTCCTTGAGCGAGTGAACCGCGAAGTCCACCTCTCCCCGCAGCAGTGCGTCGCGCAGCGCGGCGACGAACACGCCCGTGCCGCCGATCTGCGCCAGGTGCTCCCGCGACGTGTCGCCGTACGTGGTGATCTCGACCAGCTCAACGGGCCGACCGGTCACCTGGCTCACGGCGTCCGCCACCTGCCCGGACTGGGCCATGGCGAGCTTGCTCCGCCTGGTCCCCAGCCTCAGTGCCTTCTCAGTCATGCCGGCCCTCGGTTCTTCTCAGTGGTGCTGTTCCCGGCCCGGGAGACGGAGGCCACCGTCTCCTGGTCGAGGTCGAACAGGGTGCGCAGCGCGTCCGCGTACCCGGCGCCGCCGGGTTCGGCGGCGAGCTGCTTGACCCGCACCGTCGGCGCGTGCAGCAGCTTGTCGACCACACGTTTGACGGTCTGGGTGATCTCGGCGCGGTGCTTGTCGTCGAGCCCCGGCAGCCGCCCCTCCAGGCGGGCGATCTCGCCGGCCACGACGTCCGCGGCCATGCTGCGCAGCGCGACCACGGTGGGCGTGATGTGCGCGGCGCGCTGGGCGGCGCCGAAGGCCGCGACCTCGTCGGCGACGATCCGGCGGACCATGTCGACGTCGGCGGCCATCGGTGCGTCGGCGGAGGCGTCCGCGAGCGACTCGATGTCCACCAGGCGTACGCCGGCCAGCCGGTGCACGGCGGCGTCGACGTCGCGCGGCATCGCCAGGTCGAGGAGGAAGAGCACCGGCTCGGGGCGCGGCACCTCGGCGACCGGCTCCGGACGGCGGCGCTCGGGGATGCGGCCGACGCGGGTCGCCGTCGCGGCGAGCGCGCCGATCAGCTCGGCGTCCGCCTCGGGTCCCGGCCGGCCCGTCTCGCGCGGCCGGTCCACCGCCGTGCCGCCCGCGGCCCAGGCCCCGTGCTGCTCCAGCGTCGCCGCGTCCATGCCGGCCACGGCGGCCTCGCCCATGACGGAGAAGCCGGACGGGACGGAGGACACCGGGGACAGGTCCAGGGGGCAGTTCTCGTCGCCACCGGTGCCGGTGGCGGCAGCGGTACCGGCGCCCGGCAGTGGCGTTTCCGCACCCTGCCCGGCCTCCCGTACACCGGCCGGACCGGCGTCCCGTACCCCGGCGGAACCGGCGCCGGACTCGACGGCGGGCGCGCCGGTGCGCCCCTCCACCGTCGCCGCCACGGCGTCCGCCGTGAGGACCAGCCCGGTCGCACCGGTGCAGGAGACGGCCACGTCGGCACGTGTCAGCTCGCCCGGCACCGCGTCCATCGGTACCGCGCGGGCCAGCACGTCCGTGTCGTCGCCCTCGGAAAGGATCTGTGCGAGGCGCTCGGCGCGCTCGAAGGTGCGGTTGGCGACCACGATCTCGGCGACCCCGGACCGCGCGAGCGTCGCGGCGGCCAGCGAGGACATCGAACCGGCGCCGATGACCAGCGCCTTCCTGCCCCGCGCCCACTGCTGGACGTCGGCCCCGGCGGACAGCTGCTCCAGGCCGAAGGTGACCAGTGACTGCCCGGCGCGGTCGATGCCGGTCTCGGAGTGGGCGCGCTTGCCGACCCGCAGGGCCTGCTGGAACAGGTCGTTCAGGAGCCGTCCGGCGGTGTGCAGGTCCTGGGCGCGGGCCAGGGAGTCCTTTATCTGGCCGAGGATCTGGCCCTCGCCGACCACCATCGAGTCGAGCCCGCAGGCCACCGAGAACAGGTGGTGGACGGCCCGGTCCTCGTAGTGCACGTAGAGGTGGGGAGTGAGCTCCTCCAGGCCGACCCCGCTGTGCTGGGCCAGCAGCGTGGACAGCTCGGCGACACCGGCGTGGAACTTGTCCACGTCGGCGTACAGCTCGATGCGGTTGCAGGTGGCCAGCACCGCGGCCTCGGCGGCCGGTTCGGCGGCGACCGTGTCCTGGAGCAGCTTGAGCTGCGCGTCCGCGTTCAGGGACGCCCGCTCCAGCACGCTCACCGGCGCGCTGCGGTGGCTCAGTCCGACGACGAGGAGGCTCATGCCGGCATCACGGCGGGTACGTCCCCGTCGGGCCCCTGGTCCGTGGAGGGCTGCTGCTTGCGGGCGGCGACGGGCGGCACGGCGCCGGTGTCGCCCGCGGCCTCCTCGCCCGCCTTGCGCTGCTCGTGGAAGGCGAGGATCTGCAGCTCGATGGAGAGGTCGACCTTGCGCACGTCGACGCCCTCGGGGACGTTCAGCACGGTCGGCGCGAAGTTGAGGATGGAGGTGACACCGGCGGCCACGAGACGGTCGCACACCTGCTGGGCGGCACCGGCGGGGGTCGCGATCACGCCGATCGAGACACCGTCGTCCTGGATGATCTTCTCCAGCTCGTCGGTGTGCTGCACCGGGATGCCGGCGACGGGCTTTCCGGCCATCCCCGGGTCGGCGTCGATCAGCGCGGCGACCCGGAAACCGCGGGAGGCGAACCCGCCGTAGTTGGCGAGCGCGGCGCCGAGGTTGCCGATTCCTACGATCACAACCGGCCAGTCCTGGGTGAGGCCGAGTTCGCGCGAGATCTGGTAGACGAGATACTCGACGTCGTAGCCGACGCCACGAGTCCCGTAGGAGCCCAGGTAGGAGAAGTCCTTGCGCAGCTTCGCGGAGTTGACCCCCGCCGCCGCGGCCAGCTCCTCGGAGGAGACCGTGGGCACCGAGCGCTCGGAGAGCGCGGTCAGCGCGCGGAGGTACAGCGGAAGCCTGGCGACGGTGGCCTCGGGAATCCCTCGGCTGCGGGTCGCCGGTCGGTGTGCTCGGCCAGTTGCCACGGTGCTCCTGCGGGTAGAGCGGGGCTGTAGGCGGTCATACGTCCCTACATGACCGCCCCGTCGAATGCAGGCTATGTCTTTGTGAACGCGTGCACAAAGATGGTGTCCGATTTGCCCGGCCAACGTGACCGGGGTCACGCGCCCCCGGCGCACGGAACGGGAACCGGCGCATACAGACCTTCGTCCCTCACTCATCGGGGGCAAAGCCGCACACACTCCTCACGATCAACGCCCCCGAGACCTGGTCGCCATCGATCCTAAGCGACCATACGGACTACTTGTACTGATCGGTCAGTACCTTGCGCAGCCGTTCCTCGTTCACACGCCAGAAGGTGTGCTGCCGTCCGTCGACCAGCACGACCGGAATCTGCTCCCAGTACTGGTCGTGGAGTTGGCGGTCCTCGGTGATGTCCTTCCCCTCCCAGGGGACGCCGAGTTCGGCGCAGACCTTCTCGACGACGAGCTGTGCGTCATCACACAGATGACAGCCGGGTTTGCGGATGAGGGTGACGAGATGGTTCTCGGAGTGCTCAGGGGGCTCGGGCTGCGCGGGTTTCCGGCGGAACAGGGGGCTCATGCAGGCCATTCTCCCGCGCGTGGGCGCCTCTTCGGCGGGAGGACGTCGCACGGTGCGGTCGCCCGGAGTTCACAGTCCGCAAACCTCCCGGCTCCGAAGCACCCGAACAAACTGGCTATGCTCACGGGCATGGCCGCTCTTCGATGGCTCACTCCCCGTAGGCGCTCCGCCACGGCGCGGAGCGTGTTGGCAGGCGAGGCCTCCGCGGAGGCGGCACGCAAGTCCGCGGAGGCCGCCGGGACCGCCGGGATCCTTGAGGAAACCGACTCCGTCGCGGAGCCGGAGTTCCCGGTGCACGGCGACGACCGGGCCGCCGCCTTCTTCGACCTCGACAACACCGTCATGCAGGGCGCCGCGATCTTCCACTTCGGCCGGGGCCTGTACAAGAGGAAGTTCTTCGAGACCCGCGACCTCGCCCGCTTCGCCTGGCAGCAGGCGTGGTTCCGGCTGGCCGGCTTCGAGGACCCGGAGCACATGCAGGACGCCCGCGACTCCGCCCTCTCCATCGTCAAGGGCCACCGCGTCTCCGAGCTGAGGTCGATCGGCGAGGAGATCTACGACGAGTACATGGCCGAGCGGATCTGGCCCGGCACCCGCGCCCTCGCGCAGGCCCACCTGGACGCGGGCCAGAAGGTCTGGCTGGTCACCGCGGCCCCGGTGGAGATCGCCCAGGTGATCGCCCGCCGCCTGGGCCTGACCGGCGCGCTCGGCACGGTGGCCGAGTCGATCGGCGGCGTCTACACGGGCAAGCTGGTCGGCGAACCGCTGCACGGCCCCGCGAAGGCCGAGGCCGTCCGGGCACTGGCCGCGGCCGAGGCCCTGGACCTGTCCCGCTGCGCCGCCTACAGCGACTCCCACAACGACATCCCGATGCTGTCGCTGGTCGGACACCCGTACGCGATCAACCCCGACTCCAAGCTGCGCAAGCACGCCCGCGAGCTGGAGTGGCGGCTGCGCGACTACCGCACCGGCCGCAAGGCGGCCAAGGTCGGCATCCCCGCGGCCGCGGGCGTCGGCGCGGTGGCGGGCGGCACCGCGGCGGCCATCGCGCTGCACCGGCGCCGCCGTTGATCCGGTCGTCGCCCCAATCGGGATGACGTACCCCCGGGACGGGCTCTCCAGTCCCCCTTGCGCACATCGACCACAACACGCTCTGTAGTCACACGGATTCCGAACCGTTTCGGTCAATTACCGATCACTATGTGGCAGCTGACCGGGCGTCAATCGGGCACGGAAGCGACGTAATCGATGATTTGAGCAACTGGGCGTAGCAGTGCCTGCACGAAGCGTTATTCTCCTCAGACGCATTCCGGTGCCCCACCTTCGCTACGACGGGTGAATGGTTCCGTACTGCACGTGATGGAAGCTCTGCCTCTGGGAGTCTCGTGTACCCACACGTCGGGGTTGACGCCTCGGGCCTGGCTACGCTGCGCGCAACGGTCAAATCAGCCCAAGACCTGTTGCGCGGCTTCGTCCCCACCGCGTATGCCGTCCCCGCCCTCGCCGCGGCCGCCGTGCCCGCCGGTCCGTGCTACGCACTGGCCGAAGGAAGCGCCGCCGTCGGCAGACGCGCGCGGTCGTCCTCGTCCGGGGCCGCCGCCACCACCCACCGCCGCCCCGCCGCGGACAGCGACAGCGCCCGCATGATGGAGCTGGTCGAGCGGGCCCAGGCCGGCGAGGCCGACGCCTTCGGCCGGCTCTACGACCAGTACAGCGACACCGTGTACCGCTACATCTACTACCGCGTGGGCGGCAAGGCCACCGCCGAGGACCTCACCAGCGAGACCTTTCTGCGGGCCCTCAGGCGCATCGGCACCTTCACCTGGCAGGGGCGCGACTTCGGCGCCTGGCTCGTGACCATCGCCCGCAACCTGGTCGCCGACCACTTCAAGTCCAGCCGCTTCCGCCTCGAGGTCACCACCGGCGAGATGCTCGACGCCAACGAGGTCGAGCGGTCCCCCGAGGACTCCGTCCTCGAATCCCTCTCCAACGCCGCCCTGCTGGAGGCCGTACGACGGCTCAACCCGCAGCAGCAGGAGTGCGTGACGCTGCGCTTCCTCCAGGGCCTCTCCGTCGCCGAGACCGCCCGCGTGATGGGCAAGAACGAGGGCGCCATCAAGACGCTCCAGTACCGGGCCGTGCGCACCCTCGCCCGGCTGCTCCCGGAAGACGCCCGCTGAGGGCGTTCACTTCTCGCATTCCCCAAGTCACCTTCGGTGAGAGTCTGTTGAGTCCGCGGTCCGATCATCCGCCGTCCGTAACCCAAGTGCCGCGCCGCTCGTTGTGCGGGATGCAGGCTCCCTGTGGTCACTCCCTGGCCGGCTCCGATCACCCGATCGGATGGTTTCGATCAGGGCGTGCAACCCTCAGGACCCCCTGGGGAGTCGACCGTGATGACGAGAGGAGGTGCCGCCAGTGATCGCGAACGTATCGGCGCACCGGCGGGCGAACGCCTTCGCCCAGGCTCTGGAGGAGCAGTCCGATCCCGGGGCGGCGGCCGAGCAGTCCGGAGGGCCGGCGACCGCCGGGGCCACCGCGGAACCGACCGAGCAGGGCCGTCTGACGGCCCTCGCCCGCGGTCTGGAGACGCTGCCCCGGCCCGAGCTGGATCCCGAGGTCAAGGTCGTCCAGCGGGCCCAGCTCGTGGCGGCCTTCGAGGCCATGCTGCAAGAGGGCACCGCGAGCGGCGGGGCGGCGGACACGTCGGTACCGGAGCAGCGCCGGGCGCGTGGCGCCCATCGCGCGGCCCCGCTGAGCAGGTTCCGGCCCCGCTCGCGGCTGGCCAAGGGCCTCACCGCCGGCGGACTGAGCGTGAGCGTGGCCGCGGGAGCCTTCGGCGGAGTCGCCGCCGCCAGTTCGGACGCCCTGCCCGGCGACTCGCTCTACGGCCTCAAGCGCGGCATAGAGGACTTCCGCCTCGGCCTCGCCGACGGCAACGACGAGCGGGGCCGGGCCTACCTGGACCTCGCCTCGACCCGGCTGAGCGAGGCACGCCGGCTGATGGAGCGCGGCCGCAGCGGCCCCCTCGACCACGAGTCCCTCGGCGAGGTCCGGCGTGCCCTGTCCGGCATGCGGCACGACGCCTCCGAGGGTCACCGCCTGCTCAGCGCGGCCTACGCCCACGATCCCGACTCGCTGGCCCCGATGCAGGCGCTCTCGGCCTTCTCCCAGTCCCACCGGGAGACCTGGGGAGCGCTGCGCGAGCGGCTGCCCGTGCAGCTCGGGGACGTCAGTGAGCAGGTGTCGTCGGTGTTCGACGCCATAGACGACGACGTGGCTCCGCTGGAGTCCATGCTGCCCTCGTCACCGGCCCAGGACGACGACGGCGGGGACGGCGGCCGGCCGGGCGGTTCCGGCTCGGCGACCCCCGGCACCCCCGGCTCCGGTCACCCGTCGGCCCCGCGTACCGGCGACGACGGCACGTCCGAGCGCGGGCGTTCCCAGTCCGGCCGGCCCAGCGAGTCCGCCCACTCCGGCGACGAGAACGACGGCCTGCTCGGCGGCGGCACCGGCGGCCTGCTCGACCCGCCCAAGGACGACAGCGGCACCACCTCCCCGCCCACCGGCGGCAACACCCCGCCCGCGGAGCCGGAGGTCACCCTCCCGCCCCTCCTCCCGGGCCTGCTGCCCGGCCTGGGCATCGAGGCGGAGGACGCGGACTGAGCACGACGGGGCGCCCCATCACCGGGGGCGCCCCGCCTCGCGTCAGAAGAACACCGACCGCCGCTGCACCAGCAGTTTGGCCCCCCTGTCTGCTGCCCTCGCACCGCTTCGCGGGCTTCGGCCAGCTGCGCCGGACTCCGTCCGCCGACTCACCACATGCCGCCGCCACGCCCCGCTTCGCGTCAGAAGAACACCGACCGCCGCTGCACCAGCAGTTTGTAGAGGGTGTGCTGGATCTGCTCCCTCACCTGGTCGGTCAGGTTGAACATCAGCACCGGGTCCTCGGCCGCCTCCGGCGCGTAGCCGTCCGTCGGGATCGGCTCGCCGAACTGGATCGTCCACTTCGTCGGCAGGGGCACCGCACCCAGTGGCCCCAGCCACGGGAAGGTCGGCGTGAGCGGGAAGTACGGGAACCCCAGCAGCCGGGCCAGGGTCTTGGAGTTGCCGATCATCGGGTAGATCTCCTCCGCCCCGACGATCGAGCACGGGACGATCGGCGCCCCCTGCCGCAGCGCCGTGGACACGAAACCGCCCCGCCCGAACCGCTGGAGCTTGTAGCGCTCCCCGAACGGCTTCCCGATGCCCTTGAAGCCCTCCGGCATCACCCCGACCAGCTCACCCTGGGCGAGCAGCCGTTCGGCGTCCTCCGCGCAGGCCAGTGTGTGCCCGAGCTTGCGCGCCAGCTCGTTGACGACCGGCAGCACGAACACCAGGTCCGCCGCCAGCAGCCGCAGGTGCCGGTCGGCCGGATGGTGGTCGTGCACGGCGACCTGCATCATCAGCCCGTCCAGCGGCAGCGTCCCGGAGTGGTTGGCGACGATCAGCGCTCCGCCCTCGGCGGGGATGTTCTCCACGCCCTTCACCTCGACCCGGAAGTACTTCTCGTACACCGGGCGCAGCAGCGACATCAGCACCTGGTCGGTCAGTTCGGCGTCGTAGCCGAAGTCGTCGACCTCGTAGTCCCCGGTGAGGCGGCGGCGCAGGAAGGACAGCCCGGCCGCGACCCGTCGCTCCAGAGCGCCGTCCCCGGCGCCGTCGTCCCCCGTCGACGGCTCCACCGACGCCTCCTGCGCTCCGGGCACCACGGGGTCGTCCCCGCGCGCGGCGGCCCCCCGCAGCGGCAGCGGCTGCACCTCGCCCGCCGGCGCCGACTCCGCCTTTGCCCTGCGCCGGTTCCCCCGCGACCGGTCGTCGTCGAACGGAATGACCTTGGCGTCCGCCATCGTTGCTGCGCTCCTCAGTTGGCGCTCTGCGTCGGGAGGTGGCCGCTGCCCCGCCGGGACAGCTCCGCGATCCGGTCGACGGCCTCCGCGAGGGCCTCGGGCGGCAGCAGCCCACCGCCCCGGCCGCGTGCGAAGTCCGCGAACGCCCCGGCCGTCGAGTACGCCGGCCGGAAGCCCAGCGTCTCCCGCATCTGCGTGGTGTCCACCACCCGACCGTGGGTGAGCAGCCGGATCTGCTCGGGGGAGAAGTCCGTCATCCCCAGCGTACGCACGAGCGAACCCGCCCAGGTGACCGCCGGCAGCAGCAACGGCACCGTGGGCCGGCCGAGCCGCCGCGAGCACTGGGAGAGCAGCAGCACACCGTCACCGGCGATGTTGAACGTCCCGCTGTTCAGCGTGCCCCGCCGCGGCTCGTGCGAGCAGAGCCGCAGCACCTCGATCACGTCGTCCTCGTGCACGAACTGCAGCCGCGGGTCGTAGCCGAACACCGTCGGCAGCACCGGCAGTCCGAGGTAGGAGGCGAGCGGCGTGTCCGCGGCCGGACCGAGGATGTTGGCGAACCGCAGCACGGTCACCGACACGTCCGGCCGGCGGCGCGCGAACCCGCGCACATACCCCTCGACCTCGACCGCGTCCTTGGCGAAGCCGCCGCTGGGCAGGGACTTGGGCGCGGTGGTCTCGGTGCAGACGGCCGGGTCGCGCGGCGCGGACCCGTAGACGTTCGTACTGGACTTCACCACCAGCCGCTGCACCGTGGGCGACTTCTGACAGGCGCCGAGCAGCTGCATCGTGCCGATGACGTTGGTCTCCTTCACCGACGTGCGGCTGCCGCTGCCCAGCGGCGTCCCCGTCACGTCCAGGTGGACGACCGTGTCCGCCCGGGTCTCGGCGAGCACCCGGCCGATCGCGGACTGCCGGATGTCCGCCTGGACGAAGTCGGCGCCGCCCAGATGGTGCTCGGGCACGACGGCGTCCACACCGACGACCCGCTCCACGTCGGGGTCACGCTGGACGCGCCGGACGAACCGGCCGCCCAGCTGCCGGGCCACTCCGGTCACGAGCACGACCTTGCCCAAGATCCGCGCCTTCCTTCCCGCCTGCTCCAGCCCTGCTCCGGCCAACTTAGCCGGTAGGTGTTGCGCGGTGATGACCGACGGACACGGCGGATGACGAAAAAGGGCCGCCCTACGACTGTGGCCCCCCACCGGATGCGGTGGGGGGCCACAGACCACGCTGACGGCGCGGCGTCGCCTACTTCTTGTTGCGACGCTGAACGCGCGTGCGCTTCAGCAGCTTGCGGTGCTTCTTCTTGGCCATCCGCTTGCGCCGCTTCTTGATAACAGAGCCCACGACTATCCTCGCTCACTTCTCATCACTCGGTTGGTGAGCGCCATGGGCCCACACGACCTACGAGGGGCCAGCCTACCCGTCCGAGCGCTGAGGTCGTAATCGAGGTCCGTCAGGCCGTTTCCACCCCCACGTAGCTCTCGCGGAGGTACTCGTGAACCGCTTGCTCCGGGACACGGAACGACCGTCCCACCCGGATCGCGGGCAGATGACCGCTGTGCACCAGCCGGTACACGGTCATCTTGGAGACGCGCATCACCGAGGCGACCTCCGCCACGGTAAGGAACTGAACCTCGTTCAGAGGCCTTTCGCCAGCTGCAGCCATGACACACCTGAACCTTCCGCACTCGACGGCCACCGGCTTCCCCTTCCGGTGACTCTTCGTCGCTGCGTGCTCACTCCCCAATGTAGGGGCGGGTGATGCGAATGGGGAAGAGGTGCACCCATCGCTTCCCTACCGTGACAGACACGCCCGATTGAGTACGTAGCGGGTAAGCGGTCGGTAGTACTCGGCTCGCACGGCGTCATCGAGTGGAACGGCGACGGACACGACCCCCTCGGCCTCCCCGACGAAAAGCGCGGGGTCGTCCGTATCGGCCGGACCGATGGCCTCGAACCCCAGCTGACCTGCCCCGCAGGCCCACCCGTGGTCTCCGATCACCAACTCGGGAAGCGGCCCGCCCCCCTCGGCCGCGGCCTCCAGCGCCGTACGAACCGGCAGCGGCGAGTGCGTGTGTGCGCCGGGCTCACCACCGGCGTGCCCGGCGCCGGGTTCCCGCACCAACGCGACTCCGCGGACGTAGTCGAGGTTGTACGTGCGTAGACCGAACCGGGTCGTTATGTCGACAGAGCGACCCTGCGCAGGGGTGAGGACAGTACATCCCGCCGCCGACAGCGCCTCGGCCAAGGCGACGTAGAAGCCGAGCAGCCGATGCGGGTGCCCGGTGCCGAGCAGCACCGGAGCCCGCCGTTCGGCGACCGCCGCGAGCCGGCCGGCGAAGGCGTCCAGGGCCACGAGGGTCCGGTCGGGGTCGATCACGTCCTGGCCGGAGGTGTCGCGCGGATCGGCCGAAACCCCACACCTCTCCGCCATCAGCCCGAGCAGTTCCCGCTGCCGCCACTCCCCTCCCGGATCGATCCCGATCAGCACCCGGGGATCCCGCGCGGCGAACAACCGATAACTCCGCAGACTCACCTCCCGGGAGGTCGCCACCACCCCGGCCAGCCGGACATCAAGAAGATGAGCCCGAAGAGCTCCACGGGTCAGCACCCCTCCGATGCTGCCGCTTCCCTCACCACAACGACCAGCAAACGGCACAACCCCCCACGGTCGGCGTAACCGCAAAAACCACCCAGCCGCGGCCAGCCGCGCCACGCCTTCTTTCCCCCCGCCCCGCCCCCCGCTGCGGGCAGTCGTGCCGCTGGGGGGCACGGGTGGGCGCAGCGGCACCCCGCAACGCCGGGCCGCGCACCCCACCCCCGAGGCGCCCCGACGCCGGACCACCAGGAAACCGCCCCTACGGCAGAAGCCCCCGCAACGGAAACACCGCCCGCCGAGCAGCCCGCACCGCCTGATCCAACCGATCCGCAGGGTCGTACCCCGCCTCCCACGAGGCCCAGGACACCGGCCACCGCCCATCAGTCATCCGCATCGGCCCAAGCTGCCGCGTCCGCGCGTACACCTCCTGCCGCCACCCCTCCGGAATCACCGTCTCCGGCTCCACCGGCCGCCCCGCGGCGATCCCCACCAGGTGCGCCCACGACCGCGGCACCACCTCCACCACGGCATAGCCGCCACCCCCCAGCGCCACCCAACGCCCCCCGGCGTACTCGTGCGCGAAGTCGTGGCACGCCACCTGCACCGCCCGCTGCGCGTCCAGCGACACCGCGAGATGCGCCAGCGGATCCTCGAAGTGCGTGTCGGCCCCGTGCTGCGTCACCAGCACCTGCGGCCGGAACTCCGCGAGCACCTCCGGCACCACCGCGTGGAACGCCCGCACCCACCCCGCGTCCCCGGTCCCCGCCGGCAACGCGACGTTCACCGCCGTCCCCTCCGCACACTCCGCGCCGGTCTCCTCCGGCCACCCGGTCTGCGGGAACAGCGTCCGCGGATGCTCGTGCAGCGACACCGTCAGCACCCTCGGGTCCTCCCAGAACGCCGCCTGCACCCCATCCCCGTGGTGCACGTCGACGTCCACGTACGCGACCCGCTCGGCCCCCAGCTCAAGGAGCCGCGCGATCGCCAGCGCCGCGTCGTTGTACACGCAGAACCCGGACGCCGCGCCCGGCATCGCGTGGTGCAGCCCGCCCGCGAAGTTCACCGCGTGCAGCGCGTCCCCGCGCCACACCGCCTCCGCCGCCCCCACCGACTGCCCGGCGATCAGCGCGGACACCTCGTGCATCCCCGCGAAGGCCGGATCGTCGACGGTCCCGAGCCCGTACGACCCGTCGGCCGCGCCCGGATCCGCCGACGCCGCCTTCACCGCGTCGATGTAGTCCTCCCGGTGGACGAGCCGCAGCGTCGACTCCCCGGCCGACCGCGCCGCGACGACCTCCACCTCCCGGTCGATCCCGAGGGCACCGACCAGGCTTCGCGTCAGCGCGAGCCGGACCGGATCCATCGGATGCTCGGGACCGAAGTCATAGCCCGTTACTGCCTCGTCCCACATCAGCTGTGCGCGGCCGCTCATGCCCGCCACCGTATCGGTCCGGTTGAGCCCCGAACGACCTGGCGTACACGACCGTCACCAGCACCAACACCATCGGCACGAGCATCGCCCCGCGATAGCTCCAGGCGTCCCCGAGCGCCCCCACCAGCGGCGAACCGATCAGGAAACCGACGTAGTTGAACACGTTGAGCCGCGCCACCGCCGCGTCGGACGCCCCCGGACCACCACCCCGCTCCGCCGCCAGCCGCCCCGCCGCCGCGAACGTCTGCGGCACCAGCACACACAGCCCGAGGCCCAGCAGCGTGAAACCGAGCATCCCCACCCAGGCCCCCGGAGCCGACGCCACCACGGCGAACCCGCCCGCCGCGACCACGGCCCCGCCCCGCACCACCGCCACGGCCCCGAACCGCCGCACCCCGAAGTCCCCGAGGGCCCGGCCCACCAGCGTGGTCACCATGTAGACGTTGTACGGCACGGTGGCCAGCTGCTCCGAACTCCCCAGCACGTCCTGGAGGTACTTCGCGCTCCAGTTGGAGACGGTCGAGTCCCCGATGTACGCGAACGTCATCACCAGACACAGCGGCAACAGCACCTTGAAGCCGACCCCGGCCCCGGCCGCCCTCCGGCCCGCGCCCTGGTCAGCGGCCTCCGCCGGATCACCCCCGTCCCCGTCGACGTACCACCGGCTCCCCACCAGCGCGGCCGGCAGCAGCACGACGACCACCGGCAGGTACGACACCCACAGCGCCAGGTCCCAGTGCGCCCCCGCCCACGCCAGCGAGGCCCCCAGAATCCCGCCGAGGCTGTACGTCGCATGGAACCCGAGCATGATGCTGCGCCCGTAGGCCCGTTGCAGGCTCACCCCGAGCATGTTCATCGAGGCGTCCAGCGCCCCCACTGACAGCCCGAAGACCGCCAGCGCGACGGCCAGCACCGCCACCCGGTCCCCCGCCCCCACGCCGAGCAGCGCCAGCAGCACCACCGGCTGGGACCAGCGCAGCAGCCGGCTGGGCCGCACCCGCCGCACCAGCCGCTCGCTCACCACGCTCCCGACCCCGGCCAGGATCGGCACGGCGGCGAGGAAGACGGGCAGCAGCGCGTCGGAGACGCCGTACCGGTCCTGGATGGCCGGGATACGCGTCACCAGCAGGGCGAAGGCGACCCCCTGGGCGAAGAAGCCGAACGCCAGCGAGGCCCTGCCGCGCCGCAGCACATCAGTCATGGCGGCGAGCGTAGGGCCCCGGCTTACCGGTGGGTAGATCCAGCCAAAGGTGAATTCTTCTCAACTTCCCGGGGACCGGCGACGGCGGTGCCGCTCTCGGGGGCGCGGTCCGCGGCCACGGCGGCTCCGATCATGTGGGCCATGGGCCCCGCCCCCAGCGCACCGCTGACCACGAACGCCAACACCATCGTGGCGACCATGACGACCGTCCCGAGCCAGACCATCGTGTCGACCGGGAAGGTGTAGACGCCCACGACCCGCAGCGCACACTCGCCGACGAAGGCGGTCCCCCACACCGCGGAGAACCGCAGCTCCGCCCGCCGGAACGCCGACGACTCCTTCCCCAGCCTCACCCAGGCCGCCTCCCGGCCCGGGTCCCCCTTCACCAGCCACGGCTTCAGCGTCGCCGTCATCATGGGCCGCCCCAGCACCACCGACCCCAGCAGCGCGAACCCGACGAGGCTCCCCACCGCACTGTCCTTGACCAGCAGCAGCCGGGCGTCCCCCGTACCGAAGCCGAGCAGCAGCCCGATCAGGTTGGCCAGCAGGATGAGCAGGGGAAGCGCGTTCACCTCCCGCTGTCTCCACAATCCCCACCCGATCCGCAGCACGGGCACGACGCTGCTCCAGCCGAGCGCCGCGACCGCGCTCATCCCGAGCGCGCCCTTCAGCAGGTAGTACGACCCGACGGGTACTCCCACGTCCAGGAGCAGCGACACGCACGTACGGGACTTACGAGGCTTGGTCATGCACTCAGCTTCGCGCCGGGGCAGGGTCCCGCAGTAGAAACAACCGTCCAGGACCGCGCATGACAATTGTCAGGCCTCAGCCGCGCAGCAGGTCGGCCAACTCCCCCATGTCCGCGAAGAGTCGGGTGGCTCCGGCGAGCCTCGTGGCCGGCGTCATCGCGGTGAACCCGTACACGTCCATCCCGGCGGCGACCGCGGCCTGTACGCCGAGCGGACTGTCCTCGACGACGGCACACCGCTCCGGCGCCACCCCCGTCCGCTCAGCCGCGTGCAGGAACAGATCCGGGGCGGGCTTCCCCCGCCCCACGTCCTGGGAACTGAAGATCCGCCCGTCGTCGAACCAGCGGTCGAGCCCGGCCTTCCGGTGCCCCACCCGAATCCGCTCGTGACTCCCGGAGGACGCCACGCAGTACGCCACCCCGTCCGCCGCGAGCTTCTCCAGCACACCGACGGCGCCCGGAACGGGCTCCAACTCCCGCTCGAAGGCGGCGAACACCCGCCCGTGGAAGACGTCGTCGAAGTCCTCGGGCAGTCGCCGCCCCGTCCGCTCCAGCACAAGGTCGTGCACGCGGTGCATCGCGCCACCCATGTAGTCCCGCAGCGAGTCCTCGTAGGAGGTCGGGTGCCCCAGCTCGGTGAGATAGCCGGCGAGCAGCCGATTGGAGATCGGCTCACTGTCGACGAGAACACCGTCGTTGTCGAAGATAACCAGGTCGTAGCGCATACTTCGACCCTAAACGCAGAAAGCCCCGCACCGTTCCCGGTGCGGGGCTTTCCCGTAATAATTGTTCGGCGGCGTCCTACTCTCCCACAGGGTCCCCCCTGCAGTACCATCGGCGCTGTAAGGCTTAGCTTCCGGGTTCGAAATGTAACCGGGCGTTTCCCCTACGCTATGACCACCGAAACACTATGAAACTCTCAACCGCACCACGCTGTGGACGTGGGGTTGTTCGTGGTTTCAGAACCAACACAGTGGACGCGAGCAACTGAGGACAAGCCCTCGGCCTATTAGTACCGGTCACCTCCACACCTCACGGTGCTTCCAGATCCGGCCTATCAAC